>NZ_JAMYRN010000010.1:0-291236 GCF_040321435.1 Mesorhizobium sp. M0410
CAAGCTCAACTGGCCCATCTGCTTCACTGCCATCGCGATTCCCTCCGAGCTTCGTCTCAGAGAATCACAATCAGCGAATTACGCAACAGGCCCCTTGTGGGAGAAGGCAAGAAAAAGAAGCTGAAACAATTACGCCATGCGCGCGGCATCGTGCCGACACAATCCGGGCCGATAAGCGCGCCGAAACAACGGGTTCGGGCCATGGCCACGCTACAGAAGTTCGACATCATCGATAGCGGCGCACGCGACGCTTCGGTCCGGTTGCGGCCGGCCGATGGCCATGCGCCGAAGGCGACGAAGCAAATCGCGGGACCGTTCGAGATCGCGGCGCAACAGCGCAACGGGCCGACCATGCGCGACGTTCTGATGACCGGCCTGCTGGTGATCTATCCGGTGTTCGCCGCGCTGGCGGCCATCCTCGCCGGGTTTTTCCTCGCCGGCGCCGGCGGCGCCTGAGCCGCTATTTCGGCCGCTTGAAGGCTTTCCGCTCCGCCTCGACCGGCTCGCGGCAGACGCAGCCCTCGAGATGGTCGTTGACCAGCCCCATCGCCTGCATGAAGGCGTAGACGGTGGTCGGGCCGACAAAGCTCCAGCCGCGCTTCTTCAGTTCTTTCGAAATGCGGACCGAGACGGCCGTCGTCGGATTGGCGCGCAGATGCGCGAGATCGACGATCTCGGGCCGCTCGTCGGGGCCGGGCTCGAACTTCCAGAACCAGGCGGCCAGCGAGCCGGCCTCGTCGATGAGCTCGCGGGCGCATCTGGCGTTGTTGATGGTCGAGACGATCTTGCCGCGGTGGCGGATGATGCCGGCATTGCCGAGCAGGCGCTCGACATCGGCGTCGGTGAAGGCGGCGATCTTGTCGACATCGAAGCTGGCGAAGGCCTCGCGGAAATTGTCGCGCTTGCGCAATATGGTCAGCCAGGACAGGCCCGACTGGAAACCCTCGAGGCAGATCTTCTCGAACAGGCGGCGATCGTCGGCGACCGGCCGGCCCCATTCGTGGTCGTGGTAGTGCAGATAATCCGGCAGGTTGCCGTGCCAGAAGCAGCGGGCGACGCCGTCGGGACCGGCAAGCAGACCTGTCTTTTCGTCCATGGCGGAATTCCGTTCGTGTCTTGGCGTTAACGCGTTTTGACGCGGCCTTTACCGTGGCTTTACCAGATTCCTGAACCGGGCGGTAACCACACCAAAAGCTTTACTGACAGATCGGCATTTTACGCATTCCGATTCATGTTTCGGTGGCCGCTTCGCGCTCAATGTCGGCGAAATCGGGGAGGCTTTGCACCCCGGCATGTTCGACGATCAAGGTGCGTTGCGATGAAGACATTCTTGTTCCCACTGTTCGGCGGCGCCGCCGTGCTTGCCGCCGGCGCCGCCAATGCCAACGACCGCTATGCCGAGAGGCCGCCGGTGGTGGTCAGTCCCGACCTTTCGGCGCCCTGGGTGCTGCAGCTCGGCCATGCGCCGGGCATCGTGCGGCAGAGCCGGCAAGAGGCGCAGCCGCAACGGCGCTATCGGCGCCAGGCCGAACCCGATCAGCTGCGCACCGCAGCGGTGCAGGCACCGGCCAAGCGCATGATCATGCGGCCGCAGATCGACCCGATCTATCTGCCGCAGGAAGTCGCCTATGACGGCCCGCAGAAGCCGGGCACGATCGTCATCGATACGCGAGAGAATTTCCTCTATCTGGTCGAGAAGAACGGCAAGGCGCGGCGTTATGGCGTCGGCACCGGCAAGCCGGGCTTCGAATGGTCCGGCACCCACAAGATCACCAACAAGCGCGTCTGGCCGGACTGGCGGCCGCCGGCGGTGATGATCGCCCGCGAGGCCGCCAAGGGCCGTTATCTGCCGACCTATCTCGCCGGCGGCATGGAAAACCCGCTTGGCGCACGCGCGCTCTATCTCGGCTCGACCGAGTACCGCATCCACGGCACCAACCAACCCTGGACGATCGGCGGCGCGGTGTCGTCAGGCTGCATCCGCATGCGCAACGAGGACGTGGTCGACCTTTACGAGCGGGTCAATGTTGGCACGACGGTTGTAGTGATGTAATCTGCGGTTGACCTCACCGATGATTCTGCTCAGAAGCCTCGGGAGTATTGAATAACGGGGGACGGGCCGTGTGGGGATGCGGCCAGTCACGAAAGGGCAGCGCGGCAAGCCGTGCTGCCCTTTTTGTTTCCGCCAGCGCCAGCAAGAATTGACGGGAAGATTTCGCCGGCACGTCGCGCGACGGGCATGGCGGTTCGTTTTTCGCACTGCCTTTTCGCGGTTGCTTTGCTATGTGGCGGCTAAAGTTCAGACAAAGGCCCTATCTCGATGACCCTCTCCGACGACAGCCGCTATCTCCGAGGCGGCCCGGTTGCCCAACGCATCATCGCCGGCGTGCGCGAGGACGCGGCGATCGCCACCGCCGAAGGCTTTCCGCCGAAGCTGGTGTCGATCACCGTCGGCGACACAGCGGCGGTCGACGTCTATGTCCGCAACCAGCGCGCCAAGGCGGGGCTTGCCGGCATCGGCTTCGAGGAAAGGCGCTTTCGCGCCGACATCACCGCCGGCGAACTCGAAGCGGCGATCCACGGCCTCAACGCCGACCCGCGCGTCACCGGCATCATCATCCAGCGACCGGTGCCGGTGCACATCCCGATCAAGACGCTGCAGGCGGCGGTGCATCCGCTCAAGGACGTCGAAGGCATGCATCCGGCCTCGATCGGCAACATCGTCTACAACCAGCTCGATCTGGCGCCCTGCACGGCGGCTGCCTCGGTCGAACTGCTCAAGGAAACCGGCCTCGACCTGAAGGGGCTCGAAGTGGTGGTCGTCGGCCATTCCGAGATCGTCGGCAAGCCGATCGCTTTCCTTTTGATGAGCGAAGGCGCGACGGTGACGGTCTGCCATCACATGACGCGCTCGGTGGCGGCACACGCACGCCGCGCCGACGCGCTGTTCGTCGCCGTGGGCAAGCCGCGGCTGATCAAGGCCGATATGGTCAAGCCGGGTGCGGCCGTCATCGATATCGGCATCAATTCGGAGATCGGGCCAGACGGCGAGAGCCGCATCGTCGGCGACGTCGATGCCGAGAGCGTTAGGCATGTCGCGTCGTGGATCACGCCGGTGCCTGGTGGCGTCGGCCCGATCACCGTGGCGATCCTGCTGCGCAACACGATGGTGGCGCTCAGCCGCCAGCGCGCCCGCTACCAGGCAACCTACGGCACGGCGGACAGACTGGCGGCGGAGTAGGCGACTGGCGGATCACTCGGCCGCGATAACCGCCATCTCTTCGCGAACGCCTTCGGGCTTCGGCCCGCCATAGGCCCAGTCGAGCAGCTTTATCGTATGGACCACCGGCAGCTTCGCGGCAGAGGCGATCTGGGTGATGCAGCCAATATTGCCGGTGGCGATGATGTCAGCACCGGTCGCCTCGATATTCCTGACCTTGCGGTCGCGCAGCGTCGCCGAAATCCCGGGCTGCAGGATGTTGTAGGTGCCGGCCGAACCGCAGCACAAATGCCCCTCGCGCGGCTCGCGCACGACAAAGCCGGCACGGGCCAGAAGCTCCTTCGGCTGGCGGGTGATCTTCTGGCCGTGCTGCATCGAGCAGGCGGAGTGATAGGCGACGACGGTGCCCGGCTTGCGCACCGGCTCGGGCAGGTCGAGGCTTGCCAGATACTCCGTGATGTCCCTGGCCAGCGCCGACACTCGCGCCGCCTTGCCGGCATAGGCCGGATCGAGGCGCATCATGAAGCCGTAATCCTTGATCGTGGTGCCACAGCCTGACGCGGTGATGACGATGGCATCGAGCCCACCCTGTTCGATGGCGCGCGTCCAGGCGTCGACATTCCGCCTGGCCGACGCCAGGGCAGCGTCCTCGCGTCCCATGTGGTGCACCAGCGCCCCGCAGCAGCCCTCGCCTTCGGGTACGACGACCTCGACACCAAGCCTGGTCAGCAGCGAGATCGTCGTGTCGTTGATGCCGGGATCGAGCACGGATTGCGCGCAGCCGGTGAGGATGGCGACGCGGCCATTTTTCTTCGGGCCCTGCCCCGCATGGACGCCCGGCGAGGCCATCGGCGAGACTGCCGGGACCGACGCGGGTGCGAGCTTGAGCATAGCGCCCAGAGGCCTCAAGGCCTGGATTTTTTCAAACAGGCCGGCGAATGGCTGGCCGAGCTTCGCCAGCTTGAGCGCCGCGCGGAAACGCGAGGGATAGGGCAGCACGAAGGCCAGCATGGCGCGGGTCAGACGATCGGCCAGGGGACGCTTGTAGGTCTCCTCGATGTGGGCGCGGGCGTGGTCGACCAGATGCATGTAGTTGACGCCCGACGGACAGGTGGTCATGCAGGCGAGGCAGGACAGGCAGCGGTCGATATGGGTGACGATCTCCTTGTCGGCCGGCCGGCCATTTTCCAGCATGTCCTTGATCAGGTAAATCCGGCCGCGCGGCGAATCCAGCTCGTTGCCGAGCGTCACATAGGTCGGGCAGGTGGCGGTGCAGAAGCCGCAATGTACGCATTTGCGCAGGATCTTCTCCGATTCCGCGACATGCCGATCGGCGAGCTGGGCAGCTGAGAAATTGGTCTGCACGTAAACAAATCCTTACCGTTTGAGCATGATCTTTTCCCAAAACCGGTACCCACGTTTGGGGATCACGCTCATAATCCTAGAAACCAGCTTTCGGGGTTCTTGACCGCTTCGCCGCGCTGCAGCGCCTGCAGGCCGAGAATGCAGCGGGCGATGAACCAGACGGCGACGGCGAAAATCAGCACGACACCGATGACCACGATCATCAGCAGCGCCGAGATCAGCGCATAGAGCAGGCCGATCCAGAAGGTGCGGATCAGGAATGTGTAATGGCTCTCGACGAAGCCGCCGGCCTTGCCGCGGTTGATATAGGCCAGGACGATACCGACAATGCCGCTGACGCCGATGACAAGGCCGGCGAGATAGAGGATGTAGATGACCAGCGCATTGGTCGGACCGGGCTCCAGCCAGCGGTCGGTCTGGCGTGACGTACCGTTTTGGCCTGGATCGCTCATTGGGCTCCTCCCTCGGTTGCCGGGGCGAGAGTAGCAGAGCCTGCGCCCGGCGCCATACGGCCGGGATTGAGGATATTCTTCGGGTCGAATTCGGCCTTCAGCCGCGCCGACAGTGCTGCCAGTTGCGGCGCTTGCGGTTCGAACACGGGAACGGCAGCGCGGTGCGAGGGGGTTGCGCGCACCAGCGTCGCATGGCCGCCACCATGTCTTCTGATGAGGCCGCGCAACAGGCCGGCCTCGGGATCGTCCTGCTGCATGCGCAGCCAGATCAGCCCGCCCTGCCAATCGTAGAAGGCATCCCACCGCGGCCTGCATGCGCAGCGCCAGCACCATCTGGTGGCCCTGTGACGGCGCCATCGAGACGCGCCACACAGGCCTTCCGCCGCCATCGGCGAACGGCGCGCAGTCGCGGATGTCACGCCAGACCGAATACGAGACCGAACCGGAAATCTCCTGCAGCGGCCCAGCGTCTTTCAGCAGGTCTTTCAGCGCGGCAATGCGGTAGGCGACCGACGGGCCGAAGCCCTCGATGCGCAGCAGCGTCGCCGCATCGCTGCCGAGACTGCCGTCAGCAACCCTAGCTGCGACCCGTTCGGGAAGATGGGCAGCGCTCGACACCTCCGCGCTGGAACCGAGCGCCAGCGCCATGGCGGCGACGGCATGATCGTCGAGCAGGCCGCGGATGGCGAGCGTGACTTCGGTCTCGGCGGCAGGCAGCACCTTGAAAGTGACGTCGGTGAACACCGCCAGCGTGCCCCAGCTGTTGGCCATCAGCTTGGACAGATCATAGCCGGTGACGTTCTTGACCACGCGGCCGCCGGACTTGAAGGCCTCGCCGCGCCCGGAAACGGCAGATATGCCGAGAATGTGGTCGCGCGCAGCACCGGCCTTCAGCCGGCGCGGGCCGGAAAGGTTCGCGGCAAGCACGCCGCCGATGGTGCCTTGTCCCGGCTCGCCGCCGAGCAGCGGGCCGTAATCCATCGGTTCGAAGGCCAGTTGCTGGCCGTTTTCGGCAAGCAGGCTTTCGATCTCGGCCAGCGGCGTCCCGGCCTTCGCCGACAGCACCAGCTCGGCCGGCTCGTAGAGCGTGACGCCGGAGAGTTTGGAAAGGTCGAGCGTAGGCTCGCTCTGCTGCGGCCGGCCGATGCCGCGCTTGGAACCATGGCCGATGATTTCGAGCGGCGAGTCTTCGGCGGCTGCCCAAGCGACGGCGGAGAGGGTTTCCGCTGATGTGGTCGGGGTGAAGGTGGTCATGCGGCAGAACCACCAGTCGTAAATGACGAGAAGCCGCGATCCTTCCCACCCCCCTCTGGCCTGCCGGACATCTCCCCCGCAAGGGGGGAGATCGGATGTCGCTTAGGCTTTCGCCAACCATCAACGCTTGAAGGCGAGCAGGACGTTGAAGCAGCCAATCTCCCCCCTTGCGGGGGAGATGTCCGGCAGGACAGAGGGGGGTGTCCAAGCGCCAACATACCCCTCAAAACCTCGGAATGTCCGGAAACGCCACTTGCCCGCGATGCACGTGCATCCGCCCGAGTTCGGCGCATCGCCTCAGCTGCGGAAACACCTTGCCCGGGTTGAGCAGATGGTTGGGGTCGAACGCGCATTTGACGCGCATCTGCTGGTCGAGGTCGATCTGGTTGAACATTTCCGGTATCAGGTCGCGCTTCTCGACGCCGACCCCGTGCTCGCCGGTCAGCACGCCGCCGACCTTGACGCAGAGCCGCAATATGTCGGCGCCGAAACTCTCCGCCTTCTCGAGTTCGCCCGGCACATTGGCGTCGTAGAGGATGAGCGGGTGCAGATTGCCGTCGCCCGCGTGGAAGACATTGGCGACGCCGAGCCCGTATCTCTCCGACAGTTCGCGCATGCCGGCGAGCACGCGCGGCAGTTCCTTGCGCGGTATGGTGCCGTCCATGCAGTAATAGTCGGGCGAGATGCGGCCGACCGCCGGGAAAGCCGCCTTGCGGCCGGCCCAGAAACTCAGCCGCTCCTGCTCCGATTGCGAAATGCGGCATGTGGTCGAGCCGTTCCTATAGGCGATGGCTTCGACCAGGCCGATCAGGTGATCGACCTCGACACCCGGCCCGTCCAGCTCGACGATCAGCAGCGCCTCGACATCTCGGGGATAGCCGGCCTGGACGAAATCCTCTGCGGCGTGGATGGCCGGACGGTCCATCATCTCCATGCCGCCCGGGATGATGCCGGCGCCGATGATGTCGGCGACGCATTGGCCGGCCTGCTCGCTGGTCGGGAAGCCGATCAGCAGGGCATGAGCCGTCTCCGGCTTCTTCAGGATACGCACGGTGACCTCGGTGACGACGCCGAGCAGTCCTTCGGAGCCGGTCATAACGCCGAGCAGGTCGTAGCCTTCCGCGTCGAGATGGCTGCCGCCGAGGCGCACCACCTCGCCATTCATCAGCACCATCTCGATGCCGAGCACATTGTTGGCGGTGAGACCGTATTTCAGGCAGTGCACGCCGCCGGAATTTTCCGCGACATTGCCGCCGATCGAGCAGGCGATCTGTGAGGATGGATCGGGGGCGTAATAGAAGCCTTCCTGCTCGACGGCGGTGGTGATGCCGAGATTGGTGACGCCGGGCTGGGCGACGACGACGCGGTTCTGAAAATCGATCTCGAGGATGCGGTTGAAGCGGCTCATGACCAGCAACACCGCGTCCTGGAGCGGCAGCGCGCCGCCGGACAGCGAGGTGCCGGAACCGCGCGGCACGACGCGGACGTTGCGATCGCTGCAATATTTCAATACGCGCGACACCTGCGCCACGGTCTGCGGCAGCACCACGACGAGCGGCAATTGCCGGTAGGCGGTGAGCCCGTCGCTCTCGAAGGCGCGCATGGCATTGGCGGCGTCGACGACGCCCTCGCCCGGCACGATGATGCGCATATCGGCGACGATCTCGTCGCGCCGGCGCATCGTGGCGTCGTCTGGTTTCGGCATGGCAAGGCCGGACATCGACAGCTTCCTTCGATCGACTGGTAAAAATCTTTTACCAGCGACGGTGGTCGCTTGCAAATGCCGCTTTGGCCGGGTTGGGAGGCCTATGGCCGGGACAGCCTTCCGCAGCGGCAATCTGCCGCTCCGCCCTTCGCTACTCGCCGGGCTGCTTGCCTGGTTCGGAGTGCATGCGGCGGACGCGGCGCACGCCCCACCAGACGAGCACGACGGCGAGCGGCACCGAGGCGGCGGTGACCATTTCCGGCGCAAAGCCGTGGCCGAAGACCGAGGCGCCCTTGGCGACGTAGCCGATGAGGCCGACGACATAGTAGGAGACGGCGGCGACCGAGAGCCCCTCCACCGTCTGCTGCAGCCGCAATTGCAGGCGGGCACGATTGTTCATCGAAGCCAAAAGATCGCGGTTCTGCTTTTCGACCTCGACGTCGACCCAGGTGCGCAGCAGCGTGGTGGCACGGGTGAGCTTCGTCGACAGGTTGGCCTGACGCTCCTCGACCGAACGGCAGGTACGCATCGCCGGCGCCACGCGGCGCTGCAGAAAACCGCCCCAGGTGTCGTAGCCGGGCACCGCCTCTTCATCGAGCGCTTCCAGCCGTTCGCGAACGATGCCGTCATAGGCGCGGCTGGCGCCGAAGCGGTAGAGGCTGGAGGCGGCATCGGCCTCCAGCTCGGCGGCCAGTTCGGTCAAGTCGGCAAGTAGCGTCTGGCTGTCGCGGGTCTCGGCGACCTTCATTTCCAAGGTGGTCTGAGCCAGCCTGTCTTCGATGCGGCGGGCGCGACCGGACAGCGTCAGCGCCAGCGGCAGCCCAAGCATGGCCAGCGTGCGGTAGGTCTCGATGTCGATCAGCCGCTGTGACAGTGCCCCGGTGCGCGCCGGGGTCAGGCCGCGGTCGAGCACCAGCATGCGGGTCAAGCCGTCGCCGTCCTGGCGGAAATCGGTGACGATGGCGGCGTTGCCGCGCTCGACCAGCGAGTAGCACAGGCTGGTCGGGTCGAAGCCGGCGATCAGCCTCTCGTTCGCCGGCGTCCATTTGCGGATTTCGAGCCTAATGCCGGAAATCACCGTGCCCGGCGGCGAAAACCCGTTGCCGAAGGGTGTGTCCTCTTGCCCTCTGCCGTTTTCGGCGAGCGGTCCTTCCCAGAGGTAGGTCGAGAACTCCGTGTGCCGTTCCCAGCGCAGCGAGCCCTTGCCCCATTTCATCGCGTGGTGGCGGGCGTGGGGGTCGGGCGCGGCGATACCGAGGCGTCGCGACAATTCGGAAAGCACGGCCTGATCGACGCCGGATCCAGCTTCGGTCATGAAGGAAAGCTGCACCAGCACGCGCGGCTTTTCGACCAGCGGATGCGGCCGGGCGTGGACCTCGCCGAGGGCGCCCGGCCGACCTTCATGCGCCGGAAAGCCCATGACGGTGCCGCCCACGGCTTTGGCGCGCAGCCGGAATTCAAGGTTGGACGGGTCGGCGTCTGGCACAGCTGGTCCCCCGGGCTTCTCTGAGCCCTTTTTGGCAATGATGTCTCTCTTGTTCACGGAAACGCCGAACCGCTCTATCTCTTTGATTCTGCGCAATTCCGGGCGGAAAACCGTTTCACACTTTTCCTGGAATTGCTCTAGAGGCAATCTCCAGAGGACGCAAACGGCCAGTTTAGCACAAGCTGATATGAAGCCGCGGCAGTCAAACGGACCCGGCCCCGGCGAATTGGATAAATAATTTGACCAGTTGGCGACGCTGGCTTTATCTTGCGCGACTTCGGTTCAACCCCCAGGACCCCGTTTGAGCGACATTTTCTCCCGGATCGAGCATTCGCGCACCGCCGACGAGGTGGTGCAGCAGATCGAGAGCCTGATCCTCGAAGGCGTGTTGCGCACCGGCGACCGGCTGCCGGGCGAGCGCGACCTGGCGCGGCAGTTCGAGGTGTCGCGGCCGATCCTGCGCGATGCCTTGAAAGCCTTGGAAGGGCGCGGGCTGTTGACGACACGGCCAGGCGGCGGCACCCATGTCGCCGATGTCATCGGCCAGCTGTTCACCAAGCCGGTGACCGACCTGATCTCGATGCATCGCAAGGCGGTGACCGACTATCTGGAGTACCGCCGCGAGATCGAGGCGGTGGCTGCCGAATATGCGGCGCGGCGTGCCACATCGGACGATCTGGCGCTGCTCGACCGCATCATGGCGCGCATGGACGAGGCGCACCGGACCGCCAATTTCGACGACGAGGCGGAAATCGACATCGAGTTCCATCACGCGATCTGCGAATGCGCGCACAACATCATCCTGCTGCACACGCTGCGCTCCTGTTATCGGCTGCTGTCGGAAGGCGTGTTCCAGAACCGGCGGCTGGTGTTCAACGTGCCGGGCGCGCGCGAGGCGCTGCTTTCGCAGCACCGGGCAATCTATGCGGCGGTCAAGGCCGGCGATCCGGCTGCGGCGCGGCAGGCGGCGATGGACCACATCTCCTACGTCGAACGATCGATGGCCGAGGCCGAGCGCAGCGGCGACTGGCAGCGCGTGTCGCGGCTGAGGCTCAGGCAACGCTCCGAGCCCGGTGACGGTGAGGCGGCAAGAAAACAGCCGTAGGCCCCGCCCAGAAAATCCAACGACGAACCAGCGAAGAACCAGCGGAAAAAGATCCATGAGCAGCATTCTCACCATCGCCGACCTCAAGGACCTGGCGCGCCGCCGCGTGCCGAAGATGTTCTTCGACTACGCCGATTCCGGCGCCTGGACCGAAAGCACCTACCGCGCCAACGAAGAGGATTTCCAGAAGATCAAGTTCCGCCAGCGCGTGCTTGTCGACATGGACAACCGCTCGCTGGAATCGACCATGATCGGCGAGAAAGTGACGATGCCGGTGGCGCTGGCGCCGACCGGCATGACCGGCATGCAGCACCCGGACGGCGAGATGCTGGCGGCGCAGGCGGCGGAGGAGTTCGGCGTGCCGTTCACGCTGTCGACAATGAGCATCTGCTCGATCGAGGATGTCGCGTCGGTGACCAGGAAGCCGTTCTGGTTCCAGCTCTATGTGCTGCGCGACAAGGACTTCGTCTTCGATTTGATCGACCGCGCAAAAGCGGCGAAATGTTCGGCACTGGTGCTGACGCTCGACCTGCAGATCCTCGGTCAGCGCCACAAGGATATCCGCAACGGGCTTTCGGCGCCGCCGCGAATGACGCCGAAGCACATCTGGCAGATGGCGACAAGGCCGCGCTGGTGCGTCGGCATGGCCGGGACCAAGCGCCGAAGCTTCCGCAACATCGTCGGCCATGCCAAAGGCGTCGGCGACCTCGCCTCGCTGTCGTCCTGGACGAAGGAGCAGTTCGATCCGCATCTGTCGTGGAAGGACGTCGCCTGGATCAAGGAGCGCTGGGGCGGCAAGCTGATCCTGAAAGGCATACTCGACAAGGAAGACGCGCTGATGGCGGCCAGGACGGGCGCCGACGCGATCATCGTTTCCAACCATGGCGGCCGCCAGCTCGACGGCGCCTCGTCGTCGATCATGGCGCTGGAAGAGATCGCCGACGCCGTCGGCGACACGATCGAGGTGCACATGGACGGCGGCATCCGTTCCGGCCAGGACGTGCTCAAAGCATTGTGCCTCGGCGCCAAGGGCACCTATATCGGACGGCCTTTCCTGTACGGCCTCGGCGCACTCGGCAAGGAAGGGGTTACCAAGGCGCTGGAAATCATCCGCAAGGAGATGGACATAACGCTGGCACTGTGCGGAAAGCGTCTGGTCACCGACATGGGCAAGGATCAGCTCCGGCGCTAAAGTCCGTGACGGCATGACCACGGAGGCGACGCAGGCATTGACGGAGCCCGGCATTAATTTTTTCGAAGCGCGCGGACCGGAAGGTATGCGCCTCTATGCGATCGGCGATGTGCACGGTCGGCTTGACCTGCTGACCGCCATGCACCGCCGGATCGAGGGCGAGCTGGAGAGGAAGCCCATTGCCGATTGGCGCGTGATCCATCTCGGCGACTATGTCGACCGGGGTCCGGACTCCAAAGGCGTCATCGATTTCCTGATCGACGCGCAAAAACGCGATCCACGTCATCTGATGCTGGCCGGAAATCATGATCTCGGCTTCCTCGATTTTCTCGATCTCCCCGACCCGGACGGCCTGTTCATGCGCTATGGCGGCATCCAGACGGCGCTATCCTATGGCGTGTCGCTCGGTGGCAGCAGCGCCTGGTTTGGCCGCGCCGATGCGGCATTGCGGCAAGGGCACGCCGCGCTGGTCGAGGCGGTGCCGCAGAACCATGTCGAGTTCCTGCGCTCGCTGGCCTTTTCAGTGACATTCGGCGACTTCTTCTTCTGTCATGCCGGCATCCGGCCCGGCATTGCGCTGGAAAGCCAGAGCCCGCAGGACCTGATCTGGATCCGGGAGGTCTTCCACGACCACACCGGCCTTCATCCCAAGATCGTGGTGCACGGCCATACGCCGGTGGCCAAGCCCGAGATCACCGGCAACCGCGTCAATGTCGACACCCTCGCCTGGCACTCAGGTAACCTCACCGCGCTCGTCGTGGACGGCGCGGAGAAACGGATCCTGACGGTGACGGGTGAGCGGGCGTAGGTAAGGCGTGAGGTTATGTGCAGAGGGTCTAGCGAAGCGCGGCGGTGACGCCGTAGCCGTCGACGGCATTGTGGTTGTTGGCCGCGTCGGCGGAATAAATGCCGAGGCCGCACAAGACGATGGCCGACAACATGGCAAAGGACAAAAAGGCTGCTTTCACGGACGTCATCTCTTGTTGAGCTTTCTGCATCTATGCACGAGCGGGTTACCAATGCGTTGAAACGCGAAATACGTCGCAAATGTCTGACGGTTTCGCGCTTCTAGGCATGTTCTGTATCGGCGGTGTGTCGCGCGGGTCACAGGAAAGGTTCATCGCGGTTGCACGCAAGATGCAGAGCGGGCGCCTTTTAGGCTGGCGGACTGACACAGGCCAAGGATGAAACGCGTTATCCCCGGCGGATTTGCCGCCGCGTGCCAAATATGCAACGTCGCCAAATACGTTGGCTGTATGAGCCGTCAGATGGTCGCCACCCAGGCGCGGGCGATGGCCAGGCCGGCGGCATCGGCTTGCGGTCCGCTGCGGGCCATTTCATCGTCGAGCCGGCCCGCCCATTCAGGATGCCGCTCGGCGATCAGCGGTGCGAAGGAGGTACTCCAGTCGCGCACCATCGGACTGTCGGCCTCGAAATGGAACTGGAAGCCGTAGATGGCGCGGCCGATGCGGACGCCTGGTTCTCGGCGACGGCATTGCCGGCCAACCGCACGGCAGTCTCGGGCAAGTCAAAGGTGTCGTCGTGCCATTGGAAGATCGGGAATTTTTCAGGCAAGGCGGCGAGCACCGGATCGGCCTGCGCCGCCGCGGTGAGCGCGACCTCGTGCCAGCCGAACTCCGAGGCACCGCCTATCTGGTTCTCGCCGCCAAAGGCGCGCGCGACCAACTGGCTGCCAAGGCAGATGCCGAGCACCGCGCGATCCCTGTCGGCAAAGTTGCGCGTCAGATCGAGCAGGCCCGGGAAATACGGGCAGAGCTCGTCGTCCAGCGCATTCTGGGCGCCGCCGAGCACCACCATGGCGTCATGCCAGCCGCTATCTTGCGGCAGCGCGTCGCCGCGATACGGCCGGCGCAGGTCGATATCGGCGCCCGCCTCGACAAGCGCCGCGCCGATCTGGCCAAGGCCCTCATTGTCGAAGTTCTGGACGACCAAGACCCGCATCGAAACCTGCTGACATGAAATTGATGCAGCGAGCGATATCATGGCGTCAGCATTGCAGCCAACAGGGAACGCCTACGCCACTGCAAAACCGGGTCGACCCGTTCGGCGCCATCCATGCCGTGCCGGAGCGCGGCCAGTTCATGGGCAATCGCGGCATCATTCACGACCCCGAGACGAGAACGCTGTTGAAGAAGCGCTGGGCGCTGCAAGCCTGGATCATCTGTGTCTGCGAATACGGCGACGTGCGGCGCCAGCCGATGGGGCGCAACCGGCAAAGCGACGACCAATTGGGCGGCAAGGCCGGCTGGACCGAGCTGTTTTTCCTCGACGAGGTGACGGCACTTGCCGCCGGGCACCGGCCCTGCTTCTTCTGCCGGCGCGAGCGGGCCAGGGATTTTGTCCAGCGCTTCGGCGATGCCTTCGACATTGCCGAGCCACGCGCGCCGCAGCTCGACAAGCGCCTGCACAAGGAGCGCCTGGCATCGGGCGGGCGGGCGCCGCGACTGAAACCGGAGGCGCTTGCGGACTTGCCGGACGGCACGATGATCTCGTCAGGAAACAGGGCGTACGCCCTGTTTGACGGCGCCGCGCTGCCCTGGAGTTTCGGCGGCTATGGCGATCCGGTGGGATTCGGCGATTTTACCCACGGTCCAATCGGCATGCTCACGCCGGCGACAACTGTTTCCGTGCTGAAGCGTGGCTACAGACCTGTCTGGCACGCCAGCGCGGAGGCTTGACGCCGGCGACGGCCTCGCCCATTCCTCGGCGATGCGCGCCAATTACAAGATGCAGCGGCTATTCGTGCCGGACGAACTTGGACTGGATATCGAGTTCGACGTCGGCCAGCAGCAGAGCCATTATCTCTCGCATGTGCTGCGGCTCGGCGAAGGCGCCGAGGTTCTGGTCTTCAACGGGCGCGACGGCGAATGGTCGGCGGCGATCGCCGCGAAGTCGAAGAAGGCGTTACGCCTGAAGGTGATGAGGCTGCAGCGCTCGCAGCCGCCGCTGCCCGATCTCGTCTATTGCTTCGCGCCGCTGAAGCAAGGGCGGCTCGACTACCTCGTGCAAAAGGCGGTGGAGATGGGCGCCGGCATCCTGCAGCCGGTCATCACCCAGCATACGCAAGTGGCAAAACCCGGCATCGAGCGCCTGCGCGCCAATGTCGTCGAGGCGGCCGAGCAATGCGGCATATTGGCGGTGCCGGAGCTGCGGGAAGCGGAAAAATTCGAGCGCCTGCTGGCGGGCTGGGACCGCGAGCGGCGGCTGATCTTCTGCGACGAGGATGCATCGACCAACAATCCCCTGCCGGCATTGCAGGCGGTGCGGGAGAGAAAGCTCGGTCTGCTGGTCGGGCCTGAGGGGGGCTTTTCCGACGAGGAGCGCAGGATGCTGAGAGCGCTGCCCTTCGTTACCGCCATTCCGCTCGGGCCGCGCATCCTGCGAGCGGATACGGCGGCGGTGGCGGCACTGGCGCTGATCCAGGCGACAATCGGCGATTGGTGATCAATTCCCGTTACCCTCTGGCTCAGGATTTTTCGCTTGATCGGCTACTGACATTTCGTCCATCTAGCGCCGGCAGTGGCCGCGTGTCCTTTCGGACGCGCAAAGGACGCTGTAGCATTTGATTGGGCACCTGATCCCTTCAGAAAATCGAAGCCGGTTTTCGGGGTCATGTGCGGAGGGCTATTATGGCGCGCGATACCACCGATTTCCGGCCGATCGAAGGCGTCGACGAACTCGTCGAGCACCTAGCCGAAGGCAACAAGCCGCGCGACAAATGGCGCATCGGCACCGAGCACGAGAAATTCCCGTTCTATGTCGACGGCAATGCCCCGGTGCCCTATGGCGGCGAGCGCGGCATCCGCGCCATCCTCGAAGGCATGCAGGACAAACTCGGCTGGGACCCGATCATGGATGCCGGCCGCATCATCGGACTGGTCGAGCCGACCGGTCAGGGCGCGATCTCGCTGGAGCCAGGCGGCCAGTTCGAGCTGTCCGGCGCGCCGCTGGAGACGATCCACCAGACCTGCCGCGAAGGCAATGCGCATCTGGCGCAGGTGCGCGAGATCGCCGAACCGATGGGCATTCGTTTTCTCGGCCTTGGCGGCAGCCCGAAATGGTCGCTGGCCGAGACGCCGAAAATGCCGAAATCGCGCTACGAGATCATGACCCGCTACATGCCCAAGGTCGGCACCAAGGGCCTCGACATGATGTACCGGACCTGCACGATCCAGGTGAACCTCGACTTCGAAAGCGAAGCCGACATGCGCCGCAAGATGCAGGTGTCGCTGAAATTGCAGCCACTGTCGACGGCGCTGTTTGCCAACTCGCCCTTCACCGAAAGCCGGCCGAACGGCTTGCAGAGCTGGCGCGGCGAGATCTGGCGCGACACCGACAATCAGCGCTCCGGCCTGCTCGAATTCTGCTTCTCGCCCGATTTCGGCTTTGCCGATTATGTCGAATGGGCGCTCGACGTGCCGATGTATTTCGTCATCCGCAACGGCCAGTATCATGACATGACGCACATCACCTTCCGCCAGTTCATGGCGGGCGCTGCCCGTAACGAACTGCCGGACGGGCTGCCGACGATGGGCGACTGGGCGAACCATCTGTCGACGCTGTTCCCGGACGTGCGGCTGAAGCGCTTTCTCGAAATGCGCGGCGCCGATGGCGGGCCGTGGCGGCGCATCTGCGCGCTGCCGGCCTTCTGGGTCGGGCTGCTCTACGACCCGGCGGCGCTCGACGCGGCCGAGGCGCTGACCTCGAGCTGGAGCTATGACGAAGTGCTGGCGATGCGCAACGCGGTGCCGCAACATGGCATTTCGGCGCCCTTCCGCAACACGACGTTGCGCGAGATCGCCCGCGACGTGCTCGTCATCTCGCGCATGGGACTGAAGAACCGTGGCCGCAAGAACCGCGAGGGCTACGACGAGACCTCGTTCCTCAACACGCTGGACGAGGTCGTCGCGCGCGGGACGACCAGCGCCGAGGAGATGCTCTCCGCCTACCACACACGCTGGGGCGGCTCGATCGAGCCGGTATTCATGGAATACGCGTATTAACGCTTCGCAATCCGCATGAGCCACGGTCCGGCAAATTCGCTTCAATCAGTGATGGAAACGAACTAGGCTTCTCCAACGAGGATTTTCCCGGAGGAGAAAACAATGCCTTCCTTGTTCGATATTCTGGCACAGGCCCAGAACGGCAACGGCATGCAGGCGCTGGCCCAGCAGTTCGGGCTGTCCCAACAGCAGACGCAGGCGGCGGTCGCGGCGCTGCTGCCGGCCTTTTCGCAGGGGCTCAAGCGCAACACGGCGGACCCTTATGGGCTCGGCTCCTTCATGACGGCGATGGCCAGCGGCCAGCACGCCAAATATTTCGAGGATGCAAGCCGGGCCTTCTCGCCGCAGGGCCTCGATGAAGGCAACGGCATTCTCGGCCATCTGTTTGGCTCGAAGGACCTGTCGCGCGCAGTCGCCAGCCAGGCCGCGCAGGCGAGCGGCGTCAGCCAGCAGGTGTTGCAGCAGATGCTGCCGGCAATCGCCTCGATGATGATGGGCGGGCTGTTCAAGCAGACCACCAACCAGCTAGGCGGACAGATGCATGCGGCAGTCAGTGGCGGCAATCCGCTCGGCGAACTCATCGAGCAGATGATGCGGCAGGCGGGCGGCGGCAGCCAGGCACCGGCCCCTCAGCCTGCGGCCCCCACGGATAACCCGCTCGGCAAGATGCTGCAGGATATGTTCGGCGGGCAGCAGCCGCAACCGACGCAGAGCCCTTACGGCGACAACCCGTTGGGCAAGGTGTTGCAGGACATGTTCGGCGGCGGGCAGCAGCCGCAGAACCAACCCCAGCAGACACAGAACCCTTATGGGGACAATCCGCTCGGCAAAGTACTGCAGGACATGTTCGGCGGTGGCGCGCAACAGTCTCAGCCGCGTCAGGCGCCGCAGCAACCCCAGGCGCCGCAGCCGCAGGCCAATCCGAGCGGCAGGCCGAGAAATCCGTTCGACGACCTGTTCGGCAAGATGTTCGAGACAGGCGCCCAGCAGCGCGACGACTACCAGAAAGGCATGGAGTCGATCTTCGACCAGTTCAAGCAGGGCATGGGCCGGCGCTAGACCAGACACCGGCAACCAATCATCAGTGCCGCCCAAAAAAGAAAGCCCGGTCCTGGGAGGACCGGGCAGCGCGCAGGCTGGCCGGGGGGATCCGGCAGGGAGTGGGGAGCCTGCGTAACTTGGTGGCGTCATGCCTCAAAAGGTTCAATGCGACCAAAATCGCGAATTTATGCGATCACACCACCTGGCGGGCCATATCCTCGATCGTTTCGGCGCGCTCGATGGCGATGACGCGAAGCCTTTCTGTCGGATCTCGGCCAAAGGGTACACCGACAGCGACGTGCAGGTCGGCGCGGGTCAGGCCGATGTCGGCGAGCTCGGCATCCGACATCTCGCCAAGGCGATAAAAGGCGCGGCGGTTTTTCCAGGCGCGGTAAACATTGGCAGCGGCATTGGCCACGCGCGTCGCAACGGCCGGACGCGAGGTGATGCGCGAGGTCTCGGTAGCGAAATCAAACGTAGCCATGTCGGTCTCCTTCACATTCGAACGGGCGAAACCGGTCGATCGGGCGCTGGCAACAGCGGCCGTTCCGGCTTCGATTCACATGCGTTCATGTGGACAAATCGGAATTTGCCATGGCCCGATTGATTAATCCAACGAATGTTTCTAATCTTTAGCATCAGCATCAATGATGGATTAGGCCAATGAAAGCGCCGCTCGATCTCGATCAGTTGCAGACCTTCATCTCGATTGTCGACACCGGCAGCTTTACCCGCGCGGCGGAAGCGGTGCATCGCACCCAGTCGGCGGTGTCGATGCAGATGCGGCGGCTGGAGGAACGGATCGGCAAGCCGCTGTTCGAAAAAGACGGCCGCACCAACAGGCTGACCGAGGAAGGCGATAGACTGCTCTCCTACGCAAGGCGGCTGCTCTATCTCAACAAGGAAACACTGGCCGCCTTCGACGACCGCCGGCTCGAAGGCACCATCCGCATCGGCACGCCGGATGACTATGCCGATCGCTTCCTGCCAGAGATCATGGCGCGGTTTGCCCGCTCCAACCCGCATGTCGAACTGACCGTTATCTGCGAACCGACGCCGGGACTGGTCGAACACATCAAGCGCGGCAATCTCGACCTGGCGCTGGTGACGCACAATGACGCGCGCGGCCAGTCGGAAGTGGTGCGGCGCGAACCGCTGCTGTGGGTTACCTCGGCCAACCACGCGACGCATGAGCAGCCGATCCTGCCGATGGCCTTCGGCCGGCCGAACTGCATCTGGCGGCGAGCCGCCGCCGACGTGCTCGACCAGCAGAGCCGCGACTATCGCATCCTGTTCACCAGCTTCTCTGCCACCGTCATCGCCGCCGCGGTGCTTTCCGGCCTGGCGATCTCGGTGCTGCCAGAATGCGCGCTGCGGCCCGGCATGCGGGTGCTGGGCGAGGCCGACGGTTTCGGCGCCCTGCCCGATTGCCGCATCGGCATCATGCGCGGCCAGACCTCGCGGCCGGAGATCGTCGACGCGCTTGCGCGCCACATTTCGGAAAGCCTCGACAATATTTCCGTGCCGCTCGGCGAGGAGACCGGCACGTTCGATTTCGCCGCCCTCGCCTTCGCCAAGATGAAACGGACGAAGCCGAACCAGATCCTGCCGGGCTGGTGATCGCGCGATTGGGGCCGACATCGAACACGGCCGCCTTGACGGCGGCCAACAACCGTTCCCCAATCGGCCGATGAGCGACGCAGCACCCGAATCACGCACCAACGCCACCGAGTATACGGTGAGCGAGATTTCCGGCGCGCTGAAGCGCACGGTCGAGGACGTCTTCGGCAATGTACGGGTGCGCGGCGAGATTTCCGGCTATCGCGGACCGCATTCCTCCGGCCATGCCTATTTCTGCCTGAAAGACGATCGCGCGCGGCTCGATGCCGTGGTGTGGAAGACCACGATGAGCCGGCTGAAATTCCGTCCCGAGGAAGGCATGGAGGTGATCGCCACCGGCAGGCTCACCACCTATCCCGGAAAATCCAACTACCAGATCGTCATCGACAATCTCGAGCCGGCCGGTGCCGGTGCGCTGATGGCGCTGCTGGACGAGCGCAAGCGCCGGCTGCAGGCCGAAGGGCTGTTCGACGCGGCCCGCAAGCGGCGTCTGCCGTTCATGCCGCGCGTCATCGGCGTGGTCACCTCGCCAACAGGTTCGGTGATCCGCGATATTATCCACCGCATCAAGGACCGGTTCCCGCTGCACGTGCTCGTCTGGCCGGTGCGGGTGCAGGGCGAGACGGCGGGCGCGGAAGTGACCGCTGCCGTCAACGGCTTCAATGCACTGCCTTGGGACGGCGCCATCGCGCGGCCCGATCTGTTGATCGTGGCGCGCGGCGGCGGCAGCCTGGAGGATCTGTGGGGCTTCAACGACGAAGCGCTCGCCCGGGCCGTCGCCGCTTCGAGCATTCCCGTGATTTCGGCAGTCGGCCACGAGACCGACTGGACGCTGATCGATCTGGCTGCGGATGTGCGGGCGCCGACGCCGACAGGCGCCGCCGAGATCGCCGTGCCGGTCAAAGTCGACCTCGAAGCGACGCTTGCCGGCCTTGGCGCGCGGTTGAAGACCGCACTGTCGCGCAATTTCGAACGCAAGCGGCAGGCGGCGCGCGCAGCCGCCCGGGCGCTGCCCTCGCCCGACCAATTGCTGGCGCTGCCGCGGCGGCGCTTCGACGAGGCGACGAGCCGGCTCGGCCGGGCGCTGTCGGTCAGCGTCGAGCGCAAGCGGGCCAGGCTTCTGGGCCAGCGTCTGACACCGGCGACCTTGTCGCGGCGCATGAACGAAGCCCGCACACTGACCCGCCGCGACCTCGCCCGAGCGCAAGCGGCGTTCTTCGCCATCGTGCGCGAGCGTCGGGCACGGTTTTCGCGCACGGCCGCCAGACTGTCACCGGCGCCGATCGCCAGACGGCAGAAACTGCAAGGCGATGCCCTGCTGGCACTGACACGGCGGCAGGACCAGGCGATTTCGCGGCGGCTGGACCGTCTGCGTGGAAAACTGACGCAGGCCGATCGATTGCTGGCGACGCTGTCGCACAAGGCCGTGCTGGCGCGAGGCTTCGCACTGGTCAAGGATGCGGACGGCGCGGTGGTCAAGCGTTCGGCGGAGGTCGTGTCGGGAATGGCGCTTTCGCTGGAGTTCGCCGACGGCACCGCCGATGCAGTCGCCATCAGTGGCACGGCGCGGCCGAAGGCGATTGCCAAGTCGGCAGCCAAGCTCAAGGCGCCGGGCAGCCAAGGCTCGCTTTTCTGAGGAAGACCAAGGCGCTTTTCTGAGGAAGAAATGACCGATCCGCATCTTACGACGCCCTCGGGCAAACTGCGTGCACGCGCCCTCGATATCCCATTCGAAGGCACCCCAGGCCGCTTCAATGCGATCACCGATGTGCCCGGCGTGACGGTCGGCTATACGACGCTGATCTCAGGGGACGGGCCGCTCGTTGTCGGCAAGGGTCCGGTACGCACCGGCGTGACCGCGATCCTGCCAAGGCCCAGAGACGAGTTGGCCGTCCCGGTGTTCGCCGGCGTGTTCAGCGCCAATGGCAATGGCGAGCTGACCGGTTCGCATCTGATAGAGGAACTCGGAGCGTTCAATCTTCCCATCACCATCACCAACACGCATTCCTGCGGCGTCAGCCGCGACGCAACGTTGCGCTGGATGCAGACGGTGCTGCCGCACGCGCTCGACAGCGCCTGGGCGCTGCCGGTGGCGGGCGAGACTTATGACGGCTTTCTCAACGACATCAACGGCCATCATCTGAGCTTCGAGCACGTGTTTTCCGCGCTCGATACGGCTGAAAGCGGGCCGATCGAAGAGGGCAGCGTCGGCGGCGGCACAGGCATGATCACCTTCGGCTTCAAGGCAGGGTCCGGCACATCGTCGCGCAGCGTCGACTGGAACGGAGAGCGTTTCACGATCGGCTGCTTCGTCCAGTCGAATTTCGGTGCAAGGCGAAACCTCGTCATCGGTGGCATCAGGGCCGGAGCGGAACTCGCCGAACCGGCGATCCGGGACAACACGCCGCGAGCCGAAAAGAGCTCGATCATCGCGATCGTCGCCACCGATGCGCCATTCATGCCGCACCAGTTGAAACGGCTGGCGAAACGCGTGCCCCTCGGCGTCGCGCTGACCGGCGGCTATGGATACAATTCGTCCGGCGATATTTTTCTGGCGTTCAGCACGGCCAATGCCGACGCGGCGCGCGGCGCGGCCGGCAAATTGGCCAGCGCCGGTTACATACCGGATGCCGACATCAACCCGTTCTTCGACGCCGTCATCCAGAGCGTGGAGGAAGCAATCCTCAATGCTTTGGTCGCCAATGAAGACATGATCGGGCGCGACGGCAATTTCGTGCCGGCATTGCCGAAAGGGTGGCTCGAAGGTAGATTCGGGGCGCATCACACTGCAGATCTTGGTTAAGCTTTCGCGGTCTTCGCCGTCTTCGGCACGGAATGGCCCTGGAAGCCGCGAAGAATTAACCCAAAGCAGCTCAACGACGAATAAACGACCCCAAAAAATATCAATTGGAAGACTCATCGCCCAATCGGAGCCATAGTATGAGCAACCCAGATGGTCCCGCACCCGTGCACAAGGCGGTGATGAGACATAGCTCGGCTGAAGTCATCCAGGCCATCTCAGAGGGGAAAGATGTCGATGCGTTAGATCGCGAAGGCCGGACGCCGTTGTTTTATGCGTCAAAAGATGGCGAGACCGCAATCGTCGCTGCACTGATCGAGCGTGGAGCGAAGGTGAATGTGCAGGACAAGAATCTGGAAACACCGCTGCACTTTGCTGCTCGCGAATATCGGCTCGAGGTGGCGGAACTTCTAGTCAAGGGCGGCGCAGATGTTTCTTCCCAAGACATTCATGGAAACACGCCCCTGTGGCGTGCCGTGTTTGAATCACGGGGCCGTGGCGAGTTGATCAAGCTCCTTCTCTCAGCTGGCTCAGATAAGACACTGAAAAACAAGCTTGGCTGTTCGCCGCAAGACCTCGCAAAGACCATTGGAAATTACGACATTAACGCGTTCCTGGGCTGAAAACCCGCTAGCTTCACCCAGCAAGCAATTAATGGTGTATGCTGTGCTTCAAATAGCTGGCGCCAGGAACTTCGATCTCGACAAGCCACTGTCGCATCCTGTTCCTAAGCATATTACTCGGCGGGCTTGTTCGAATTCTTTTCGTCCTGCTCGGCCTCGGCCGCCTCTTCGAGCCTCGAAGCAATGAGCTCCTGAATGTCGCCGACCTCTTCCTGAATATCCTCCAGGGGTATGCCGGCTTCGGCAGCCTTGGCCGCGCATTCCCTGGCGAGGGTCTCGGCCTGCTTCTCGATTCTGGCTGGCGAGGGCTGGCAGTGGACTTTTTCGCCAATCCACCCGCGCAAGAACTCGATCGCGTGTTCACTCATACTGCTGTTTCCCTAGCGGCTATGCCGATTGGTAATCATAAACGTCGGCATCTTCGAAAAGATGCGTGCTGCCATTCGAGCCGAGTCGGCTTCGCCCGGCAAGCCGAACTTGTCCGAGGTCCACAGAGCCGAAGGGAATGGAGGGTTCAAGGAGCACGTTCTAGTTCTTGAGGACTGATTCTCTCGAGGAAACTCGTTCGACCCGCGCTATTGTTTCTATTTGCTTTTTTTCGGTTTTCAAGCCGTTTTAGATCACAATAGATGTCACAATAGCTAGCACATTTACCGCGCTCTCGCTGGCACGACGTAAAAGGCGAGCCGTCAAAGCCGCCGCTATATAGTGACAACCATTTGCAATGTCGACTCCGCTCCCGGTCCTGCTTCTTTCCGCCGCGCTTGCTGGGAGAGATGTGGTGTGACCGGCCTTGCAGTGCAAGCTGCCGAGCGCCTCATGCAAGGCATGCAATAGCGTCTTGTGGAACCCTGAAGTGCTTGTCTCAGCGTGGCTCTCTATCGCTGGCGGTAAAGGATCATGCCGGCATGATGGAGGACGCCTTCGACGAACTCACCATCCGCGGTGAAGCCCGTATCGTCCCAGTATTCTATGTGGTTGCCCCGCACTTCGTAGCGTCCCCGGTAGGCGCTCTCGCGGTCACCGCGCGCTTCGTCATAACGGCCGTTCGGCAGGAGTTCGTGCCTGATATGGCGATCCCCGGTGACCCACAGTCCGACATAAGGATGATCTTGCTGCGTCATTGGTTCCTCTGCAAGGATTGGAGTTGAAGGAAGGGTCAGGCCGGCTGGAGTTACAGCAAGGGCAATACCCGTAAGCACTGCGGTCAAGTGGATGGCATCAATGCGCCGCCTTCGTCGGACGCACGACAATCTCGTTGACGTCGACATCGTCGGGCTGTTCGAGTGCGTAGCGCACTGCCCTGGCGATGGCATCGGGTTGCAGGGCAATAGCACGCCAGGTTTTCATGGCGGCGGCAGCGGCTTCGTCGGAGATCGTGTTCGCCAGCTCGCTTTCCACCACGCCGGGATGAATGCAGGTTACCCGGATATCGTCACTCTCCTGGCGGAGCCCATCGGAAATCGCGCGGATAGCGTATTTCGTTGCGCAATAGACGGCAGCCATGGGCGAGACGGCCAGTGCGCCAATGGAACCGATATTGATGATATGCCCGGAGCCACGTGCCGTCATCTCAGGGAGCACCGCCGCGATGCCGTACAGAACACCCTTGACGTTGACGTCCACCATCAACTCCCACTCGTCGACCTTCATGGCTGCCATGGCCGACAGCGGCATGATGCCCGCATTGTTGACGATGACATCGACCTGGCCCCATTCGGCCCGCGCGGCATCGGCGAATGCTGCGACGTCCGCCCTCTTGGTGACGTCGAGCGCTCGCACGCGAACCGTTCCACCAGCCGCCTCGATTTCTGCCGCAAGCGCTTCAAGGCGGTCGGTGCGCCGCGCGCCGAGCATCAGCTTTGCACCTGCCGCGCCAAGTTCGCGGGCGATGCCAGCACCGATGCCGCTGGAGGCACCGGTGATCAGAACAACTTTGTTCATGGTCATCGTAGATGATCCTTTTGGTTTTGTGATTATTTCACGATGTGAAGGGATGGCGTGCGGATGAGCTCCCGCGGCGCGCCGGCTTTATAGGGGATCACTGGGCGGTGTAGCCGCCATCGACCAGAAGCAACGCCCCGGTGATGAAGCTGGATGTCGGCGAGGCAAGAAAGGCGATGGCCTCGGCAACTTCTTGCGGCTGGCCGATCCGGCCGATCGGATGCGCATTGCCGAAGCTGCGCAGCATCTCCCGGCCATTCTCCACCACACCTTCCATGATATCGGTTTCGATCACGCCAGGGGCAACGGCGTTGCAGCGAATGCCCATACGCCCATATTCGATCGCGATTACCTTGGTCAGCTGTGCGACAGCCGCCTTGGAGGAGGCATAGGCCGCCTGCGTCTCGAAAGCCGCGACGGCCGAGATCGATGAGACATTGACGATCGCGCCGCCACCGCCGGCGGCCATCAGTTCCACAGCGGCACGGGCGGTGACGAAGCTGCCGCGCGCGTTGATCTGCAGAATGCGGTCGTAGTCGTCGACCGAGGTCTCCGTCAGACGTTTGTTGAGCGTGCGACCGGCATTGTTCACGACGATGTCAAGGCGTCCGAAGCGCTTCGCCGCGAGCTCGACCGAGCGTCTGGCCAGATCCTCGTCGGCGACGTCGCCGACCAGGGTTGCCACGTCCTCGGCTTCCAATTCGCGTACGGTGTCGCTGAGATCGCTTGCCACGATCCGGGCCCCGCGCGCACGCAGCAGCTCCGCCGTGCAGCGACCGATGCCGCGTGCCGCGCCGGTCACGAGGGCGACTTTTCCATCCAGGTCCCAGGAGGAAGGGAGTGATGTCATGGGATATCTCCTTGTCGGTCGGCTTCGGCTTGGATCGGGGGCATCAAGCCTTCTTGCCGTTGCGACAGAGATAGAGCCAGGGCATTGTCGCGATAAGCCGCCCATTGTTAACCACTAAGATAAGTCTTGCTAACCAATGGACATCGATCTCAATGCAATTGCCGTCTTCGTCACGGTGGCCGAGGAACGCAATTTTCGCGCTGCGGCGGACCGGTTGGGCGTGACGCGCTCAGCGGTCAGCCAGAGCATCCTCAGGCTTGAACAGCGCCTTGGCATCGCATTGCTGCAGCGCACGACACGCAGCGTAAACCTGACCGAAGCGGGCGAGCGCCTGCTGGCGAGCGTCGCACCGGCGATCGCCGACCTGAACGCGGCAGTCGAAGCCACTACGGAGTTTCTGGACCGCCCGCGCGGCCTGCTGCGGATCGCGGTTTCGTCTATCGCAGAGGCCTTTCTGTCAGGACCGTTGCTGGCGTCCTTTACCGAAACGTTTCCCGAGGTGCATCTGGATATTGTGGTCACCGACGAGGAATTCGACATCGTTGCCGAAGGCTATGATGCCGGGGTCAGGCTCGGCGAGGTGATTGAGCAGGACATGATTGCCGTGCCGGTATCGGGCGATCAGCGGCAGATGGCCGTCTGCGCTCCGCGCTATCTCGAAAAGTTCGGAGCACCCGCCCATCCGCGCGAGCTTGTGGCTCATCGCTGTATCGGCTGGCGGCCGGCGCCGGGAGTTTCGCCCTATCGGTGGGAGTTTGGCGAGGACGGGCGCGAATTCGACGTGGCGGTTGCGCCCGAGATCACGACCAACGACATGTGGCTGATGATCCGGCTGGCCGTTGCAGGCGCCGGGATCACGTTCGGCATGGCGGATACATTCCGCCCCTGGATCGACCGCGGCGAGCTTGTACCAATCCTCGACGGCTATTTCCCGCCGTTTGCGGGTTTCTATCTCTATTTCCCCAGCCGACGGAATGTCGCGCCGAAGCTGAGAGCCCTCGTGGACCACCTGCGCGGCGCGCGTCAGGCGCGGGACCGTGGGTGAGGCAACCGGTCATAAGACCGCTTTAGCAGTATTTTGCCGGTCAGAAGTGTAGCTGAAAGGTGATGGTACCGTTGGCTGGGATCGAACCAGCGACCTCCGGATCCACAATCCGGCGCTCTAACCATCTGAGCTACAACGGCACGTTTGCCAGAGCGGGATCGAGATGAAGGGACCCGCTCTGTCGTTCGGCGATGCGTCCATACGGGCTATCGGAGTTTAATTCAAGGCTTTTGGCAAGGCAAAAGCTCGCTCCGGCATCGCGTCATTTTCCGCCGGACAAAGAAAAGGCCGGCGGGAGGAGGTGCCGGCCTTTTCCTGTTACGAGCCAGCGGGAGGAGGTGCTGGCTGGTTACCCCGGTGAGCAGAGGGAGGAGGTTCCGCCCGCCGGGTATTCACTTAAACCACTATATCGCACATCTATTTGTCTGACGAAATGCGACCTTTTGATGCATCGTTAGACTATGTGCAAATATTAGGCGATCTTGATTTCTTTCACGGCCTTCTCGAAGGCGGTCTTGATCGGCTTGGATACGTCCTCGGCCGCCTTGGCAGCAACCGCCTGGAAGTCCTTGGCCTGCTCGACGGTCATTTCGACGCGCTTGCGCAGGAAAGCGGTCTGCAACTCGACGACTTCCGACAGCGACTTGGCGCCGATGAGCGCTTCGAAATGCGAGAAGCCGGCTTCGGCATTGGCGCGCAGGGCGGCGATGGTCTTGAGCGACAGGTCGCTGGAAACGGACTTGGCGGTCTCGTAGGTCGACTCCAGAGCCTTCTGGGTCTCCTCGGCGCCGGTCTTCAGCTTGGCATAGGCCTCTTTCGACTGCTCGACGCCCTTTTCGGCGAAGGCGCGGATCTGGTCGGTGGCCTTGGAAGCGTCGAAGCTCGGGAATTCAACGTTTTCGATCGTTTCAGCGGTCTTGGTCCTGGACATTTTCCATCCTTTTCAGCGGCAGCGGCTTTGACGAAAAGCCGTCTCGTTCATGTATAATGGCAATATAAAGGCAACTTTTGTGCATTGCAACATGTTTGTTGCATCGCACCATAAATTATTTGTTCGTGGCGTTAACCACGCGCCTAGAGATTCCATTGGTTGCACGCTATGACTTGTGGACCTTCGCGCCGTCGGCTTTTATTAACAAAGCGTTAACCGCAAATTGCCCGCTCTGTGAGGGTCGCCAAACGCATGCCGGCTGAAAACTACTCCTTCCTCGATGTCGCCGTGCTCGACGCGGTCCGCCTGCGCTTCGCCGCAGGCGACGCGATCGCTATTCTCTCGGCAGATCTCGAGCAGGTGATCTGGGCCAACGGCCCCGGCGCAGCGGTATTCGGCTATCCCGACATCGGCGCGATCATCGGCGCCTCGGCAGGTTTGCCGCTGATCGCCAGGCGCCAGATCATGGCAACCAGCGGTTTTCCGCAGATCGGCCGCGACCGTGCCATCACGGTCCGGCTGGCGACCGGCCTGACCAGCCGCGCGGTCGGCTTCCTGGCCAGCGCGGTGACCATGCCCGATGGCGAGGAAGCAATCATGCTGGCGCTGCCGGCGGCGCAGACCGGCTCGCGCAGCGCGGCCGAGATCGCCGATCGCGCCATCGGTGGTTTTACGGAAGACGGCCACTACATCGCCTTTGTCGACGCCAAGGGCAATATCGACGCCGCATCGGACGGCTTTTCGGCACTCGGCATCCGGCCTGAGACGCTGGCCGCGCTTGTCGCCGACGTGGCGAACGAGAGCGACCGCATCGTCAAGCGCCTGGTCCCGGGTGGATCCAGCTCCTATCCGGCGGGCCTTGCCCGGCTGACGGACGAGCGGCACCTGCTGGTGGTCATCGACGAGGACCGGCTCGACGGCGAGGCCCCTGATGGCGAGCGCGCCGGCGGGGAAACCGGCAGCGAAGCAGCAGCGGCACCGAGCGGTGGCGATCTTCCCCAGCCGACGGGCCAAGACAACGAGCCGCCAATCGCCAGGATGGGCGCGGCGGAGATCAACCTTGCAGCGATGGAAGGCACCTCAGCATCGGCGGAGCACGAAGCTGTCGACGCGGCTGACAATCAACACACGGTTGGCGAAACGCCGACGCAGCATGATCATTGGTACTTCAATGCCGGCGACGACGCGCAGGTCCCGCCCGGGGCAGCTGCGTCCGGCAAAGCCGAGACCAGCCCGGACGCTTCGCAGGCCGGCGCGGATACTTCGCCGGAAAGCGCCGCAAAAGCCACCAAAGCCGCCTCCCCGGCCGAACGCCGCGCTTCGGCGATCGATCGCACCGCCGCGCCCATGCGTTTCGTCTGGCGTACCGACGCAGAGGGCCGGTTCAGCGCCCTGTCGCCGGAATTTGCCGAGCTCGTCGGCAGGCCTGCCGCCGACGTGATCGGCCGCCGCTTCGAGGATGTTTCGGCCGCCTATGGCCTTGATGCTTCTGGCGAGATTGCCGGCCTGCTCGAACGGCGCGACACCTGGTCCGGCCGCTCCGTGCTGTGGCCGGTCGCCGGCACCGATCTGAAGATACCCGTCGATCTGGCGGCGCTCCCGGTTTACAGCCGCAGCCGGGTTTTCGAAGGTTTTCGCGGTTTCGGTGTCGCCAGGAGCGGCGATGCGGTGGTCGATCCGGATGCCGTCGGCATGGCCCTTGTCGCCGAGGAAAAGCCCGCCGCGAGCGTCGGGCCGGAAGCCGTCGAACCTGCCCCGGCGACACCGAAACCCGCCGATCCGTTCAGGGGCGAAGTGCCGGCGTTGACCATCGTGCCAAAGCCCGAGCGGCGCTTTGCCGACAAGGTGATCCGGCTGGCCGAGCACCGGCAGCCGGCCAACGACAAGGGCCTGTCGACGCTGGAACGCAGCGCGTTTCGCGAGATTGGCGAGCGTCTCAAGAAGGACAGCACCCCGGCCGAAGAACAGCCCAGCGCCGGAAAGCAGAAGCCGGTTGAGAAAGTCGAGGCAGCCGGCAATGCCGACGAGCCAAAGCTGAAAGGAGCCGGCCCGACGGACAAGGGTGAGATGCCGGAACCAGGTCCGGAAAGCGGGGCGGCTGCCGCCGAACCGCCCGAGGCCGATGCCGAGGACCAGAAGGACCTCGCCCGGCTCGACGGCGAGCAGCCGGATGAGGCGGTAGCAGAGGCGCAAGCCGGCGAACCCGTCACACGCCCTGTTTCCGGATCGCTGCTCGACTATGCCGACCGCGAACCCAGCGATGAAGCGCAGGAAGGCGATGAGCCCAGCACGGACCGTCGAACGATCGTCGCCGAAGCGCCGCGGGATGGCGACGACGATAGCATGACGGCCGAAGATTTCCGTGACGCCGAGGACAGTGAGGATTGGTCCGAGGACAGCGCAGCCGACGCTGCCGGCCAGGTGCCGCCCGTCGAGCGGCCGCAGGCACCACCGCTCAAACTCGACGGCTTCGTGCCGTCGGCGTTTGCCGGAGCGGACAACAAGGGGCCGGATACCTCGATGCTCGGCAAGCTACCGGTGCCGGTGCTTATCCATTCCGGCGATCAACTGTACTACGCGAACGACGAATTCCTCGGCTTGACCGGCTATGCGACGCTCAACGCCCTGGACGAGGCGGGCGGGCTCGGCGCGCTGTTTGCCGACCCTTATGCCGACGACGGCAGTTCGGAGGGCGGCGACCGCGCATTACGGCTGAGGACGCGCGACGGTCAGGAGTTTCCGATCGACGCGATTTTGCGCTCCGTCCCGTGGGGGAACGGCAAGGCACTGATGCTGGTCGTACGCCGTTCCGGCGACGACGAAGCATCAGCCATTCCGCATGGCGCTGCCGACGACCAAACGCAGCCGGATGTTTCCGAGCTCAAGGCGCGCATTGCCGAAATGCGCACCATCATCGACACCGCCACCGACGGCGTCGTGCTGATCGGCCGTAACGGAACGATCCGTTCAATTAGCCGTCCGGCGGAAGCGCTGTTTGGCTTCGACAGCGACGAGGTGACCGGCAAGCCGTTCGTCTCGCTGTTTGCGATCGAAAGCCAGCGCGCGGCGCGTGACTATCTCGAGGGGTTGTCGGAGCCCGGCGTTGCAAGCGTGATGAACGATGGCCGCGAGGTGATCGGGCGCGAGGCGCAGGGGCGTTTCATTCCGCTGTTCATGACCATCGGCAGGCTGCCCAACGACAGCGGCTTCTGTGCGGTGGTGCGCGATATCACCCAGTGGAAGCGGGCCGAAGAGGACTTGACCCAGGCGCGCGCGGTCGCCGAACGCGCCTCGTCGCAGAAGACCGATTTTCTGGCCCGCATCAGCCACGAGATCCGCACGCCGCTCAACGCCATCATCGGCTTTTCCGAGCTGATGGTCGACGAGAAATTCGGGCCGGTGGCCAATGACCGCTATCGCGACTATCTGCGCGACATCAACCGTTCGGGCAACCACGTGCTCGATCTGGTCAACGACCTGCTCGACATTTCGAAAATCGAGGCAGGCCAGCAGGAGATGGCCTACGAGGCGGTGTCGCTTAACGACACGCTGGCCGAAACCGTGGCGATGATGCAGCCGCAAGCCAACCGGGAACGCGTCATCATCCGCTCCAGCTTCGCCTCGCGGCTGCCGGAAGTGGTGGCCGATCTGCGCAGCGTTCGGCAGATCGCGCTCAACATCCTGTCGAACGCCGTCCGCTACACGCAGGCCGGCGGCCAGGTTATCGTGTCGACGGCCTACGAACTCTCCGGCGATGTCGTCATGCGCGTGCGCGATACCGGCATCGGCATGAGCCCGTCCGAGATCGAGCAGGCGCTGAAGCCGTTCAAGCAGATCAATGCGCTGAAGCGCGGCCGCGGCGACGGCACCGGTCTTGGGCTGCCGCTGACCAAGGCGATGGTCGAAGCGAACCGGGCCCGGTTCACCATCAACTCGACGCCCGGCGAGGGAACCCTGGTCGAAGTCGCCTTTCCCTCGACCCGTGTGCTCGCCGGTTAGCTATGGTTGCGCAAAGAAAAAAGGCGTCCAACAGGACGCCTTGAATGATAGGATTGCTGTCACAACGGGGCTTGAGCGAATCAGATCCTCTCGGGGCTAAGAGGAACGGGATTTCTCCCTCAAGTTACGCACGACTATCGATGCCGGGCCTTAACAAATCCTTACCGGCACGCCGGAAAATTTACCAATGTGTACCACTCATGAAATCTAGGTAAATTCCGAAGAGATAATTTGTTAACGATACCTGAGACCTCAAAACGGCTCCCGCCTTGGATCCCGGGTCAGTCGGCAAGCTGCGGCAGGTTGCGGAACAGCTCGAGCGCTTCGGGATTGGCGAGCGCTTCCTTGTTCTTGATGGCGCGGCCATGCACCATGTCGCGTACCGCGAGCTCGGTGATCTTGCCCGATTTGGTGCGCGGAATATCGCTGACGGCGACGATCTTGGCCGGCACGTGGCGCGGGCTCGCCCCGATGCGGATTTTCGCGCGGATGCGTTTTTCCAGCTCGGCATCGAGCTCGACGCCTGCCGCCAGCCGCACGAACAGCACCACGCGAACGTCATTGTCGAAATCCTGGCCGATGCATAGTGCTTCGAGGATTTCCGGCATTTGCTCGACCTGATTGTAGATCTCCGCCGTGCCGATCCTGACACCGCCCGGATTGAGCGTGGCGTCGGAACGGCCATGGATGATCAGGCCGCCATGGGCGGTCCATTCGGCGAAATCGCCGTGGCACCAGACATTGTCGAACCGTTCGAAATAGGCGGCTCGGTATTTCCTGCCGTCAGGGTCGTTCCAGAAGCCGAGCGGCATCGCGGGAAACGCCTTGGTGCAGACGAGCTCGCCCTTCTCCTGGCGGAGCGGCCGGCCGTCATCGTCCCAGACATCGACGGCAAGACCGAGCCCAGGCCCCTGGATCTCGCCGGTCCATACCGGTTCGATCGGCACGCCGAGCACGAAGCAGGAGACGATATCGGTGCCGCCGGAAATCGAAGCCAGATGCACGTCCTTCTTGATGCCTTCGTAGACGAAGCGGAAATCTTCCGGCGATAGCGGCGAGCCGGTCGAGGAGATGGCGCGCACGCTGGAAAGATCATGCGTGCGGATCGGCTTGAGGCCGGCCTTGCGCACGGAATCTATGAATTTGGCCGAGGTGCCGAAATACGTCATCTTCTCGGCATCGGCGAAGTCGAACAGCGTATTGCCGTCCGGGTACAAGGGTGAGCCGTCGTAGAGCAGCAAGGTGGCGCCCGACGCCAGGCCCGACACCAGCCAGTTCCACATCATCCAGCCGCAGGTGGTGAAGTAGAAGAAGCGGTCGCCGTCGAGCAGGCCGGCATGCAGCCGTTCTTCCTTGACGTGCTGGATCAGCGTTCCGCCGGCCGAATGGACAATGCATTTGGGGATGCCGGTCGTGCCGGACGAAAACAGGATGTACAGCGGATGCGAAAACGGCAGCCTCTCGTAGCTGACAGGCCTGGCGGCAAAGGGTGACAGCGCCTCTTCCAGCGCGGCCGCCTTGCCGATGGTCGCCGCGACGTCGAGCGAGGTGCCGAGATAGTCGACAATGAGGACCTTGCGGACGGTGGCGAGCTTGCCCGCCACGGCCGCGATCTTGTCGGCGACTTCGATCGCCTTGCCATTGTACCAGTAGCCGTCCGGCGCGATGAACACGACAGGCTCGATCTGGCCGAACCGGTCGAGAACCCCCTGCTCGCCGAAATCCGGGGAGCAGGACGACCAGACCGCGCCGATCGAGGCGGCCGCCAGCATCGCAGCAACGGTCTCCGGCATGTTGGGCATCATCGCGGCGATGCGGTCGCCCTTCTTCACCTTGAGCGACAGGAAAAGCTGCTGCAGGCGCGAGGTCAGCGCATGCAGCTCGTTCCAGGACAGCCGCCGCTCGACCTTGTCCTCGCCGCGAAAGACGATTGCGTCGCCAAGCCCGGTTTTCTTGAGGAGATTCTCGGCGAAGTTCAGCTTCGCATCAGGGAAGAAGGTCGCGCCGGGCATCTTGTCGCCATCGATCAGCACGCGTTCGCCCTTGTCGCCGACGATGCCACAAAAGTCCCAGACCAAGCTCCAGAAGGTCTCGCGGTCATCGATCGACCAGCGATGCAGGTCGGCATAGGAGGAGAAAGACTCGCCGGCCATGCTCGCCGCGGCGTTCATGAAGGCGGTCATCGGCGCCGCGTCGATCTGCTCTTGCGTCGGGATCCAGAGCGGTGCGTCGTCAGCCATCATTGTTCCTCCGCAGGCTGCATCGCTTATGCAATATCGCGATGCAGCAGAGCAAGATTTTGTTGGACCGCGCCGGTCAGGGTGTGCGCAAATGCCATCGCCGGGCCATAAAGACTTGAAATGCGTCAGCCGTCGGTTACACCCGTCGGGCGATTTTGTCGGAATGGAAGCATACAGGGCGATATGCCATCACCTTTGATCCGACGCGGAATATGGGCGATCGGCGCAGCCGTCATCGTCATCGCGCTGGTCGTCGCAGCCTTGCCGTTGATCGCCTCGACCCGCATCGTACGCGACCGCATCGCATGGGAAATGAGCGCCTGGAGCGGTTTCCGGGTCACCATCGACGGCGCGCCGCGCATCGAGGTCTGGCCGAATTTCCGGGCGATCCTGAGCGACGTGACGCTGTCGCAATGGACAGAGACGGATGCGCCGCCCGTGGTCGAAGCCGAACGGGTCGAGGTCGACCTCTCGGCGATGGCGGCGCTGCGTGGCGACGTGGTGTTTTCGACGGCGCGGCTGGTACGACCGACGATCCGGGTTCAGCGTACCGCGAGCGGGTTTTTCCTGCCTGCGATTCCCAGCGGCGGGCGCATTACGCGTTCGATCGATGCTGCCCGCGCGGTGATCAACACAAATCCCGCCAAGCCGGATCTCGGCAAGCTGCCAACAGATCCGTTCGGCACAGTCGAGTTCAGGGACGGCCGCGTGGTGGCTGCCATCGGCGACAAGGACCAGGAGATATTGAGCAGCCTGAGCGGCCAGGCGAACTGGGCCGCGATGAACAGCAATGCGACGCTGTCGGCGACCGGGATATGGCGCGGCGAAAGTGTTGCCATCGACGCCGCATCGCCGAACCCGCTTGTGTTGTTTGGTGGCGGCACAGCACCGGTCACGTTTTCCTTCAAGGCGGCGCCGGCCAGTTTTTCATTCGACGGCCGCGCCAGCATGTCGGAAAACGGCTATTTCGACGGCCAGGCAAAATTCGCCGCACCTTCGCTCCGACGCGTGCTCGAATGGTCGCAGGCCGGCATCGCGCCCGGTGCGGCAATCGGCTCGATCTCGGTTTCAAGCAAGATCACGGCGACGGCCGGGCGCGTCAAATTCGAAAACACCGCCCTGACCCTCGACAACAACCCCGGAATGGGCGCGCTGGACTTCACCTACGGCGAGGCATTGCCGGTGATCTCCGGCACACTTGCCTTCGATACGCTCGACCTCAGATCATTTCTTTCCGCCTTTGCCCCGGTGCCATCGGCCGGCGGCACCGATCCGGGCGAAATCGATACGAGCTTCGCCGACCGGATCAATCTCGATCTCAGGCTGTCGGCGGCGCATGCCACGGCCGGCGCCATCCAGCTTGCCGAGGTCGCCGCCACCGCCCAGGTCAAGAACGGCCTTGCCGTCTTCGACATCTCGGATGCATCCGCCTTTGGCGGCAACGTCCAGAGCAGCGTCCGTTTCGACCGCAAGCCCGCCGGCACCGAAGTCGAGATCCGGCTGCTTGCTTCCGATATCGACGGCGGCGCTTTCGGCACCGCGGCCGGGATGACACGGCTGGTGCCGATCGGCACTGGAACCGTTTCGGTCATCCTCAAGGGGCCTGGCAGAACCTGGGACTCGATTTTCGAAAACGCCAATGGCTCGCTGTCCGCGACGTTCGGCGCGGGTGCGCTGAGCCGGCTTAACCTGCCGGCGTTCCTCAAGCACACCGAACAGGGCGGATTCTTCGCGCTGGACGACGTCTCGGACGGAACGCTGCCGATCGACGGGGCAGAGCTCAAGGCGAGCATTTCGAACGGCGTGGCACGCATCGACAAGGCCGAGGTGAATTCCGCGCAATACAAGATCTGGCTTTCCGGCATTGCATCCTATGCCGGACGCGGGCTGGCACTGTCCGGCGGCATCGTCCGGCCGAGCCAGGCTGCCACGCAGACGAACGCCCAGGGACCCAATCAGTCGTCGTTCTTCGTCGGCGGCACGTGGAGCACGCCGTTCATCTCGCCGATAAGCCGCGGCGTTTCGGGAGAGTAAGCAGCAGCAGCAGCAGCTTCAACCGCGCTGCGCGGCCTGCTCGTCGCGCTGGCGCTGCACTTCGCGGCTCTTGTTGACAAGCGAAGCGATGATCACACCGACGGCGACAACGGCGATCAGGATGGTGCAGGCGGCGTTGATTTCCGGCGTCACGCCGAGGCGAACTTGGCTGTAGATCTTCATCGGCAGTGTCGTGGCGCCGGGACCCGAGGTGAAGCTGGCAATAACCAGGTCGTCGAGCGAGAGCGTGAAGGCCAGCATCCAGCCGGAGACGATCGCCGGCATGATGACCGGCAGCGTGATCTGGAAGAAGGTCCTTACCGGCGGTGCACCGAGGTCCATCGCGGCTTCTTCCAGTGACCGATCGAAGGTGATCAGGCGCGACTGCACCACCACCGCGACGAAGCACATGGTCAGCGTGGTGTGGGCAAGCGTCACCGTCAGAAAGCCGCGGTCGAGGCCGACGGCGACGAAGAGCAGCAGCAGCGACAGGCCGGTGATGACTTCGGGCATGACCAGCGGCGCAAACACCATGCCCGAAAACAGAAGCCGGCCGCGAAAGCGCGTGTAGCGTGTCAAGGTGAGCGCCGCCAGCGTGCCGAGCACGGTCGCCACGGTTGCCGAGATGACGCCGACCCGGGCCGTCACCCAGGTGGCGTCCATCAGACCCCGGTTGTGGAACAGCGAGACGTACCATTTCGTCGAGAAGCCGCCCCAGACGGTGACCAGCTTCGACTCGTTGAAAGAGAACACGACGAGCAGGACGATCGGCAGGTAGAGAAAGGCAAAGCCGAGCACGATCGAAATGACGTTGAAGCGGCTCCAGGTGGCGTTCATTGGTCCTGCTCCTGAGCACGCGCCTGGGCCCGCTGGAAAATCATGATCGGCACGATCAGCAGCAGCAGCAGGATGACGGCAACGGCGGACGACACGGGCCAGTCACGGTTGGCGAAGAACTCGTTCCACAGCGTCCTGCCGATCATCAGCGTCTGCGAGCCGCCGAGCAGGTCGGGAATGACGAACTCACCGACGGCGGGAATGAACACCAGGAGGCAGCCGGCGATGACGCCGGGCAGCGACAGCGGAAAGGTGATCTTCCAGAAGGCGCTGGTCGGCGGGCACCCGAGATCCTTCGCCGCCTCGATCAGCGTATGGTCCATCTTCTCCAACGACGAATAGAGCGGCAGCACCATGAACGGCAGATAGGAGTAGACGATACCGATGAAGATAGCCGTATAGGTGTTGAGGATGATCAGCGGCTGGCTGATGATGCCGCTGGCGAGCAGCAGCTGGTTGAGCAGGCCCTCGGGCTTGAGGATGCCGATCCAGGCATAGACACGGATCAGGAACGAGGTCCAGAACGGCAGGATCACCAGCATCAGCAAGGTCGGGCGGATCGTCGCCGGAGCGCGCGCCATGCCATAGGCAATGGGATAGCCGACAAGCAATGTCAGGACCGTCGAGATGGCGGCGACGACGACGCTCGTCACATAGGCGTTGAAGTAGAGCGCATCCTTCGTCAGCCACGTGTAGTTGTCGAAATTGAGCGCGCCAACCCCCGAGATGAACCCGGAAATGCCGCCGCGGAAATCGAGCACCGGAGTATAGGGCGGCATGGCGATCGCCGTCTGCGACAGCGAAATCTTGAAGACGATGATGAACGGGACAAGAAAGAAGAACAGCAGCCAGAGATAGGGGACGATAATGACGAGACGGCTAACGAAAGCCGCGCTCAGCCTGGCCGAGGCGGATTTGCCGGCAGCATTTGCCGGAGAGCTTGTTGCGGCAGTGACAGCGGACATGATCAATTCCTACCGTGTCAGCACGACGCCGGCGTCAGGGCGGAAGGAAATCCAGGCGCGGTCGTTCCAGCTCAGCGGATCCTCGGTGAGGCGTGCCGCGTTCATGGTGCTTGCCCGCACCACCTGACCATCGTCCAGCCTGACGTGATAGACGGTCATGTCACCGAGATAGGCGATATCGTAGACCTCGCCCTGGATGGCATTGACGGCACCGGCGGGTTTCGTCGAGGACACCTTGATCTTCTCCGGCCTGATGGCGAAGGTAACGGATGTCCCGGCGGCGGCACTACCGGCGTTTTCAGTTCGGATGGTGATGCCGTTGCCGGCATCGATGCTTGCGCTGCCGGCCTCGCCAGCCGCGATCCTGCCGTCGAACATATTCACGTTGCCGACGAAGCCGGCGACGAAGCGCGAGCCCGGCGCTTCGTAGACCTCGGCCGGTGTCGCCACCTGCATCACCTCGCCCTTGTCGATGATGGCGATGCGGTCGGCCATCGTCATCGCCTCTTCCTGGTCATGGGTGACGACGACGAAGGTGAGGCCGAGATTCTGCTGCAGGTCCATCAGCTCAAACTGGGTTTCCTCGCGCAGCTTCTTGTCCAGCGCGCCAAGCGGCTCGTCGAGCAGCAAGACTTTCGGGCGCTTTGCCACCGAGCGCGCGAGCGCGACGCGCTGGCGCTGGCCGCCCGACAATTGGTGCGGTTTGCGCTTGGCGAACTGCTCGAGCTTGACCAGCTTCAGCATCTCGGCGACGCGCTTTTCGATATCGGCCTTGACCATGCCTTCCTGCTTGAGGCCGAACGCGATGTTGTTCTCGACCGTCATATGCGGAAACAAGGCGTAGGACTGGAACATCATGTTGACCGGCCGCCGGTAGGGCGGAACGCCGCGCAGATCCTGGCCATCGAGCAGGATGCGGCCGGCGGTCGGCTCCTCGAAGCCGGCAAGCATCCTGAGCAGCGTCGATTTCCCGCAGCCTGAGGCTCCAAGCAAGGCAAAGAATTCGCGTTCGAAGATGGTCAGCGACAGGTTGTTGACCGCCGTGAACTCACCGAATTTCTTGGTGACGTTGTCGAACTGGATGTATGGCTTGGCGTTCGGATCGTTCCATGGCGCGAAATCCCTGCGGATGCTGCCAAGCGATTTCATGTCCCACTCCGTCCTGCTGCTTGCCCCATGAGAAAGCGGGCCCGGCAGCCGGCTGCCGGGGCCTGGTCAGATTGTTATTGGCCAGTGACGATCTTGGTCCAGGTGCGGGTGATGATGCGCTGGGTCTTGGGATCGTAAGGCGAGACGGTGTAGAGCTTCTGCAAGGTGGCGGCGTCTGGATAGATCGCCGGATCTTCCAGGATCGCCTTGTCGATGAACTGCTGCGAAGCCTTGTTGCCGTTGGCGTAGAGCACATAGTTCGACGATTTGGCGATCACTTCGGGCTTCATCATGTAGTTCAGGAACTCATGCGCTTCGGCGACATGCTGCGCGTCGGCCGGGATCGCCATCTGGTCGAACCACATCTGCGCACCTTCCTTCGGCACGGAGTAGCCGATCTCGACGCCCTGCTTGGCTTCGTCGGCGCGGTTGCGGGCCTGGAAGACGTCACCCGACCAGCCAACCGCCAGGCAGATGTCGCCATTGGCAAGAGCGTTGATGTATTCGGACGAGTGGAACTTGCGGATATAGGGCCGGACCTTCAGCAATGTTTCTTCGGCCTTGGCGATCTCATCGGGCGATGTGCTGTTCGGGTCGAGGCCCAGATATTTCAATGCCGCCGGTATGATGTCGGCCGGCGAATCCAGCACATAGACGCCGCAGTCCTTCAATTTGGCCAGGCTTTCGGGATTGAAGAACACGTCCCAGCTGTCGATCTTGTCGGTGCCGAGCGCTGCCTGCACCTTCTTGATATTGTAGCCGATGCCGACAGTACCCCACATGTAGTTGATCGAATATTCGTTGCCGGGATCATATTTGGCGGTCCGTTCCATGACCGTGTCCCACATATTGGAAATGTTCGGCAGTTTCGACTTGTCGAGCTTCTGGAACACACCCGCCTGGATCTGGCGTGCAAGGAAATTGCCGCTCGGCACGACGACATCGTAGCCGCTGCCGCCGGCGAGCAGCTTCGTTTCCAGGATCTCGTTGGAATCGAAAGTGTCGTAGACGACCTTGATGCCGGTTTCCTTGGTGAAGTCGTCGATGATCGAACTGTCGATATAGTCCGACCAGTTGAACACGTTGACGACGCGATCCTCGGCATGCGCGCCTAGGGTGAAAACTGCCAGAAACGCCGAAGTCGCCGAAAGCCAGAGCGCTTTGCGGGTCATGCTATTCTCCTTTGATGAGTGTTCCGTCGCCAGCTCGTCGCGGCGTTCGCGCGGCTGGGCATTTGCTTCAGGGTATTGGGCTTGCAGGCAGGCGACAAGCGCGAATTGCCGGCGCCATTATGGTTCGGCGACGAGGCGACAGCGAAGACTTGGCGTGGCGTTGCTGGTGTTCCGGCGCCGTCGGAAGCTTTCGCTACGGCGCGGGCAGGGAGACGACGATGTTGTCCGGCCTCGATGCGGCCGGCATGGAGACTTGGCAAGATACGCCTGTCTTGTTGTTGCCTGATCGCAGCCTGCCCGCGCGGCCGCGACATTGTCAATGGTTCATCTCGCTTTGACGCGTGCGCTGCATCAATTAGGCGACGGCACACCGGTGACGCCCGCTCGCGCGGGCCGCGTCTGACGCTTGAATTCGAGCCCGATATGGACGAGCAGCGCGGTGACGACGACCGCACCGCCGAGGATGGTGCGCGCCGACGGCATCTCGGAATGGATGAGCCAGACCCAGATCGGGCCAAGGATCGGTTCGAACGTGCCGAGCAGCGCCGCGACGGCGGCCGGAACAAGCCGGGCGCCGGTGGCGAAGAAGGCGAGGCCGAGTCCCAGATTGATCACGCCAAAGGCAAAGAGAAAGCCCATGTCGTGGCTCGAGACGCCGAGGGCCGACGCTTGCGATGCCGCAAAGGCGGCCGCCAGCATCGTGCCGAGGCAAGTCGCCGGGGTCATGCGCACATGGGCAAAGCGGCGCGTGATGACGGTGGCGACCGAGAACATGACGGCGATGAGCAGCGCCAGCCCGTCACCGATCGGCGATACCGCGCCATCGAGCGATTCCGACACCATGATGGCGACGCCGGCAATGACGGCGGCAATCGCCAACCAGGTCGCCACCGCCACCCGTTCACGAAACAGCGCCCAGGCAAACAGCGCCGCCAGAAGCGGCACGCCGGCCTGCATCAACAGGATGTTGGCGACGGTGGTATAGGCAAGCGCGACGACGAAAGAGGTCGACGCCGTGGCGAAGCAGAACGCCACCGCAAGGCCGGCCAGGCCCATGCCACGAAACAGCTTCAGCGTGCCACGCCAGCCGTCGCGCCAGACCATGAAGCAGAGCAGGAAGGCAGCGGCCCAAACTGAGCGCCAGAACACCACCGTCCAGCTGTCAGTGTTGTCGATGAAGCGCGCAATTGTGCCGCCAAAACTCCACATCAGCGCCGACAGGAATACCAGCAGGAAACCGACGCGTTCCCCTTGCGGCGACACGATCGGCGAGGCGGCAACCGGAGATGATGCGGTATCGGTCATGGGTGCGACTGTCGGCGAATTCGGAGCAGCACGACGGGCAATGGACGACAGAGACGTGCCTCATTCGCGTAACGCAAAGCAGAAGGCCGGGCGTGATCCAGTTCAATGTTCCGTTTGGCGCACTGATGAGGGCGCCTCGCCCTCGCCCGGCGATGATCCGAGGCGACCTGTCGACGATCGCTTTAGGACGTGCCCCTGTTGCCGCGGATAAAGCGCCAGAGACCGGCCAGCGGAACCAGCAGGAGCAGGCCAAACTTTTTCAGCGCGATCAGCGCCACGACAGAAAACCTGCTTTCGCCGCCAGCTTTCCGGCAATCAGGCCACCGACGCCAATCGCCGCAACCGTATCGACGCCCGGCACGAAATCGGCGTATGTCTTGCCGGTGTTGAAGTCCGCGAGGCCAAGCACTTCATCCAGGCTTTGCCTTATCTCCGGCAATTGTTCCACCGTCGCGATATAGCTCATCACGAAGACGCCCTCCCTGCCAAGGAAACGGACGTCGTAGTTGAGCGTATGGGCGGCATCGTTCCCAAATTGCAGCTCCTTGGCCCAGTGCAGGCGTTTGTGGGCCGCGTCATAAACCGGCGGCGACGCCCAGCCGATCAGCGTAATGGGCGCGTAGCCGTCCTTTACCCTCTGATCGTTGCCGGACAGAGTGTCTGACTGCATGTTGCGCAGCAGTTCATTGTAATCGATGGACGCGGCGTCACTGTCGTCGACGTAACCAATCTTTTCCCAGCGCAGCTCTATCCCCCAATTGTTATCGGCAATGGGATCATGGGAGACTGGAAAGATCATGCCGAGGGCATCGGAACCAGAGTCGGGCGGATTGCCCCAGGCTTCGGTGAGGACGGAGAGCGTGTCCTTCTTGTCCAGAAAATAGAACTTGTCCTTGAGATCGAGATGGATGCCTTCGGCAAGATTTATCGCGCCGGTCTTCGGATCGATCTTGTCCAGGAACGCCTTGCCGGCATCATTATACTGTTGATAGGACTTGAAGAAATCCGAGGACTTTTCAGCCAATGCGGGATCGGCCACCGAAAACGCGAGCGCCAAGCCAAGCCAAAAAACTGTCCTGCCCATCATTGATCCCCCGACCGTTGCGCAGTTCTTTTTTTTGATACCGTACTGTCAATGTTGAATCAATATTCGGCTGAATCAATATTTTTGCTGAACCAATATTTTGGCCGGCAGCTGCGAACCAGCTTACTGGTTGCCGCCGCAGGAACAGATGAGGTTCTTCGGTCGAAGATTCAGCCGCAATATTGCTGGAGCCGGATCACTGAAAATCGAATGCCGACAGCCCCGTCACCATCTCATCGAGGCCGAGCGGGCGTGTAACGGGTGGCTCGGCGCGGGCGAGGCAGCCGATGCGCTCGCACAGCCGGCAGGCAGGGCCAACCGGCGTCGCCGTCGCCGTGGCGCTCTGTCCGGTCTTGCCGATGGCGCCGGGCCTCGGCAACGCCGCTCCATAGACGACCTCGTCGCTAAAACCGATGTCGCAGCCGAGCAGCAGCGCGGTGCGGCGCGGCCGCTCGGCAAACGAGCCCTGCGGCCCCTCGAGCGTGCGGGCAATGCAGAGAAACGCTGCGCCGTCGGGCATTTCCACCGCCTCGACCAGGATCTGGCCGGGCTGGGCGAAGGCGGCATGGACCGGCAGCCTCGGACAACCGCCGCCGAAGCGGCTTTGCGGAAAGCCGTGGCTGCCCGCCTTGCGGAAGCGATTGCCGGCACTGTCGACCTCGAGCATGAAGAACGGCACACCTGACGCCCCCGGCCGCTGCAGCGTGGCCAGCCGGTTCGCCGCCTGCTCGAACGAAACGCCGAAGCGCGACCGCAACATGTCGATGTCGTAGCGGGTGCGGACCGCAGCGGCGTGGAAAGGCTGATAGGGCATCATCAGAGCGTGCGCGGCATAGCGGCCGAGCTCGAAACGCGCCAGCCGGCGGGCCTCGTCCGTGGTCAGCTTCAGCGCCTGGATCTCAGCGGCGACAGCGACGCTCATCCGGATCAGACAGGCCTCCATAGCCACCTCGCGCAGCTGATCGAATGGCGACAGGCGCTCGGACAGGAACAGGCGTTGCGAGTGACGGTCATAGCGACGGCGCCAGTTGGGCATGGTGGCGACCGGCAGTACCTTGACGACGATGCCGAATTCACGCCGCAGCCAAGCCTTCAACGCACTGAACAGATCGTCGCCGGGATCGAGCACCGACGTGAATGCCTCGGCTTCCTCTTCGAGCGCGGCAAAATGATTCGGCCGGCGTTCGAAAATCTCATGCACCTCGTCGATCGGCAGCCGGGCACCGGAGAGTGCGGTGGCCTTGCCCTCGCGCGCGAGCAGCTCGTTGAGATCCGATAATCGCTTGGCCTGCTCGCGATAGGCGCGAAACAGTTTTATCACAGCGGCGGAAGCGTTGGGCGCCGCCTCGGCAAGCTCGATGAGTTCCTGGTCGCCCGGCAGTTCACCGGCCAGCAGCGGATCTGAAAACACTTCCTTCAAATCGGCCACCGACCCCCTCGCCTCGCCTTGCAGTTCGTGCGGGTCGACCTTGTAGACGGATGCCAGCCTCAGGATCAGTTGCACTGTCAGCGGCCGCTGGTTGCGCTCGATGAGATTGAGATAGGACGGCGAGATGCCGAGCCCTTCGGCCATCGCCGTCTGGGTTAGCCCTTTGGCGTTCCGGATGCGACGAATGCGCGGCCCGGCGAAGATTTTATGGTCGGCCAATCGACTGCCCTTGACAGAAATTTACATCCGCCGATGGCATGGCGGCCTTTACAATCATGACAGATTTACAGCTCTCATTAGTCAAACACAACACAGGTTTTCCCTTATTTTCTGGCTGGTCTGGAGGTTTACCTCGCTTGCGTCGTGCCGGCGTGTAAATGATGTCACACATGGCGCACACATTTTCCCTCTGCGACGCTATCCGAAAACCGGCATCAAACCCGCCTGGAGTGACCAATGACCGACTTTTACAACCTTGTCCCGTCGGCGCCGCAAGGCCGCTTTGATGGCATCGAACGGCCCTATTCGCCGGAGGAGGTGAAGCGGCTGCGCGGCTCGGTGCAGATCCGGCAGAGCCTCGCCGAAATGGGGGCAAACCGGCTGTGGCAGCTCATCCATGAAGAGGATTTCGTCAACGCGCTGGGTGCCATGTCGGGCAACCAAGCGATGCAGCAGGTGCGGGCCGGGCTGAAGGCGATCTATCTGTCGGGATGGCAGGTCGCCGCAGATGCCAACACCGCTTCCGCCATGTACCCGGACCAGTCGCTCTATCCCGCCAATGCGGCGCCCGAACTGGTCAAGCGCATCAACCGCACCCTGCAGCGCGCCGACCAGATCGAGACTTCCGAAGGCAAGGGCCTGTCGGTCGACACCTGGTTCGCGCCGATCGTCGCCGATGCGGAAGCCGGCTTCGGCGGGCCGCTCAACGCCTTCGAGATCATGAAGGCATTCATCGAGGCGGGTGCGGCCGGCGTCCATTACGAGGACCAGCTGGCTTCGGAGAAGAAATGCGGCCATCTCGGCGGCAAGGTGCTGATCCCAACCGCCGCACACATCCGCAATCTCAACGCGGCGCGCCTTGCCGCCGACGTCATGGGCACGCCGACACTGGTCGTGGCGCGCACCGACGCGGAAGCGGCAAAGCTCCTGACCTCCGACATCGACGAACGCGACCGGCCCTTCGTCGATTATGGCGCCGGCCGTACGGCGGAGGGCTTCTACCATGTCAGCAACGGCATCGAGCCCTGCATCGCCCGTGCCGTCGCCTATGCGCCCTATGCGGACCTGATCTGGTGCGAGACCTCCAGGCCCGATCTGGGGCAGGCCAGGACGTTTGCCGAGGGCGTGCGCAAGCATCATCCAGGCAAGCTGCTTGCCTATAATTGCTCGCCGTCTTTCAACTGGAAGAAGAATCTCGATGACGCGACGATTGCGAAGTTCCAGAAGGAACTCGGCGCCATGGGTTACAAGTTCCAGTTCATTACGCTGGCCGGTTTCCACCAGCTCAATTTCGGCATGTTCGAGCTCGCCCGCGGCTACAAGGAGCGGCAGATGGCAGCCTATTCGGAACTGCAGGAGGCGGAATTCGCCGCGGAAGCCTATGGCTACACCGCCACCAAGCACCAGCGCGAGGTCGGCACCGGCTATTTCGACGCCGTCTCGATGGCGATCACCGGTGGCCAGTCTTCGACCACGGCCATGCATGGATCGACCGAGCACGCCCAATTCAGGCCGGCGGCGGAATAGCAGACAAACAGAGGAACGCCCAAACGGCATGGCAACACAACAGGCATGGCAACACAGGGAGAAGACCAATGGCATCGATAAGCCGCGTCAAGGAACGGGCCGAAGAGCAGGCCACCAGCATGAATGTCGACCAGCAGGCGACCATCCGAATGCTGGCGAACGATCTGCACAGGCTCAATCAGTCGGTAATGAAGGCGGTCGAGGCCGGCGTCTCGGTCGAACTGGTGCGCTCGGCACGGCACCATGGCGGCGACGGCAACTGGGGCGACCTGCTGATCCCGGTCATCGTCACGCAACGGAGCCACGACTGATGAATTCTACCGCACCGCGCCTTTTGTGAGCGCATGTTATCGCACCCCGCACGCCGCGGCTCTGCCTAGTCCGGCAGAGCCCCTAGTGCAACGATTTCAATGACAAGATCAGGCTGCGCAAGTGCTGCAACGCCGATACCTTCCGAGGGCGGCGGGTTGTTGTAGCTGCAGTGCTTCGGGCAGTGCTCGGCAAAGAATTCGTCCAGGACGTCCAGGCGAAAATTGGGAGAGCTCAGAACGCCGCCATCGGGACATGGCCCCTTAACAAAGAAGGTCAGTCTGATGAGATGGTCGAGCGCAGTACCAAGCTCTTCCAGGTCTGATTTGATGTTGGTGAGAATTTCGCGCCACTGCGCGGCCGCACCGCCGACGGCGCCGCCGCCGCTTTTGCCGATCGGATCGTAGTCCTCGACGGTCGCGGTGTTTCCGGAAAGGTAGACAAACCCCTTTGCGCCGGTAACGACCGTACCCTTTCCCCACGGCTCAACCGGCCATTTTTGAATTTCTTGTGAGTCACGAGTTCCATTGTCATCTCCCGTCGATCAAAGAGACGTGCTTAGCCAACGAGGAAGGGTAGTCCGCCGAGACGATACGACAAGCTCGCGACAGACCTGCCTCGCCTTCATCCCAACCTTTCGTCAACCCGGCTACGGCTGCGAGTTGGTGCGTTCGCGCTGCAAAGCTAAAGTTCACTGGAGTCTGCCCCGTTGTGGTGGCAACTTCTCCTCCGGGCGGCGGCAAAGAAAGCACTTAATTTTAATTTTAATGTTTCTTGCGATATTCTCCTGATATGCCATTTGAGCTTGACATGAGCAGTGATCTCACGCCAATTAACTCTCGAGTTTCAACCCTGCATTGAAATGTTGAACAACGGCCTGCCCCGCCATGTGCCCAGCGAATCGCGATATCGAGCCTGCAAAACAGCCGCCTTTCGCTAGCCGAGACTTGGAGACAGGGATGCTCCCGGATTTCTCGCGGGTGCTGGTGGTCGGAAAATCACCGATCAACCGCGTCGTGGTTTCAAAAATCGTGGAGCGGTCCGGCCTCAAACCGATCTCGGAAACTCCCGAAACCGCGGCAAAGGCCTTGCACGCGCTGATACCCGGGACTGTCGTTCTCGACGGCGGCGCGGAGAACGGGGACTGCGACGCCTTGCTGTCGGGTATCGATGCACTGCGAAGGGCGTCAGGCAGATCGCTTCCGTCGGTGATCCTGCTTTCAGTCAAGACCGGCACTCCGGAGAGCCTGGGCCTGTCGAGCGTCGTCGATGCGGTGGTCGTCAAGCCGATCACCACCGAACGGCTGCAGCCGGTGATTGACCGGCTGGTCGGGGTCGGCCGCAACTGACCTCTACGGCGACGCGCCGACCGCAGACCTGGATCAATCAATCTCGCCGATACGCTCGATCAGGCCTGGCAGTTCACCGAGATTGGCTATCTGGCGAAAGCGCGGTGCTGAGACCGGCGGCTCGACATGCTCCAGCACCCAGGTCAGTTCATGCGGCACGTGGATGCCCCAACTGCCGGCTTCGATGGCCGGCACGACGTCCGATTTGAGCGAGTTGCCGACCATCATGCCCTTTTCCGGGCCATCGCCGTGGCGGCTGAAGATGCGGCTATAGGTGGCAGCGCTCTTGTCGCTGACGATTTCGACCGCGTGGAACAGCTCTCCCAGTCCGGATTGCGCCAGCTTGCGTTCCTGGTCGAACAGGTCGCCCTTGGTGATCAGCACCAGGCGGTAGGCGCCGGCCAGCTTTTCCACGGTCTCGCGCGCATGCGGAAGCGGCTCGATCGGATGGCTGAGCATCTCGCGGCCCGCGTAGAGAATTTCGGCGATCGTTGAGGCCGGCACCTGGCCCTCGGTGACCTCGATAGCCGTCTCGATCATCGACAGCGTAAATCCCTTGATGCCGAAGCCGTAGACCGCGAGGTTGCGCTTCTCGGCCTCCAACAACCTTGCTGAAATCCGGTCCTCCTCGGCGTGATCGGCGAGCAGTGCGGCAAAGCGCTTCTCGGTCATGCGGAAGAACTGTTCATTCTGCCACAGCGTGTCATCGGCGTCGAAGCCGATCGTCGTCAGTTTGCGGCTGTGTTGCATGTGGCCCATTAATTGCAGCGTTGCGGGAGGCCGACCCTAGACCAGGAAGCTTTCATCCGGAAGTCGTTGTGTTTCCCCGATTATCGAGGCGCACGCCCGCCGGCTCCCCTTCCCTTCCGTCGTCGGCAACGGCTATACTCCACAATCTGCAACAAATCTGGTGATTGATGCCGCCTGCAAAAAAGGAAGTCCGTCCGTCGAGCCGCGGAGGACGTGCCCGCACGCCTGCCTTCGTGAAAAACCAACGTGGCGTCAAGAACTGGAAGGAAGTCAGCGCCTGGCTGGAATGGCGCGGCATCGAAGACATCGAATGCATCACGCCCGACCAGGCCGGGGTTGCGCGCGGCAAGATGATGCCATCGAAGAAATTCACCTCCAATACCTCGCTGGCACTGCCTTCGGCGGTGTTCATGACGACGATTTCCGGCGGCTATCCGGAGGACGGCAATGGCTTCCACTATCCGGAAGACGATGGCGACCTCAAGCTGATGCCTGACCTCTCGACGCTGACCGTGGTGCCGTGGGAGGAGGACCCGACGGCGGCGGTTATCTGCGACCTCGTCCACCAGGACGGCCGCTCGGTCGAGTTCACGCCGCGCAACGTGCTGAAGCGCGTGCTCGCCGCTTATGACAGACGCGGGCTGAGACCGGTCGTGGCGCCTGAGATCGAGTTCTACCTGGTGCGCAAGAACCCCGATCCGGACTACCCGCTCACCCCGCCTGTCGGGCGCTCCGGGCGGCCGATCGGCGGCGGCGCTGGCTATTCGATCGCCGGGGTCAACGAATTCGACGAACTGATCGACGACATCTATCATTTCTCCGAAAGCCAAGGGCTGGAGATCGACACGCTGATCCACGAGGAGGGCGCCGGCCAGCTCGAAATCAATCTGCGTCACGGCGATCCGATCGAGCTCGCCGACCAGGTGTTCATGTTCAAGCGCACAATCCGCGAGGCGGCGCTGAAGCACGAAATCTACGCCACCTTCATGGCCAAGCCGATCCAGGGCCAGCCCGGTTCCGCCATGCATATCCATCAGTCGATCATCGACAAGAAGACCGGCAAGAACGTCTTTTCGGCGGAGGACGGCTCGGAGACCGACGCCTTCTTCCACTTCATCGGCGGCATGCAGAAACATGTGCCGAACGCGCTGGTGATGTTTGCGCCCTACGTCAATTCCTACCGGCGGCTGACGCAGTCGGCCTCGGCGCCGGTCAACAACAAATGGGGCTACGACAACCGCACCACGGCCTTCCGCGTGCCCCGCTCCGACCCGGCGGCGCGGCGCGTCGAAAACCGCATCCCCTCCTCTGACGCCAACCCCTATCTGGCGCTGGCGGCATCGCTCGCCTGCGGGCTGATCGGCATGACCAACAAGATCCAGGCCGAGCCGCCGGTTCTGACGACCGCCAACGAGGACCAGATCGACCTGCCGCGCAGCCTGCTCGAAGCCGTCGACCTGTTCGAGGCCGACGAGGAACTCTGCGCCCTGCTCGGCAAATCCTTCGCAGCGACCTATGCGGCGATCAAGCGAGCGGAATTCGAGACCTTCATGGAAGTGATCAGCCCGTGGGAGAGGGAGTATTTGCTGCTGAATGTGTGAGTAGTGAGTAGTCATTAGTGAGTAGTGAACGGGGCTGGATCGCACCAAGACCGTTACTGTCCGTTCCTATTCACCAACTACTACTCATTACTCACTATTTCTCTCCGCCTCTGCAAAAATCTCCGAGTCTTGGCTGCATCATGCCCTACCAATCCCCAATCTCCCCCGGCCGCTCCTGGTACGAAGACACCGCCGGGCCAAGGCCCGAATATCCGGCGCTCGACGGCGACCGGACATGCGATATGGTGATCGTCGGCGGCGGCTTTACCGGCCTGTCGGCGGCGGCTCACCTAGCCAAGACAGGCTCAGATGTCGTGCTTATCGAAACGCATCGTTTCGGTGATGGCGCATCGGGCCGCAATGGTGGCCAGCTCGGCACCGGACAGCGGGCCTGGGCAGAGGAGCTGGAAGCGGAATACGGCTTTCCCCGCGCCAAGGCGCTGTTCGACCTGGCCGAAGAGGCCAAGGCGCATCTGCTCGACTTCGCCGCGGTGAACCAGATCGAGATCGACTATATGCCCGGCCAAATGTCGGTGGCGCACAAGAAGCGCTATGTCGACGACTACAAGGCTCATGCCGAGATCATGGCAAACCGGTTCGGTTATCCGCACATCTCATTCATGGATGCCGCGGAGACTGCCGAGCGGCTCGGCTCGACGCATTATTTCGGCGGCACCCGCGATACCGGCACCGGCCACATCCATCCGCTGAAGCTGGTGATCGGCACCGCGAAAGTCGCGACGCAGGCCGGCGCAAAGCTTTTCGAGCAGACGCCGTCGACCGGCATCACCTCCGGCGGCGGCAAGGTCAGGGTTGCGACGCCGAAGGGCACGATCACCGCCGCTAAATGCCTGATCGGGGTCAACGCCTATGGCGGCACGCTCGAACCGGTGAGTGCCGCGCATATCATGCCGATCGGCTCCTTCATCGGTGCAACGGTGCCGCTGGGAGCCGATTCCAAAGTGTTGCCGGGTGGCGAGGCGGTCGACGATTCGCGCTTCGTCGTGCGCTATTTCCGCAAATCGAAGGATGGGCGGCTGCTGTTTGGCGGACGCGAAATCTACGCGGTCAACGATCCCAAGGACATCCACATCCACATCCGCCGGCAGATCGCCGAGATCTATCCGTCATTGAAGGACGTCGAGATCACCCATGGCTGGGGCGGCTATGTCGGCATCACCGTGCCGAGAAAGCCGTTCGTGCGCGAAGTGATGCCCAATGTGATCTCGATCGGCGGTTATTCCGGCCATGGCGTCATGCTGTCGAACTTTTTCGGCAAGCTTTATGCGGAGACGGTCGCCGGCAACCGCGACCGGCTGAAGCTGATCGAGGACCTGAAAATTCCTCCCTTCCCCGGCGGCCGGCGTTTGCGCGCGCCATTGCTCTTTCTTGCGCTCAACTGGTACGCGTTGCGGGACAGGATTTAACCAGACGTTGCAGAATCCTTAACCTGGGCGCAGAATTCCCGCCAAGGGCGCAGTGATGCCACAATCGCGGGCGAAAGATGATGCTCGTGGGCAGCTGAACGGGGAATTTTGCGGGCTTGCCCGCTTTTGGTTTGGGACCGATGCCGATCGAAATGCCGGCTCTCCGGCAAGGGGTCGTAAGAACATCGGCCCGCAAATGGAGGTGGCAAGAGTGAAAGAGCCCTTCAGTTTCGGCGCGCCGGAACGACGGCGCCTTGCGATGCAATTCGGTTACGATATGCGGCCGACGTTCTGGCATGGGGTCCGGTCGAACGCGCATCTGGTAATCGCCGCGCTTGGCACGGCCGCACTGCTCGGCGTTGCCGCGGTGGCACTGTGGCTGGCATTGCCGGCAAATGAGCGACAAGCGGCCGCAAGCCCTGGGCAGATCGTTCCGACCATCCCGGTCAAGACGACGAAGATCATGCCTGCCAAGGTCGCTGCGGCGCCGCGGACGACGGGCAAGGCAGATGCGGTTTCCCCGGCGGTTCCCGCGGCGGAAGCCGAGATACCGGCGCTGGCTCCCAATGATCCGCGCTGGACGGGGCCAAAGACGGCATCGGCCGCCGCCACGGCAGCATCCGACCAACTGGCAAGCCAGACCGAGCAGGCGGCCGATAAATCGTCCGCCGCGGTGGCGTTTGCTGACCCGGCAGCGAAGCCCGACGCTGCGGCACTGTTTGCCAAAGTGGCGGCTCCCGGCAGCTCGACGAAAAACACAGGGCCTGACGGTGCTCAGACCGCCGCCATCCCCACACCCAAGCCGCAACTGCCGGCGGCGCAGTCCGCGAGTGAGGACGGCGACGGTACCAAGGCAAAATCCGGAAAAGCCAATACTGCGGGTACCGGACGCATCCTGAGATCCGTCACCATGCGGATCGGCCCGAAGAAGAATGCTGCCGCCATTCTCACCGTGCCTGCCAAGACCTCGGTGCAGGTGATGAGCTGCAAGCAATGGTGCCAGATCGTCTACAACGGTAAGCGCGGCTGGGTGTACAAGAGCTACGTCAAAACCGGGGCGTAAGGCCGGCACAGCGATCGCGGGTGGCTCGCCATCAGCCAGTCCTGCGCCTGAGGACCCGGCCGTTCAAATACAACGTCCGCCGTCGACTTCCAGCGCCACGCCAGTGATGAAAGCCGCTTCGTCCGAAGCAAGCCAAAGCGCGGCATTGGCAATATCGAGCGGCGTCGAAAGCCGGCCGAGCGGGATGGATGCGCGGAACTTCTCGCGGATCTCGGGTGTGTCGGCGCCCATGAATTTCGCGAGCATGCCGGTCTCGCCGGCAACTGGGCAGAGGCAGTTGACGCGGATGTTCTTCGGCGCGAGTTCCACCGCCATCGATTTGGTCGCGGTGATCGCCCAGCCCTTCGATGCGTTGTACCAGGTGAGGCCAGGCCGCGGCCTGATACCGGCCGTGGAGGCCGTCGTCAGGATGACGCCACCGCCTTGCCGTTCCATGACCGGCACCACGGCAAGCGCTGCGTGGTAGATCGCCTTCATGTTGACAGCTGTGATCAGGTCGAAGGTCGCTTCGTCGACTTCCAGCATTTCACCGTTGCGATGGGTGTAACCGGCATTGTTGACTATGATGTCGATGCGGCCGAAGGCGCTCATTGCGGCATGGACCATGTCGTCGAATTCGGACCGCAGCGAGACGTCGGTTTGGGTCCAGATCGCCTTTTCGCCGATCTCGCCGGCAACGCGCTCCGCGCCCTTGGCGTTCAGATCGGCGACGACTACCCGCGCGCCCTCCTCGGCAAAGCGCCTGGCCATGCCCTCGCCAAAGCCCGAGGCAGCGCCGGTGATGATGGCGACTTTGTTTTGCAGGCGCATGCTTTTCTCACTCATCGTTGAAGGCGATCGACGACGCCTTTGGCCAAGCCATCGAAAGATGTGTGTCCATCGCCGATTTCTCCTTTGGCTTTCGCTGCCATCCGGCACTATGCTGCACCTGCGAAGGTTCCGGAAGCATCGCTTGCCGACAAGCCTCCGGCTAGCGCCCCGTGTCAAGAGCACACGCGGATGTGACGCAATGGCACTGGCAAGTTTAAATCGATTAGATTATATCAGCCGCGTTATCGCGACCGGCGTCACAGCGGACAGACCATGACCAGCCAGATCATTCCCGTCGACCCCTTCGACTTCATCATTTTCGGCGGCACCGGCGACCTGTCGGAACGTAAGCTTCTGCCGTCGCTGTACCACCGGCAGCGCGACCACCAGTTTTCCGAGCCGACGCGCATCATCGGCACATCACGTTCGAAGATGACCGACGAGGAATTCCAGTCGTTCGCCAGGCAGGCGATTGCCGATCATGTGAAACCGGAGGATATCGACGCCACGGAACTGAAGACGTTCCTCGCGCGGCTCTCCTATGTCCCGGCAGATGCAACCACAGGTGCCGGCTTCGACAGGCTGAAGAAGGCGATCGGCGACAGCGAACACATCCGCGCTTTCTATCTGGCGGTGGCGCCGGCGCTGTTCGGCGACATCTCGCACAAGCTGAAGGAGCACGGGCTGATCACGCCGAATTCGCGCATCGTGCTGGAAAAGCCGATCGGCCGCGATCTCGCTTCGGCGCGCGCGCTCAACGACCTGGTCGGCGACGACTTCCATGAAAGCCAGATTTTCCGCATCGACCACTATCTCGGCAAGGAGACGGTTCAGAATTTGATGGCGCTGCGCTTTGCCAACGCGCTCTACGAGCCGCTTTGGAATTCCGCCAATGTCGATCATGTGCAGATCACCGTGGCCGAAACGGTCGGCCTGGAAGACCGCGTCACCTATTACGACAAGGCCGGCGCATTGCGCGACATGGTGCAGAACCACATGCTGCAGCTGCTCTGCCTGGTCGCGATGGAGGCGCCGTCGTCGATGGACGCCGATGCTGTCCGTGACGAAAAGCTGAAGGTGCTGCGGGCGCTGAAGCGCATCAACGGCAACGAAGCGCCGAAGCACACGGTGCGCGGGCAATACCGTGCCGGCGCCTCGGCCGGCGGGCCGGTGAAAGGCTATGTCGAGGAACTCGGCAAGAACAGCAACACCGAGACTTTCGTTGCGCTCAAGGCCGAGATCGGCAACTGGCGCTGGGCGGGCGTGCCGTTCTACCTCCGAACCGGCAAGCGGCTTGCGACCCGCGTTTCGGAGATCGTCATCGAATTCAAGCCGATCCCGCACTCGATCTTCGGCGAGAGCGCCGGGCCGATCTCCGCCAACCAGCTGGTCATCAGGCTGCAGCCCGACGAAGGCGTCAAGCAGTTCATCATGATCAAGGATCCGGGGCCGGGCGGCATGCGGCTGCGCCAGATCCCGCTCGACATGAGTTTTGCGCAATCCTTCGACGGCCGCGCCCCCGATGCCTATGAGCGGCTGATCATGGACGTCATCCGTGGCAACCAGACGCTGTTCATGCGCCGCGACGAGGTCGAGGCGGCGTGGAAATGGATCGACCCGATCCAGGACGCCTGGGAAAGCGGCAGGCAAGAGGCGCAAGGCTACACCGCCGGCACGTGGGGCCCCTCGGCCTCGATTGCGCTGATCGAACGCGACGGGCGGACATGGCACGAGAGCAATTAGGCGGCGCCTACAACTGGCACGAATTTGCCGGACGCCAGGAGCTGGCGACAGCGCTTGCCGGCCACGTCGCCGGCCGTCTGTCAAAGGCGATCGCCGAGCGCGGCACGGCACTGCTCGCGGTCTCGGGCGGCACGACGCCGGCGAAATTCTTCGCGGCGCTTTCGACCGTTCCGATCGCCTGGGAAAAGGTGACGATAACATTGGTCGACGAGCGCTTCGTGCCGCCCTCATCGCCGCGCTCCAATGCCGGCCTGGTTGCCGCCAACCTGCTGCAGAACGCGGCCGCGGCCGCGAATTTCGTGCCGCTCTACCGCGCCGCGGCAAGTATCGAGGGTGCAGCGGTCTCCGACGGTGAGGCGCTGCAAGTGCTGCCCTGGCCACTCGACGTCGTTGTGCTCGGCATGGGAACTGATGGCCACACCGCCTCGTTCTTTCCGGATGCCGACAACCTGGCAAGATTGCTCGATCCGTCGTCGCAAAGGATCGTGCTTCCGGTTCACGCGGCAAGCGCCGGCGAGCCACGGCTGACGCTGTCATTGGCGCGGATCATCAATGCCGCCTTCATCGCGCTGCATATCGAGGGCGCGGAAAAACGCACCGCATTCGAGGCCGCGCTTGGAACTGGAACACGAAAGCCCATTCGCGCCGTGCTCGATGCCACTCAAAAGCCCGTAGAGGTTTTCTGGGCACCCTGATCTCAACTTGGCTGCAGGTCCCGGCAACAGCCGGAAGGTATTTGCGGGACCTCGCCTGAAAGGACCGACCGCCATGACCGCAAGACGCGACATCGAAGCCATCACCCAGCGCATCCGTGAGCGCTCCAAGCCCGGTCGCGAGGCCTATCTCGGCCGCATCGCCGAAGCCTCGAACCGCACCGCCAACCGGGCCGTGCTGTCCTGCGGCAACCTGGCCCACGGCTTTGCCGTGTGCAGCCCTTCCGAAAAGGTGGCGCTTGGCGGCGACCGGGTGCCGAACCTCGGTATCATCACCTCCTATAACGACATGCTGTCGGCGCATCAGCCTTTCGAGACATTTCCGGCGCTGATCAAGGACGCGGCGCGCGAGGCCGGCGGCATCGCCCAGGTGGCGGGCGGCGTGCCGGCGATGTGCGACGGCGTCACCCAGGGCCAGCCCGGAATGGAGCTGTCGCTGTTCTCGCGCGACGTGATCGCCATGGCCGCGGCAATCGGCCTGTCGCACAACATGTTCGATGCCGCCGTCTATCTCGGCGTCTGCGACAAGATCGTGCCGGGGCTGGTGATCGCGGCGCTGACCTTCGGCCATCTGCCGGCGGTCTTCATCCCGGCCGGGCCGATGACGACCGGCATTCCGAACGACGAAAAAGCCAAGATCCGCCAGCTCTATGCTGAGGGCAAGGCGGGGCGGGCCGAACTGCTCGAAGCGGAATCAAAATCCTATCACGGGCCGGGAACCTGCACTTTCTACGGTACCGCCAATTCCAACCAGATGCTGATGGAGATCATGGGCCTGCACACGCCTGGTGCTTCCTTCGTCAATCCCGGCACGCCGCTGCGCGACGCGCTGACCAGGGAAGCGACCAAGCGGGCGCTGGCGATCACCGCGCTCGGCAACGCCTACACGCCGGTCGGGCGGATGATCGATGAGCGCTCGATCGTCAACGGCATCGTCGGCCTCCACGCCACCGGCGGTTCGACCAACCACACCATCCACCTGATCGCCATGGCGGCGGCGGCCGGCATCGCCATTACCTGGCAGGATATTTCCGACATCTCGGAAGCCGTGCCGCTGCTGGCGCGGGTCTATCCGAACGGCCTTGCCGATGTGAACCACTTCCACGCCGCCGGCGGGCTCGGCTTCCTGATCCGCGAACTGCTCGACGCAGGCATCCTGCACGAGAATGTCCAGACGGTGTGGGGCGAAGGGCTGCGCCCCTACGCGGTCGAGGCCAAGCTCGGTGCGGACGGCGGCGTCGTGCGCGAGGCTTCGCCGCGCGAGAGCGGGGACGAGAAGGTGCTGGCGCCGTTCAAGAAGGCGTTCCAGCCGAGCGGCGGTCTGAAAGTGCTTTCGGGCAATCTCGGCCACGCCGTCATCAAGACATCGGCGGTCAAGCCGGAGCGGCGCGTCATCGAGGCGCCGGCCAAGGTGTTCGACAGCCAGCAAGGCCTGAACGAGGCGTTCAAGGCGGGGTCGCTGACCGGCGACTTCATCGCCGTCATTCGGTTCCAGGGACCGAAGGCCAACGGCATGCCGGAATTGCACAGGCTGACCACCGTGCTCGGCATCCTGCAGGACCGCGGCCAGCATGTGGCGTTGGTCACCGACGGCCGCATGTCGGGCGCTTCAGGCAAGGTGCCAGCGGCGATCCACGTGACGCCGGAAGCGGCGGAGGACGGGCCTATCGCCAGGATCCATGACGGCGATATCATCAGGCTCGACGCCGAGGCCGGGACGCTGGAGGTACTGGTGCCAGCCGGCGATTTCGCACTGCGCCGCCCCGCGGACAGCGACCTCATAGGCAATGAATTCGGCTTCGGCCGCGAGCTTTTCGCCGGGTTCCGGCAGTTGGTGGGACGCGCCGACCATGGCGCCAGCGCCTTCGGTACGGCGTGACTTTTCGACCATGGAAGAGCGGCTGGTGGCCGCTCTCCCTTATATCTACTGAACGGTCAGCTCGGCTCGCGCGCCGGCCCTGACCGTTACCGTGCCTTCCCTCGAGCTGTTGTCCGATTTCTCCGAAACCACCGCGTAGTCGCCGGCCGACAGGGTGGCTTGATACTTTTGGTCGTAGGCGTAGCCGACCGACTTGCGGGTTCCGTCGATGGCCTTCCTGGCCTCGAATATCTCGATCTTCGAGGCCCCTGGCGCGGTTATCGTCAGCATGCCGGCGTTCATCGCGATCTTCAGATCCTGATGGTCGCCAACCTTGACGCTGAACGGCTGCTCGGCCACCGCAAGGTCGACCGTCGCGACCATTACATAATCGTCGGGCGGCAGATCGAACTTGCTGTCCGGACCGTAGGCATAGGTCACCTCCTGCCTGGTTCCGTCGATGTTCTTTTTCGCCTGGAGCACCTTGAAGCCGACGCCAGAACCCTCGGCCTTGTCGCCGCCGGCAGCATAATAGGCGTTGGCGATGATACGCCCGACGCCGACGATGATGTCCTTGTCGATGACCCTGCCGGCGGCAAGCGGGATCGTCTCGATAACCATGCCCTGGCCGATCGTGACCGTCACCTTCTGGTCACCGGCCGGCAGCACGACTTTCGTGTCACCGTAGTAGGTCGGCGGGGTGTCGACGCCGGGATAGCCGATTACGACAGCCGCGCCGTCATCAACGTCCGCTCCTTCGCTTGGTCGCGGGTGGATGACCAGCGTGCCGGCATTCAGGTTGAAGTGCGGTTTGGCGACCTGGCCAGGCTCTATCTTGATCTTCTGTTCGGCCCTGGCCTCGCCGGCACGCGCGACGACGATATAGTCGCCCGGCTCCAGATTGCCCTTGTAGGTGCCATATTCGGTGGTGACGGGATCGCCGCGCGTGCCGTCGGAATTCGCCTTGTAGATCTCCCAGGCATTGCCGTCGGTGACGGGATCGCCACCCTCGGCAAGCACGACGGTGGGCACGAAATTGGACTCCGCCGGCTGGGCGGGCGCCGGCTGGGGAGCAGGCTGCGGGGCGGGAGTCGGTTCAGGGGCGGGTGGCGGAGGCGCAACGGTCTCGACGAGGGCGTCCTGCAATGCCTTTTCATCCGACGCTTCGATATATTTGCCGCCGGTATTGTCGGCGAGGCAACCGACCTGCTTGCCCTCGGCCGCCGTCAGGCCGAAGCCGACGACATTGACGGTGAAGTCGACGCCAGCAGCCTCCAGTTCCTTGCCGAGCGCACAGGGATCGCCGCTACATGTCTCGATGCCATCGGTGATGAGAACGACCGTCGCCTTGTCCTCGGTGTATTTCAATGCTTCCGCCGCTTGCTTGACCGCAGCGGTCAGCGGCGTCTTGCCCTGAAATTTCAAGCTGTCGGCCGCGGCTGAGATCGCACTTGCCGAGCCTGCCTGCGGTGGCACGATGAGTTCGATGTCGTCGCAACTGGCCTTCTCGCGATGGCCATAGGCCATGAAGCCTATTTCCTCCTCGGCCGGGACCGATTGCAGCACGTTCCGCAGCGATTGACGGGCGATTTCGAGCTTGGGCTTGCCGTCGATCTGCGCCCACATCGAGCCGGAGGCATCGAGAACGACGATGACGCGATCGGCGGCGAAGCCGAACCCCGTCGTCCACAGCAACAAGGCCGCCGCAGCGACGCTCTGCACAAATCCCGCCATCAAAAATCTCCCCCGTCAGTCGCCGCCGCTCGGCGCCGGAAAGCTATTTGACGCCGGGTCGCGACACAAGCCCGGACGGAGTACGAAGCTGCGTCGCCTCTCTGCCAAACCCTCAATAGGCCGTGCGGCGTTCATCGGAAGGCGGCCGGCCGAATTGCAGCCGGTAGCTCTGGGCAAAATAGGAATGCGAGGTGAAGCCGGTGGCGATTGCCACGTCGAGGATCGGCATGTTGGTCTGGCGCAGCAATTCGCGCGCCCGCTCGAGCCTGAGCCGCATATAATAGCGCCCGGGCGTCACACTGAGATGGCGCAGGAACAGGCGCTCGACCTGGCGCACCGACAGGCCCGCCGACTTGGCGAGCTGCACCGCCGACAGCGGCTCGTCGAGATGGTCGGCCATCAGCTCGACGATGCGGCGCAGCTTCTCCGACTTGCCGGTGAGGTCGCGTTCCGGGCCGACGCGCTGGCGGTCCCCGGCCGAGCGGATGCGCTCATGCTGGAACTGGTTGGCGACGCCATTGGCGAGGCTCGAGCCGAAATCACCGCGCACGATCTCCAGCATCAGGTCGATCGATGTGGTGCCGCCGGCGCAGGTGTAGCGCTTGCGGTCGATCTCGAAGACGTTGCCGGTGCAGTTGATGTCCGGAAAGCGTTCGAGGAAGCCGGCGCGGTTTTCCCAATGGATGGTGCAGCGATAGCCATCGAGCTGGCCTGCTTCGGCAAGCAAATAGGAGCCGACCGAAAGCGCGCCGAGCGCATTGCCGCGCCGGCCCCAACTGCGCAGCGCTGCCAGCACCTTGCTCTTGCCCGGAAATTCCGTCGTCAGCCCGACCGAGACGAACAGGATATCGACCGGCGGCAGATCGGCGACGGCGTAGTCGATCTTGAGCGGCAGGCCGTTGGACGCCATGACGGCATCGCCGTCGGCCGACACCGTCGTCCAGCCATAGAAATCGCGGCCGAGCAGCCGGTTCGCCGACCGGAACGTGTCGATTGCCGCGGCCAGCGAGAACATAGAGAACTTGTCGACCAGCAGAAACCCGAACTGCCGGCCGCCCTGAACGGGATCATTGGTGACCGGCCGTTCTAAGGGAACAGTGAGGTTCGGCAAGGACGCTGCTTTCTGGTCAGAAGGAAGGCCGTTTCAACCCGGCCGCGAGATAGGCGGAAGCTAGCGTGTTGGCCATCAGCATGGCAATGGTCATCGGTCCGACGCCGCCAGGCACCGGCGTGATGGCGCCGGCCGCCGTCGCTGCTTCGGCAAAGGCGACATCGCCGACGAGGCGGGTCTTGCCTTCACCCTTCTCAGGTGCGGCGATGCGGTTGATGCCGACGTCGATGACGGTTGCGCCAGGCTTGACCCAGTCGCCGCGGACCATTTCGGGCCGGCCGACGGCTGCAACTAGAATATCGGCGGTGCGGGCAAGCGCCGGCAGGTCCCTGGTGCGGCTGTGTGCGATAGTGACGGTGCAGTTGGCGGCAAGCAGAAGATTGGCCATCGGTTTGCCGACGATGTTCGAACGCCCGACGACGACCGCATTGAGGCCGGACAGGTCCTTGCCACGCACCCGTTCGATCAGCAGCATCGAGCCGGCCGGCGTGCAAGGCACGAAGGCGGTCTCAAGCTCGCCGGTGCCGAGCTTGCCGACATTGATGAAGTGGAAGCCGTCGACATCCTTCTCCGGCGCGATGGTCTGGATGATCTTGCCGGCGTCGATATGGCCGGGAAGCGGAAGCTGCACCAGGATGCCGTTGATGGCCGGATCGGCATTGAGCTGGCCGATGATCTTCAAAAGGTCCGGCTCGGAGGTTTCGGCCGGCAGTGTGTGCTGAACCGAATGGAAGCCGCATTCCTTGGCGGTACGGGATTTGGATGCGACATAGACCTGGCTCGCCGGATCCTCGCCGACGATGACCACCGCGAGACCGGGCTGCTGCCCACCTTTTTCCGCTAGTTCGGCGGTCAGTGTCTTGACCCGCTGCACCACGTCTTCGGCGACGCTTTTTCCGTCAATCAACTCGGCCATGAACCACCCTCGACGCCTATTGCTAAGCCTGCCGCATCCATGCGGCGTGCTCCAGATATGTTTTTATGCAGGTCGTTGCCCAGAACCATGCGCGGGCGGGCGGACATGCAGCGCGGCATTTTCACGAAAATCGAGCCGGGCAATCCCGTCAATGCGCCGTCCCATGCCGTTAACTCGAAACCGGCATGTTTTATTCGACGCTCAGAAATAGCGGCGATGCGTGCGGTTTTCGGTGAGCTCGCGAACCGCCTCGCGGAATTCGCGCAGGCTGGCGCGGATTTCCTCGATCTGGCTTTGCTGATCGGCGGCTTCCGAGGCCTGAATTGCGTCCCTCGACCAGGCCTGAGTATGTGCCGAATGCGGCGGCGTGGGTTGCTGCGGATACGGTGCCCGACCGGCATAGAGCGGCTGCGGGTAGAAGGCAGGCGACATGGCTGCGCTTGAGTTTGTCGCGGTGGAAGTTTCACCCGACGTCATCTCCTCCTGCGCTCTGCCGGGCATGAGCCGGCCCAGCGCCGACAACACGGCACCGATTGGACCCGGCCGTTTGGTGCGCGCGACCTCGAGCAGAGCGAGAGGCGGCGCTGCCGGGTATGCGGCGCGATCGGCGGAACCGGAATCGGGGCCGTCAAGGGAGCCTACGGGGTCGAAAAATGCATCGGCAGCTGTAGCCTCTTCCATCAGTATGGGGCCGGCCTTTGACGCATCAGGATGGGGCTGGCCTATGCCTGCGGCTGCCAACAGGATCGGGCTGGCACGCGCTTCGCGGCGCGAGCGGGCCAGACGATGGCGTGTGGCGGCATCCTCGCGCCATGACCGGGCTGTACGGTCCTCCAGGGAAACCAGCGCTGCTTCGTCTTCGTCGCGCGCTGCCTCGACGAACGACAGCAGGGACTGCTCGTTCCTCCAGTGTTCACGATTATTCCTATAAGCCATGGTTTCTGGAGCTTCCCCCTCGGGCTGGGACGTAGCGACCGCCACTGGTTAAGCGATGCTAAACAGGCATAGGAAATAAAAGGTTAATGTGGTCGCCGCGCCCCTGCGCGACTACATGCGCATCCCAACCGCAAGGTCCGGGTTTCCGCCTGATCACGGTCCCAAAAGGGCTTCCCCGCCCTGCCGCGAACGTCTATGGGGAAGCCATCTCTATGGAGGCTTTCGATGACGATCAGGCTTGTTCTCGCCGGTTGCGGCAATATGGGCTCCGCCATGCTCTCGGGCTGGCTGAAAGCCGGCAAGCTCGCTCCGGCTGCGGTGTTCGTGGTCGAGCCCAATGCCGAGTTGCGCAAGCGTGCCGAAGCACTGGGCTGCTCTGCTGCCGCGGACGCCGGCGCCATCCCGGCGGACGCCGTGCCGGCCCTCGTCGTCATTGCGGTCAAGCCGCAGGTGATCCGTAACGTGACGGCTGGCTACATCCGCTTCAACGATGGCCGAACCACTTTCCTCAGCATCGCCGCCGGGACGCCGGTCGCTACGTTCGAAGGCATTCTCGGCGATCGCGCGCCGATCCTGCGCTGCATGCCCAATACGCCGGCGGCGATCGGCAAGGGCATGATGGTGGTGTTTTCCAACAGGCTGGTTTCCGACGAGACTAAACGTTTCGTCGCCGACCTGCTCTCGGCGAGCGGGCAAGTGGCCGATATCGACGACGAGGGCCTGATGGACGCGGTGACGGCGGTCTCCGGGTCGGGGCCGGCCTATATCTTCCACTTCATCGAAGCGCTGACCGTGGCCGCCGAGAAGGCTGGCCTGCCTGGCAAGGTCGCAAAGCTCCTGGCCATGCAAACGGTCTACGGCGCCGCCTCGCTTGCCGCCGAAAGCGGCGAGGAGCCCGGCGTGCTTAGACAGCAGGTGACCAGCCCCAACGGCACCACGGCTGCCGCCCTTGCCGTGCTGATGGGCGAGGACCGTCTGACGCGCCTGCTCACTGAGGCGGTGGAAGCGGCGCGGCTGCGGTCGATCGAACTGGGGAAGTAACAGCTGATTTCGGATTACGCGAGATCGGTATGCGAAAAGTCGTTGCCCTTGTAGAGCAGTGCGGAGCCATGACTTTTTGCGCAAGCATAAGAAAGGCAGTCGGCTAAGTTGAGCTGGGCGGGATGTCCGCGCCCCTTTCCGTAATCTGAAAATGTATGGATTGCGAGCTTGGCATCGCTGGCGTCGATAGGCACAATTTCGATTTCAGCCTCGCGAAGAAACGCCTCTATCGCATCTCCGGCGACAACCGGCGGCACGGCAAGCATGGTCGAAAGCCGCATCGCCGCTTCAAGCACCACCAACGCCGAAGTTATTCTTGCGGGCGCTGCCTCGATTCGGTTGCTCCACTCGCGGGCATCCTCTTCGCCTGAAAGAATCGCGACAACCACGGAGGTGTCGACGAACATCAGGAATGGCTCCACATCTCATCGATCTCATCCTTCGTCATAGCCCGACCATCTTGGCCTGCCTTGGCCTTGAAGTCGTTGGCAATGGCAGCAAGCCGCTCGGCCAAGGGAATGCGTCCGCTCTCCCGCTTCAACTCGGATTCAAGCGCTTCGATGACCGCTTCCGTCATAGAAATCTTGCGTTTGGCAGCAAGCTCTCGCGCCAGTTCGCGTGCGCGCGGATCCCTGATCTGAAGATTCATGTAATCGCCTCCGCCTTCATCGTCACTACAATATAGCGAATTCGTCATGACAAAGCCAGTGCTCGGCCGGAGGCCATTGCGACGGCTCACCGGTCGAGAGCCTTACGCTCCATACAGCATCCCGTCCTGCAGCCGGCGCAAGGCGAACAGCCTGGTCGTCGGGTCGGGCGCGGCATTGTCGGCGGTGAGCAATTCGCCTTTCCGCACCTGTTTCAGCACCTTGCCGCCTTCGAGCAGGCCGACGGGCACGGCGCGATGGGCGCGGGCTTCTTCGACGGTCATGGTCCAGGAGCGGTAGCAGGTCTCGCCGATCGCATCGAACGTCTCGCCCGTCGCCAGATCGCGCTTGGCCACGGCGCAGACCTCGGCCACCGGCCGTGGCAGCGGCACCATGTCGGGCTTGCCATAAAGCGCGATGCGAGCGGCCGTCAGCGGCACTTCCAGCGAGGTCAGATGGTAGGGCCTGAAGAAGCTGTAATAGGGGCCGTGGCCGATATGCAGATCGTCCATGCGCTCGATGATGCGCGGATGCGTCGCCTCGACGATTACGAAGACGCCGGGCGCCACGCCCTTGCCGACGGTGTAGTCGACGACGCCGTTCTTCGACAGGATGCCGCCCTGCTCGCGCGGGATCAGCACCTTGACCAGCTCGTCGCGATCGGCCTTGGGGCCGTGCATGCCGGGAACGTCGGGCACCAGCCCGGTGGCGTTGGCAATGGCGCACATCTCAACCATGGTTTTCGAGCCGTCGACGAACTCGACCAGCATGCGCGGATTCATGTTGCGGCGTAGCGCTTCCTCGCGATAGTCGTCGGGAACGGCGTCGTGGTTGAGCGGGTTGTTCTTGCCCTTGCCGGCGGAGACGATGGTGTAGCCGAGCGCCGAGGCGAACTCGATCAGCTCCATGCAGCTCGACGGCTCGTCGCCGGCGCCGACCGAATAGACGACGCCGAGCCGGTCGGCCTGCTGCTTCAGATAGCAGCCGATAGTGACGTCGGCCTCGACATTCATCATCACCAGATGCTTGCCGTGCTGCATCGCCATCAGGTCGAAATCGGCGGCGACGCCGGGCTTGCCGGTAGCATCGATGACGACATCGATAAGCGGATTGGTGACCAGCATTTCGTTCGAGGTTATGGCGATCTTGCCGCTTTCGATCACCTGGCTGAGCTTCGACGGCGTATCGGCCTCCCGTGCCATCGCCCCGTCGCCATAGGCGATGCGGATGGCATCACGCGCCGTATGCGGGCGGCGCGTCGAGATCGCGCAAACCGAAATGCCCGGCATCAGCATGCCTTGCGTCACCAGGTCGGTTCCCATCTCGCCGGAACCTATGACGCCGATGCGCACCGGGCGGCCTTGTGCGGCGCGCTTGGCAAGATCGCGGGCAAGCCCGGTCAAGGCGACATTGGTCATGCGAGAGCGTCCACTGCTTTAAGTCTTTGTTTGCGCATGTCGCTGTCCCAAAACCGCGGCACACTTGGGCAACATGCATCAGGATGCGGGAATAGCAGGGAACGGTAACGGTTTGCCAACGAAACCGGCCGCCGGCGGTGTTTTCTTGCGCTTGGCCCCAAAATCGGATTGCTTTCTGTGAAGACAATGCACCCGGCCAAAGTGTTACCGACGGTCCTGTGGGCCTAACGTCCGCGTTCTCAGATCTTAGAAAATGCCTCTCAGGGCACAACCGGCGAACGGGTGCAGCAGAACCGCTAAGCGCCGTTTGAATGGATCACAGCCAAGAAATGGACGGAAATTCTTAGTCATTCCTTTATGCATCCCGGCTTAAATGAGGAATGGACTGGCGTGCCCGTATCTTCAGGCGTTTTTTCTGCATGCGACGAACCGGCAAGAGTGGCAACGTTGCCACTATTTTTGCCCTGTCGTTGCCGATCGTCGTCGGCGGCGCGGGTCTCGGCGTTGAGACTTCCTACTGGTATTACAGCGGCCTGAAGCTACAAGCGGTGGCGGATGCGGCAGCCTATGCTGGCGCTTTGGAAAAGGTTTCAGGATCCGACAAACCAACGATAGTCTCCGCCGCGACATTGTCTGCGACAACGAATGGCTGGGACCCGTCGACAGGCACAATCGAAATCTTCACGCCCCCGTCCTCCGGCCCGAATGTGGCCCAAAAGGCTGTCGAGGTCATCGTTCATCAGACCCTCGATCGGTTTTTTACATCGATATTCACGCAAAATGCGGTCGGCGCACAGGCAAGAGCGGTGGCTCTTATCACCGACGCCTCAAAGGCCTGCGCTCTAGCTCTCAATCATTCCGCTCCGAAAGCGGCGCTCTTTTCCGGCAGTTCGAATCTCAAACTGAACGGCTGCGTCGTGATGTCGAATTCGATAGCCGCGGACGCCATCAAGCTTCAGGGATCGGCAAGCCTTCAGGTCGATTGCCTGGTATCGGCAGGCGGTGTTTCGTTGAGCAACCCCGTGACGACCGTGTGCGCCAGGCCGATAACCCAGGCGTTGCCCGCTGCCGATCCTTTTGCCGACTTGCCGGCGCCACCGGCCACGAACCCCTGTCGAAACAGCAATCAGTCGGTGTTGCAACCTGGAACATACTGCAGGGGGCTCAGCTTGAGCGGCAATGTAACGCTTTCGCCCGGGATATACGTCATTCAAGGCGGTGATTTCAAAGCGAACTCGAACGCGAATATTTCCGGCGACGGAGTCATCATTTATCTGGCCGGCAGCTCCGGCGTCAGCATGAACGGCACGGCCACCATCAAGCTCAGCGCACCAACGTCGGGCACCTATTCGGGGGTGCTGTTTTACGGCGACAAAGCCAACCTGACTGGATCGAACACGGTTAATGGCACGGCAGATTCGCTTTTGACCGGCGCTTTGTATTTTCCAACGCAAGACGTTAATTATCTCGGCAATTTCTCGGGCAAAGGCGGTTGCACTCAGGTCGTCGCCAGTACCGTGCAGTGGTCCGGCAACGCGAACGTCAATCAGGACTGCACGAGCCTTGGAATGCGAGACATTCCGGCGACGCAATCCATAAAGCTTGTCGAGTAATCTTCGTGACAGGGTCAGCAGTCCGGATGTTCCGCAGCGATTCGGGTGCTGCCGCGGTAGAGTTTGCGCTGATTGTGCCGATCCTTTGCCTGGTACTCCTTGGCATCATTGACGGCTGGTCTTTTGTGTCGAACGCGTTGTCGATGCGTGCAGGCGTCAAAACGGCGGCGAATCTCGTGATGCAAGGAGCAGCCGAGGATGCGACTATCCAAGCTGTCGCTCTTTCAGGCTGGGAAAACCATCCCGGCGACGCGCAGGTGACGCTGAGCCGGAAATATATGTGCGGGACCACCGTGGTCGATCCATCTGTCCTGTGCGACAGTTTGAAAGCTCCCGCGGTTTTCGTCGAAATCCAAGCGACAGCCACCTGGTCACCGCCCTTCAGTTTCGGCGCGTTTTCGCTCTCGCGCGAGCTCAGCCACCAACAGGTGATCCGTGTTCGCTAAAGCGAGGGCCTTCATACGGGGAGCATCAGGCGGAGCTGCGTTGGAGTTCGCGCTGATCGCCCCTGTTCTGATAATGGTCTTGATCGGCGTCTTCGCATTCGGCTGGGCCTTGAATGCCATGTCCAGTGTTCGGTATACGCTGGAAACGTCCGCGCGTGCGCTGCAGATGAAGAACTCGCTGACGCAGGCCGAGATAGAAGCCATAGCCACGGCAAAATTGCTGACTTTGGGATTGAAAGACGTAGACGTAACAATAGCAATCGACGCCCCCAACGGCGGCTTTCGAATGGCACATCTCACGGCCAGGTATGCTTTCGTTATCGAGTTCCCGTACTTCGATCGGTATCCGATAAATTATGGGACGACTGTCGCAGTTCCATTGGTTGGATCATGAGCGCGTCCAATTTCCTTAGGCAATAAGGGGTGAGCGGCCCAACGAAAGTGGCTGCGTCGGTTTCTCGCGGGCTACCGCAATTCGGCCAGCAACACCTGCGCCTCCGCGAGGTTTTTTCAGAGCCGGCGGCCAGGTCGTCCACTACCCCTCGCCCACTTCTATCTCGCCGCTACTTGTTTAATGACAACTATGCGAGGCCCACATGTGGAACTTGGCGACGGAGGGCTGGGTACTCCTCAGGCAAAGCATCCTCGGCTTCGTCAACGACAATGCGCTGAGCCATGGGGCGGCGATAGCGTTTTATGCCACGACTTCGCTTGCGCCGATCCTGCTCATCGTTGTCGCTATCGCCGGCATGGCCTTCGGGCACGAGGCGGCGCAACTCGCCCTTTCGGCACAGATCGCCGGCCTGATGGGGCCGCAAAGTGCCGAGCTGCTGCAGGCGACGATCGAGAACGCCTCGCAGAAGGAAGCGGGAACCCTTGCCAGCATTCTGGGGCTGGTCACGTTGTTCGTCGCCGCATCCGGCGTGTTCGGCGAAATGCAGCTGGCGCTGAACGAGATCTGGAAAGTCAAACCGAGCGGGGCAACGATCTCGCGGCTGGTTCGGGCACGCATTGCAAGCCTGGGCCTGGTCGCCGCGCTTGGTTTCCTGCTCCTGGTGTCGCTGGTCGTAAGCGCTGCAATTTCGGCGCTCGGAGAGGTCATCAACGCCTATCTGCCGTTCGGCACCATCATCCTGAGCGCCATCAACGGGATCGTCTCGTTTGCCCTGATCACGCTGCTGTTTGCCGCGATCTACAAGGTGCTGCCCGACCGCAGCCTGCAATGGCGCGATGTCGGCCTCGGCGCCGTGGTCACCGGGTTTCTGTTCACCATCGGCAAGTCGCTGATTGGCTGGTATATCGGAACCAGCGCCATCTCATCGTCATACGGCGCGGCCGGCGCTCTGCTCGTCGTGCTGTTATGGGTCTACTATTCGGCGGAGATATTTCTGCTGGGCGCCGAATTCACGCGAGCCTATTCGGTCCGACACGGCAGCCGGACCGATTTGAAGAACAAGGTGGAATCGCATGACAAATGAATTCACGCCGAAATTCGACCTGGCCGGCAAGGTGGTGCTGGTTACCGGCGCCTCGCGCGGCATCGGCCGCGCCTGCGCACTCGCCTGCATGTGCTCGGCCACATCCCGCTCGGCCGCATAGGCGACCCGATCGACGTCGCCGGCACCGTGGTGTTCTTCGCCTTGCCGGCGGCGTCACTGATCACCGGCGCGAATATATTGGTGGATGGCGGTTGGTCGCTAGCGTGATAGGGCTCTTTGGCTGGTAGTGCGACACCGCCTCGCGAGTGCCGCCTCCCCACACCGGAAGAAGCGCGCGGACTTCGCAGGTCGTTGAGCGGTTCAAGGTTAGTCCAAGAGGTCTTTTATGGGCGAAAAATCTCAATCGAACAGTGAATTCGACGAACCGCGGAATGAGCCACTCTTCACGACTATCTCGCAGACAGACCCCGCCTTCCTTGCAGCTTACGATCGCGCACTTGCGAGTGTGCCGACATTTGTCGAACACATCGAGAGAAATGCAGATGCCTTCTGTTCCGCGAAGCTTCGGTTTCGCGATCCCGACGAGTCCGAACGTCTTGGGGAGGACAACTTTGTTTTCCTTTGGCTTGCCGCAGTGCATTATCATGCTGAGGAGCGGCTATTTTCGGGTACGTTTTTCGGGGTGCCACCCGAGCTTCAGAAATGGCATCAAGTCGGACAGCGACTTGCATTTGAAGGCGACGATATTTTCGATTGGATGGTTCTCGACGCGGGGCACTTGCATGGGGGATTCACATTGCGCGTAACCCGAGACAAGCTTCCTGAGAAAGATCGCGGCTCATACGATCGATACATCGGGGTTTCGGTTTATGAGCCACTGCCGTCCTGATTCAACGCATGCTTAATGGCCTGGTCTTTCGTTGGAGGATTGGGCACCGCACTGGTCAAACCAGCTTTCTCATTCATTGCCGGCGAGCCAACGGACCATGTTCGCCATCAGTTTTCCGTAGAACGGCCATGCGAGGAAATCCTGCGAGAGCCAATGCGGGCCGATATCGGTTGCCCAGGCAATCGCGCGGCCGCGGCCATGGCTGCCGACGGCAAGGAGCGGCCAGTCGGTGCCGCGATGGTGGCAGGTCGCCAGAAGCCGGGACGAACCGTCGCGCCTGAATTCCAGCTTGTTCATGCCGAGAATCGGCGGCAAAGGCCCCTCCACCCCGGAAAAAATCGGATGTGACGACTGCAGGATGGAGGCCTGCAGGCCTTGCGGCACCTCCATGCCGTCGCAGTAGGGTAGGCAGCGGACGGGCAGAACGTCCTCGACCGGGGTGTCGTGGAAACGCGCCGTCCCGAACATGCCCTGAAAGCCCATGTAACCGCCGGCCAGCATCAGCCCGCCGCCAGCTTCGACATAGGCCTTGAGCACATCGAGGCGGTTGACGCCGACACGCCCGGCGCGGGCATCCGGCGTGACCAGCAATGTCAGGGCGCCGACATCGGAGATCACCACCGCCTGATATTGGGCGAGCCCATCGAGGTCATAAGGGAACTCCGCGCTGCAACGCTCGCCGCCGATCTGCGTGACGGCGATGCCTTCAGTGGCCAGCGCGGCATTGAAGGCCATAGCGCCATTGGTCGAGGCCGCACTTGTAAGCACGTCGCTGCCGATGGCAACCGACGTCGTCGCTGCAAAGGTTTCGCCTGCAAGCAAGATCTTCATTGCCGCCCCGCACTGTTTTCATTCGAGATGTTTTAGGAAGGGCGCCGGATCGACCGGCGCCCCTCTGGAGCTTGAGCTCCATAGAATCAGAACTTGAACTCGGCCAGATTTTCGGGGGTCACGATCTTGGCCGGACCAAGGATCAGTTCGCCGCCGGCGCCAATCGTGTATTCGCCGAGCCTGCCTGCCGTGAACTTCTCACCCTCCTTGCCGGTGATCTTGCACTGCGCAAGCGCCTGGGCTGTCTGATAGGTAAGATAGCCAAGATCGGTGACGTTCCACCAGATATCCTGAGCCGCCCCGTCCTTGATGTATTTCGAGATCAGAGTGGCCGGCGCGAGGCCGGTCAGCTTGACCTTGCCGATCATGCCCGCTTCCTCGAGTGCACGCGCGGCCGCCGGAAGGCCAATGCCTGCCGGGACGATGATCACCTTGAGATCGGGAAACGCCTGGACCAGCGCCAATGCCTGCTGCTGGTTGATCTGTTCGCTTTCTTCACCATAGGCCACCTGCACCAGCTTCATCTTGGAGAACTTCGGCTCGGCCGCCATCTTCGCCTTCATGAAGTCGATCCAGGCATTCTGGTTGGTCGCCGTCGGCGTCGACGACAGGATCGCGAATTCGCCTTCACCGCCGCTGAGGGCGAATGCACTTTCCAGCATCATCTCGGCGAGGCTGTCGCCCTTCACCTGATTGACAAACACCGCGCGGGCATCGGCGGCCACGTCGGAATCATACGAAATCACCCTGACGCCCTGCTGAACGGCGCGCTTCAGCGCCGGCGCGACGGCATTGGCGTCGTTGCCGGCAATTGCGATGACCCCGACCTTCTGCGACACGAGGCTGTTGATGAATTCGATCTGCGCCTCGGCAGTCGCCTGCGATGGGGCGACCTGGGTGGCGGTGCCGCCAATTTCCTTGGCCGCCTCTTGTGCGCCTCCGAAGGCCACTTTGAAATAGGGATCTGTGTCGAGCTTGGGCAGGAAACCGACCGTTACGGGTTCCTTGGCGCATTCCTGGCTGAAGGCCAGCGACGTTGGCGCAAGCAGAACCGCGGACGCGAGCAGGGCTAATCTAAACGCTTTCATTGTGACTCCTCCGTCAAAATTCGGGCTTGAAGGAAGGGGCCCGAGATCACCCCTTTGTCTCGCGCATTGCGCGGGATCTGCTGAGCAGCTCCTGTGTGGAGCGCCAGTAATTGCCGACCAGCAGCGAGCCGATCAGAAGCAGGCCGATGATCATGCCCTGCGCGTCGCCACCGATCTGGTTGAGCGCCAGCACGTTGCGGATGATGGCGATCAGGACCAGCGCCAGCATGACGCCGGTCAGGCGGCCCTTGCCGCCAAAGACGCTGACGCCGCCGAGCAGAACAATGGTGATGACGTCGAGCTCCATGCCGAGCGCATTGTTGGCGCGGGCGTTGGAGAGGCGCGCGGTATAGACGATGCCGGCTATGGCGGCGACAACGCCCGAGACGACGAACAGGTTCAGCACCATCCGCCGCGTGTTTATGCCCGAATAGCGCGCCACTTCGGGGCTGCCGCCGAGCGCGTAGATGCGCTTGCCGGTCGGCGTCTTCTGCAGCACGACCGCAAACACCGGCGCCAGCACCAGGAAGGGCACGATGGTCCACGGTATCTCGGTGCCAGGCAGGTTGTTGATGCCGAAATCGACGACCGCGGGCGGCAGGATGTTGACCGAGCCGGTGCCGAGCAGGATGTAGCCAAGGCCTCGATAGAGCGCCATGGTGCCGAGCGTCACAACCAACGACTGCAGTCCAAGGCCCGAGACCAGATAGCCGTTGAAGGCGCCGAGCAGGCCGCCGCCGACGAGTGTCAGCGGAATTGCGGCAAGCGTCGGCATACCGGCCTGGACCAGCAAGCCAAAGACGACGGATGTCAGCGCCAGCACCGAGGCGATCGACAGGTCGATCTCGCGGGTGATGATGAGCAGCGTCATCGGCAGGATCAGCAATGCCTTTTCCGAGGCGCTGGCGGCCAGTTGCGAGAGATTGAAGCCGGAAACGAAATTCGGCACGAAGATCGCGGCATAGAGGAAGATGGCTACACAGGAGGTCGCCAGCAGCAGATCCCAGAAGTCGATCGACCGGAGGAACTTTTTCACCGCGCCCTCGCCTGTCTTGCCTGCTCGGCGCGCCGTACGATGAAGGTGTCGATGCCGATGGCGACCAGGATCACCAGGCCGTAGACGCCCTGCAGCCACAGCGGATCGACGCGCACCAGCGTCAGCCCGTTTTTGATGACCAGCAGCGTGAGGGCTCCGAGAATGATGCCGAGCAGCGTGCCCGAACCACCGCGGATGGCGACGCCGCCGACCACCGCTGACGCGATCACCGTGAGTTCGAAGCCGAGCGCAACGCGGGCGTCGATGGTCGCATAGCGCGATGCCCACAGCGCGCCGCACAGGCCGCCGAGCAGGCCGGCCATGCCAAAGGCCAGCAGAATGCGCCGGTCGACAGGGATGCCGATCAGACGCGCGCCGTCGGGATTGGAGCCGGCGGCGAACAATTCGCGCCCGAAGGCGGTGCGATAGAGCAGCACGTAGCCCAGGCACAGGATGACGATTGCGATGACGACGATCAGCGGCACGCCGGCGATCTTCAGGCCGGTCATGTCGAGCCAGGCTTGCGTGACTTCGTCGGCGCTGATCTGGTCGCCGGCTGCCCAGATCGAGTTGAAGCCGCGGAAGATAGACATCGAGGCCAGCGTGACGACGATCGCCGGGATCTTTCCCCTGGTGACGACGAGGCCGTTGATCAGGCCGGCGACGCCACCGACGGCGCATGCGGTCATCAGCCCGATGCCGATGTCGAGCCCTGGATAGGCCTGGACCATGCTGGCCGCCATGTAGGCCGACAGGCCAATCACCGCGGCGATCGAAAGGTCGATGTTGCGGGTGATCAGCACCAGCATCTGCGCGAGTGCTGCAACCACGAGCAGCGCGGCATCCATCGACACGGCGGTCAGGTTTGCAGCGCTCACCATGCGCGGGTTGATGATGGTGACCGGGATCGCGACCGCCAGCATCGCGGCGAGCAGGCCGAACTCCCGCCGCTTCAGTATGTCGAGCGGCCCTTTTCTTTTCTCCTCGCCGGCGGCCTGTGCTACCGGGCCGGCGCTTTCGCCGGCTTTCGTCGCTGCTTCCAGCACCTTTTCCTGAGTGGCTTCGCCCCTGGCAAATTCGGCCGTCCGATGGCCTTCGCGCAGGACGATAATGCGGTCGCACATGCCGATGAGTTCGGGCATTTCGGAGGAGATCAGGATGATGGCCATGCCCTGGGCGGCAAGGTCGGCGATCATCGCATGCACTTCCGCCTTGGTGCCGACATCGATGCCTTGCGTCGGCTCGTCGAGGATGAGGACGCGCGGTTCGGTGCGCAGCCATTTGGCCAACACCACCTTCTGCTGGTTGCCGCCGGACAGTTCCTTCACCGGCTGCGCGTAGCCGGAAAAGCGAAGCTTCATGCGCTTCAGCCAGTCCGAGACCAGGTTGGTCGCGCGGTTCGTGCCGTAGAAGCCGGAGCGGGCTGCCTCGTCGAGGATTGGCAGCACCGCATTGTCGAGGATGGAAAAATCCATCACCAGGCTCTGGCCCATGCGGTCTTCCGAGACATAGGCAATGCGCGCATCCATGGCGTCGCGTGCCGAGGCGAAGCGCACAGCTTCGCCGTCGATCAGGATTTCGCCGGCATCGGGCTGGTCGATGCCGAACAGCACGCGCGCGATCTCGGTCCGCCCGCTGCCGACCAGGCCGCCGAGCCCGAGCACCTCGCCGGCATGGAGCTTGAGGTCGATATTGGAAAAGCCACCGGCGTGCGAAAGCCCCCTCGCCTCCAGCACCAGTGCGCCGGTGGCGTGGCTTCGTTGCGGATAGAGGTCGGTCACCTCGCGGCCGACCATCATGCCGATGGCGGCGGCGCGGCCAAGCTCGGCCTTCGGCTTGACGCCAATGAGACGTCCGTCGCGCAGCACCGCGATGCGGTCGGCGATGCGGAAGATTTCGTCCATGCGGTGGCCGACGAACATCATCGCCACGCCGTGCAGCCGCAGGTCGGCGACGACAGTGAACAGCCGCTCGACCTCGCGCTGCGACAGGGCGGCCGTCGGCTCGTCCATGATCAGCACCCGCGCGTCGAGCGACAGGGCGCGGGCGATCTCGACCAGTTGCTGTTCGGAGGTGCGCAACGTTCCGAGCCGGGTTTCGGCCGGCACGTCGAGGCCGACTGTCGACAGCACCCTGCGCGCGCCGGTAAGCATGGCGGCGTTGTCGATGCCGCCGAAGCGGTCGCACGGCATATGGCCGAGATAGATGTTCTCCGCCACCGAAAGATCAGGGAAAAGACCGGGGTGCTGGTGCATGACCGAGATGCCGGCAGCCTGGGCGTCGTGCGGCGAATGGAAGACCACAGGCTTGCCATCGACTTCGACATGGCCGCCGGTCGGGAGATACACGCCGGCCAGCAGCTTTACGCAGGTGCTCTTGCCGGCGCCGTTTTCGCCAAGCAGAGCCAGCACCTCGCCTGAGCGCAATTCGAAGGACGCGTCCTTGAGGGCAATCGTGCCGCCGAAGGCTTTTGTCGCCTGAACCAGGGCAACGGGGACAGCCGCGTCGTTCTTCACCATGGCGTCGGCTTCGCCTAATGCGCCCAAGTGCAGCACCTTTCCTCCCTGGTCCTGTTTTTTCAATTTGCTATATTAAATGGCTGAATGCCGCAACTGGAAAATTGACTTCCATGGCCGCGAAGGGCACTGTCGCGTCGCGCACGGGTGCGATTTGAGTGCTCTCTCCCACGGCAGTCCCAAAGCTGCCGACGACTGGAGTGACTCTGCGGGAATGAATGGGGAGGCGCCGGTTTTGTCCGGAAAAGGCAGCAATTCGGTCAAGGTGCGGCATTATAACGAGCGTTTCGTGCTTGATGCCATCCGCCGCCTGAAGGAGGCATCCAAGTCAGACCTGGCGCGCGCCGCAAATCTGACGCCGGCCGCGGTCGCCGCTATTGTCGACGGGCTGGAATCATCGGGATTCGTAAAGCAAGTGGGAAAAAGGTTCGGACAACGCGGATCGCCGTCCACTCTCTACCGACTTGCACCGGAGCGCATCTACAGCGTCGGCATCAAGATCGGCCGGCGCGCGCTGGAAGCCGTGCTCGTCGACTTCGCCGGCGAGGTCCGCTCGCGCGAGTCGCACGAATATCGCTTTCCGGACCCCGACATGGTGCTAAAGGCCGGCAACATGTCGCTGGCCAATTTCGACAAGTTGATCGAGGGGCTTGACGATGCCAGCATCGTCGGCGTCGGCATCGCCTCGCCGTATTTCCTCGGCGGCTGGAGCGAGGAACTCGGCTTTCCCGACGACCTTGGCAGCCGCTGGGAAGCAATCGATCTGACGACGTTCTTCGCCACAAAGCCGAAGACCCCGGTCTTCGTGGAAAACGACGCGTCATCGGCTGCACTCGCAGAGCTCATCCAAGGGACCGGCGCACGGTTCCGCGACTTCATGCATATCTCGATCGACACCTTTGTCGGCGGCGGACTGGTGCAAGGCGGCAAGGTCCACACCGGGCCGCACGGCAACAGCGCCGCGCTCGGTCCTTTGCCGGTCTCGCCTTCAAGCCTCGATTCGGTGGCGGCCAAGCCGGCGCGCTACCAGAGCCTGCTGCATCGCGCTTCGATCTATGTGCTGGTCAATCATCTCAAATCGCGCGGCATCGAAATCAATCGCGTGCGCGAACTCGACCCCTTGCCGCCGGGGGCGCGCGAGCCGCTGTCCGAATGGATCGACGATTGCGTCAATGCGCTGGTCGAGGCGATCATCGCCATCACCTCGGTCATCGACATCGAGGCGATCGTTCTCGACAGCATCCTGCCGCGGCCGATCCATCTCGAGCTGCTGGCAAAGGTGCAGACCCAGTTCAACAGGATCAGCGCCATCGGCATCGTGGCGCCGGAAATCGTATCGGGACAATTCGGCCCCGAGGCTTCGCCGATCGGCGCGGCGATGCTGCCGTTCTCGGCACTGTTGGCGCCCGACAGCGGCGTGCTGATGATCGGCAAGGACAGAACGATGCTGCTGGGCAGCCTGTCGAGACTTGCCAGCCAAAGCCAACCAGGAAGAAGCTCAGCGACTTCAACGGGATAGGGTGGCGCTGCAAGGAGCATCAAGCTCCAGGCATCATCAACATCACCTCGCAGTCCGGCACGGGCACGGCGGGCTTTTTGCGCCGGCACCGGAACTTTTAGCGGCCGCTAATCTTCATTCGTCACCGACATTGAAATGCCGATCGGTCCGCGCTCCGCTTCAGTGCGGGCCCAGGAAGCAAGGAGGAACATATGAACTGGGATCAAATCAAGGGAAAATGGACGCAGTTCAAAGGCAAGGCGAAAGAGCAGTGGGGTGACTTAACCGACGATGATCTTGATCGGATCGAGGGCAACCGGGACCAGCTCTTGGGGCGTATCCAGGAGCGATATGGCATCGCCAAGGAAGAGGCGGAGCGCCAGGTTGATGACTGGTCCAGAAGCATCAGCTGAGCCTTGGACGCAACGCCGTCTTCTGCCCCCACCGGGGTGAAACTCTGCCTCGCCCGCCGTGCCGACTGGTGCGGTGGGCTCTTTCGACAGCAAGGCCCCGCGAGGAACCTTTAGCCGTATCTAATGTTCTACTTGCGTGGCGGGCTTCGCCCCGGCGTGCGCCCCGCCCGGAGGCGAAGGAGTGCAATCATGAACAACATTATCTGGCTGGTCGGCGCGATCGTGATCATAATAGCCATTTTGAGTTTTTTGGGTCTGCGATAGCATCTGAACCCTCTCTTCGAGCCGGCGACCTTCCCCGCGCGGCATGGCCTCAGCACGCCCAAGCTGGTCAGACTTAGGTCCCAAGCAAGACACTCTGGGGTTGGACCGAAGCCTCGGCTGAGGAACGTAGCCGGCTGGCTCACGTTGTGGTGAGCTTTGGCGCGACGAAGATGCGTCCGGGCGGAAGAGTTCAAAGCCAGGGAGGAGAGGCCCGACGCTGCTAACGAGCGTCGGGCCTGGGCGTAAATGCAAACAATCAGCAGACTGTTCAATTCCCATGCCCAGGCAGCACGTGCCGTTGCCGCGCTTCAGGCTGCCGGGATTCGCCGCCGCCAGATCAGCGTCGTCGGATCTTACAACGACAACGATGAACCGATCAGCGTTGCTGGATATTACGACGATGAGATGAGCGCTGTCTGGCGGAGCGCCGTCGCCGGTGCCGCACTTGGCGCCACGGCTGGTCTGTTGGCCGGTTTCAGCGCTTTTGGAGCTCAAGACGTCGATCCTGCGGGGATGACCGGCATGGCTCTGGTCGGTGCGGCGTGGGGCGGCTTTGCCGGCGTGCTTCTCGGAACTTTCGCCAATTTCGCCCAGAAGCCGCGCAAGCCGAGGATCGCTGAGGGTGTCATACTGGTGATGGCCCGGGTCGATGAAAGGCAGGCCGGCGCCGCGCATACGGTGCTCCGGAGTTTCGCGGAGATGCCTTCCGGGCCGATGAAGAGGAGCGCTTTGCCAAATTCAAGCCGGCTCCGCGTCCGATCTAGTGCCCGATGAAGTTGGTTCGCGAAACAGGAATTCAAACCGGAGGCGCCCGACGAAAGCTTGGCAAACCAACACTTTGGAAGCATGCGGGCTACTTACCGTCGAGTTGTCCTTTATTCTTACCGTTCTGTTGGCTGGTCTCATCCTTGGCTGAACCGAACCCATGCCCTTGCCACCGGCGACACTATGCCCGGCAATTGGCGAAGGTTGTGGCCAGTTCGAAGGATTAAACCATTCGTGCTAAGCGTTAATAGCTTGTAGCCATAGGAGAGGACGCCGACGTGGACAAACGGGCTGAAGGAGACAGGGAGAAATTGGCCCGAGGCGAGTTCGAGCTCAAAGCCGAACGATATGGTGTGAACGCCTTTCTTCTCGTTGTCGAGCTTGTAAACCTGCTGGAAAAGCGCGGAACGATCAGCAGCGACGACGTCGCGAAAATAGCCGAGGCCGCCGCACTTGCGGTCGCCGCATCCAGTCAACCCGACGTGAACAGCATCAATCTGTTGCAGACCATCGCTGCCGCACGCCGGCCCAAATAGGCTTATATCAAATCCGCCGGCAATCAGCGCCAACCAGACGCTATGGATTGAACTGATCTCGGTCGAGCGTCCGGAGCCTTTCCATGTGCAACGACTACGAGCAGCACATCGCCTGGGCCGAATACTGCAGGATGATGGAATCGCTGGCGCTCAAAATCCCCAGCCATCAAAGCGAACTGGATCTGCCGCAGGCGGATGACATCCACATCAACGACCCCGCGCCTGTAATGCGCGCCGCCGGCGACGCAATCGAACTGGCGTCGATGACGTTCGGCTTTCCCCCGGCCGGGCCAAAAGGCGGACCTGTATTCAACTTTCGCTCGGAGGGCCGGCAGTTCGGCAACAGCAAGCGCTGTCTCGTTCCGGCGTCGGCATTCTTCGAATTCACGGGAACGAAATATCCAAAAACCAAGCACAGGTTCACGCTGAATGGCCATTCGTTCATGGCGATTGCCGGGTTGTGGCGCGAGGGTATCGGCAACAAGCCGCCGACGTTCACGATGCTGACGAGCGAGCCGGGGCCGGACGTGGCGCCATATCACAACCGGCAAGTGGTTGTGCTGCGGCCATCGGACTGGGCGGCCTGGATCCACTTGACGAGGTCCGAGGCTGAACTCCTGCGCCCGTTGCCGGAAGGGTCGCTCAGAGTGGAGACAGCTCGGGCGGGTTCGGAGTAGGAACCATCGGAAAATTGCGCGGTGCGGCTGCGCCGCATAGCCACGGCGCCGCGCCCCATGCTCAGAACGAATGCCCGCGCGATATAAGCGCTTCAGCCCGGCTTGACGTAGCCGGCGGTGACCTCGTCCTTGTGAGCGGCGAAAGCTTCCAGGACTTCGGTTTTCTCAGGCTTCGGAATTTTGAAATGATCCAAGGTCCGCCCGAGTTCCGCTGCGACCTCATCGAATTCCGCGGGGGAAATCCGCAGGTCGCGATGTGCCTCCTCGAGGCCGAGCGGCGTCGTGCCGGGCTTGGTGGCGACGAACTTGAAGGGCCCGCCAGAAACGTCGCAGACCCACAGCGTCCGCATGAACTTGAGGCCGGGCAACCTTTCAAGGTTCTTGGTGTGCCATTTGCGCAATTGTGGGTTCTTGGACTTCTTGCCGACAATCGGGTTCATCACGACGGCGTCGCTGAAATGATCGATCACCGCCGCGATGGCGAACACACCACCCAGGCGCTCATATAGAGTCTTCCCCGATGTGGTTTTCTTAGCCTGGGCGAGTGCGTTGTCGGCAGGCAATACCGACGTCGATGCGGCGGCCAGCGCCAGCCCGGCGACAACACTTCGTCTTGTCAAAGAGGTCGAAATTTTCATCCCTGGTTCCCTTCGAGGTTAGGCCAGAGCAAGCCGCAGCCTGTCTGGCGGGCTTCATGAAGTGACATTCGGACACGTTGCCGTATTTTTAGCATCATCTAATGAACTAACGCACCCTTCGTCCGAATTATTCCGATGGACGGCATTGCTGTGGTCAACATGCGTAAAGGTCGCGCGGATGAGGAAGGCTTAAGCACGCGTCGCCGCGCGCGGCAGCGGTCGCGAAGCCATTTCGGCCGCATCGGCGGCCCGATCGATGTTGTTGCGGGCACCGTAGTGTTCCTGGCCTTGCTGGCGGCGGTCGCCTGCGGCCAATAGCCTGTGCTTTTCGAAGATCGCTAGCTTCTGCGGATAGGTGATCCGCACCTTTGCGTTGCACCCGTCGCATTTGAAGTGCGCGATTGTTCTTAGTGCAGAGCCCTTTCTTACCGCCGGATGCAAGCAATCCGGACATTCGAATGTGAGCGCGACATCTGATAAGTCTTCGGCTAAGCCCATTTCCATCCCCTTCGCAAGCTCGGTGGCTACACTCTGGCGATTCTCAATGAGCAATTCAGATACCAAATGGCTGTGCCAAAGCGGGACTAGGCCAATTCGCCTCGGAACGCCGCCAAGCTAATGCGCCTTCTCTGCGCCTTTTGAGCGACGAAGAAACCTAACTTCTTCCAGCAGTTCGCGCTCATTGGTAGTCACGTTTCGGAAGATTGCGACAATCATCACCGCCAAGGCTTCGGCATCCAGGCTTAGAGGGTCAATGTGCTCATCTGCGCAAACCTGATCAAACACGCGTTCACAAATAGCCAAATCGTGAGGGCTGAGGCGGGTGCGATTGAAACGCCGGCGCGACATTTGCGAGCCTTCGAGGCCGCTGCCCGTGCAAAAGAAGCGGGTCTTCGCAAGAAACGCGAGTCATTGAGCGATTGTTCCCGGCTGCAAGCTTTGTTAAGTCGCCTGCAGCGGGGCAGACCAGAGCGCTTCCCCATGCGCATCATGGCGCGTGCGACCGGAACTGTGCCTCGACCTTGGCATTTTCCTATCATGGCGAGACGCTTGGCATTCAGGCATTTTCGGGCGCCCGCCCGAACGGAGCTGCCCGCCATGCGCGGGCCGATTTCGGACGGGTGGACCGTTGGGCTCACGTCAGACACAGTAGCCTGGGGGCAAGACTGCTTCGAACCCTAAACGGGGCCGTCGGCTACCCATTTGACGACGCGGAGGAGCCAGGCCTTCCGCCCCTGACAATCGCCATCACAGCCAGTGCCACCGCGACGACCGAGTTCCAATATTTGAAACTATTTGAAAACTCTTCCTAGACGGTTTGGCATCATGAACAGTCTTCTTTGGCGGCAGGCGCTCTAGGGTGACCCGAAACTTGGTCAGTGCCGTAACGCGGTACATGTGCTATAGCTAATATTTGGTCGAGGGGGCGACCATGAAAGGGAGGACCAACCATGAAGCCGCATTCCCTCAGCGCCCGCCGTATTGGCCTGCTTATATTCTCGGTGTGTGCTTTCGGGCTGATAACGTCAGCCGCAATGCCCGCAGACAGCAAATTCGCCGTCGAGCCGGTGGTTGAGAAAAAGGTGAAGGAACTGCCCTCCGGACCGTTGTACTGGCGGCTGGAAAATTTCCCAACGCTGGCGCAGGCCCAAAGCGCTGCGGGCCCGACCTCGCTGCGGCGGAGGTCGCAGGCAAGGTCTGGCTGTTCACGCTTGGACCGAAGGATGGCTCTACGACCGGCGGAACCAAGGTCGTCGAGATCGGACCGGTCCCTCCGATCAGAGCAAGCGAGTATTTGCTGCGCGTGAACCGCGCCGGTGGAGCGCCCGGCGTCAAGACGAAGATCCATACGCATCCGGGACCGGAGGCCTTCTATGTGCTGACCGGCAAGCTCGGCCAGAGAACGCCCCACGGAATGACCTATGCTGAAGCTGGTACGGCCATGATCGGACACGGGGCCAACACGCCGATGGAGGTGTTCAGCGCCGGCACAACCGATCTCGATGAGCTGGCGATCTTCGTGGTCGACGCCAATCAGCCGTTCTCGTCGCCGGCCAGCCTCGACTGAGGCGACATTTCCCAGGGTGGTACTTCCGCTCTGTTGCAGACAATCGGTCAACAAGCTGAGAATGTCCGCCCTGGGGTCGAACTCGGGTCCTTCAGGGTGTTGGGTTTTGGCCCCAACGCCATGGGATTGGGTTCGCCTGACCCATAGCCGTCCACTTCCCGCTCGGGGGCGTCGCCACCCCCATGCCAGCGAGCGTTGCCGCGATCTGACTGGGGTTCCGACCGGCCCCTTCAGCGGCCCAATGACGGCCATGAGCTGCTTGGCCTCCACAACGGCCTTGGCCTTGGTCGCCTCAGCCCTCGCCAGGGTGCCTGGCCTCAGACCCGCATCGAGATTGCGCTGGGTCGCGGTCACCTAAGCCAATGGCAAAGACAACTCCTCGTCGGCATTCACGGTCGTCTGGTGAAGTACGGCCCAAACACGAGAAGCGCACCAGGGTGCGATTGTCATCGATCGCTTCAGTGTGGTTCGAATGATGCGGGAGTCTGCCCGGGATACTAGCGACCAGTTGACGCTAACAGGTGCATGCTGAATTCGATGGTGCTGCGAGAGGAAACACAGCCACGAACCCGATGAGCAGCCCACCTGTGGTCCGGCGCCGTGTCGTGGTGCTCAGTGCCTGTTTCTTTGCGATGGAACTGAGCCGATGCAGGATCGCCGAGTTACGGTCTTTCATTTTGATACCCCACCAGAACTGACTCCGCACGTAGACGACAGTAAGCAGGGTATCGAGGCCTAGCTAAGTGCCCTAAGCGATCTATTTCTTGCCAGAGTTTCACTGGGAGCATCGCGTGCCATGTGGTCTCACCGACGCATTGCGGACGCTTTCCGACTTGTATACCTTCCCTTCGCAAACATCCTAATCACAAAAGGCAACCTGCACTGGTGAAGTTCGGATGACGCGAGGTTTGATTCTTCTTGCATGGATTGTCGTCGGAGCGTGGACTAGTTCGGCATTAGCTCAAGACGCCACCGAGAAAACCTTTCCCCACGACACCACGCTTAGCGATGTAGCTCCCTTGAAGCTTGCAATCCGGAAGCACCTTGCCATCTCGACGGAACCAACAGTGTGGATCGCGATGGCTCGCATGGGAGAAAGTGGGGTTGTCTACCTTTGTGGGCTTACGGATGGTGGCAGCATGTCGACCTCCATTCTCTTCTTTGCGCATAAGACGGATGGGGCTGTCGAAGTCGAAGAAATTGATAGTGACTCCAAAGTCGATGGCAGGGCCAAAAAGCTTTGCGACACTCACGGCTTCCGCACCCCTATCCCCGGCTGAACCTCCGCAACCTTTAAGGACAGCTCCCATTTCACCCATCTTGGTCATTCCGCATTTATGAGTTTACGACCTAGCCTCCTTTGGAGCGCGGACTCGAGCGCGAGCAAGCCCACATCTCGCGATCAGCTCAATCCAATATTTATCAACCCATTTTCTTTGCGGCGATGCCTTGCGCAGAACCAGGATTTGTTTGATCAGATTGGCAGGAGACCAACAACCCGCAATTGTGATCCGAAATCTGCTGGCATGATGTTTGATGGGCGGCCAATCGAACGGTCAATTCAAGCGGCACAGCGGGTGCTGGTCGGTCTTGTTGTGCTGCTTGCGCTCGCTGCCCCTACCTTGGCTGAGGATACTGACGATTGCGGAGGCGCCGCTGCAGGCTCACAGCGGATCGCCGCCTGCACGCGGATCATCGAGGACGGGGCGCGAAGCCCGAAGAGTCGCGCCAACGCTTACCACAACCGGGCGATCGCCTGGGCTGACAGCGGCGACAATGACCTGGCCATGGTGGACTACGACAACGCCATCGCCCTCGATCCGAACGACACCGATGCCTACAACGAGCGCGGACTTCTTTGGCTCGATAAGGGCGAGAACGACAGCGCCATCAGCGACTTCGACCGGGCGATCGAGCTCGATCCGGAAAAAGCCATGGCCATCTATAACCGCGGTCTCGCTTGGGCTCACAAGGGCCACGACACTCGCGCCATCGCCGACTACAGCCACGCCATCGAGCTCGATCCGAAATATCTGGAGGCCTACAACAACCGCGGCTTCGTTTTCAACAGGATGGGCGAATTCGACCGCGCCATCGCCGATTTCGACGAGACGATCAGCCTCAATCCCCAACACCCCTACGCTTACAATAACCGGGCCATTTCATGGGGCGCAAAGGGTGATGCAGAGCGCGCCGTCGCCGATTATAGCCAGGCGATCACACTCGATCCGACCTATGTCAACCCGTATGGAAGCAGGGGAATTTACTATTTCTACGGCCGAGATCCGGCGAAAGCGCAAGCCGATCTTGCCACGGCGGCAGCACTAGCACCCGACAATGCCTATTATGCGATTTGGGCGGATCTGGCGGAGCAGCGCAATAGCGGCGTTAGCAATTTGCGTGAGGCTACCAGTAAGTTGGACATGACCAAATGGCCTGCCCCGCTCGTTCGCATGTTCCTTGGGGAGCAGACGCCCGAATCGGCACTCGCCGAAGCAGACGACCCGGTCCCGAGCAGGAACCGGGGAAATGTGTGTGAGGCCGATTTTTATGCCGCGGAGTTCCACCAACTCAAGGGCCATCCCGACAAGGCCTTGCGACTTTACCGGCTAGCCGTCCGCGACTGCCCCCGCGATTTCATCGAATATGTCGCGGCAAGCAAGGCACTGCGCGCCCTGGGCGTAACTCCATAGGGTGCGCTGCGGGTATTATGTTCCGGGGCTCTGTCGGTGGCAACAAAGTCGGTCGGGTCAGCCGCGTGTCGCCCAGGAACGGCGCCTCCCTGCTGACAAAGACCCACCTTCGCCGTTGGCCTGACGTGTGCTGGGTAGGTGATCTGGTGCTGCGAGAGAGGATTGAACTCTCGACCTCTCCCTTACCAAGGGAGTGCTCTACCACTGAGCTACCGCAGCCGCCGATGGCGGGGCTTCTGCCATATCGAACCGGCAAGCGCAAGGCCAAGACAAGGGCACAAACGGGGCCGGGTTGAAAGGCCGCACCAGGCGATCGTTGCGGACATGGCCGTGCCACAATGTTGGCTATCCCTTGATCCGTACCGGCGGGTCGCCGGGCCGGGGACGGAACGATGAACGACAAGGCAGTTTCTCCGAACAAGCCACCGAAGAAGGATGGTTCCGCGAAAAAGGCAGGAACTGGCCGCAAGGACCGCCTGGCCGAGCAGTTGCGCGCCAATCTGCAGAAGCGCAAGGCGCAATTGCGCTCACGAAGGACCGGCGACGCCGACCAGCGGCCGGACGGGCTGCAGGCGGCGATGAAAAAAGATTAACGCGAATCGGCTATGTTGGTCGCCGGTACTTTGGCCAAATCAGCGTGGGCCAAAGTGGGGAATAGCCTGTTTCTTGAACCAAGCCGGCCAATGGTCTAGATGGGCGGCAACAGACTCAACCGATTTAAACCGGCCTTTTAGCCGAGGGGACGCTCTTCATGGATCGCATCAGAATTGTCGGCGGCAACAAGCTTGCCGGAAGCATCCCGATCTCGGGCGCGAAAAACGCCGCGCTGCCGCTGATGATCGCTTCGCTTTTGACCGACGACACGCTGACGCTGGAAAACGTGCCGCATCTGGCCGATGTCGAACAGCTCATCCGCATCCTCGGCAATCACGGCGTCGACTACTCGGTCAATGGCCGCCGCGAAAAGCAGCAGGAAGGCTATTCGCGCACCATCACTTTCTCCGCCCGCAACATTGTCGACACGACGGCGCCTTACGAGCTGGTGTCGAAGATGCGGGCCTCGTTCTGGGTGATCGGTCCGTTGCTGGCCCGCATGGGCGAGGCGAAGGTGTCGCTGCCCGGTGGCTGCGCCATCGGCACGCGCCCAGTCGACCTCTTCCTCGAAGGCCTGCAGGCGCTGGGCGCCGATATCGACGTCGACACCGGCTACGTCATCGCCAAGACCAGGAACGGACGGCTTGTCGGCAACCGTTATGTGTTCCCGAAAGTCTCGGTCGGCGCCACCCATGTGCTGATGATGGCGGCCTCGCTGGCCAAGGGCGAGACGGTGCTCGAAAATGCCGCCCGCGAGCCGGAGATCGTCAACCTCGCCGAATGCCTCAACGCCATGGGCGCGAAGATCTCGGGCGCCGGCACGGCGACCATCGCCATCGACGGCGTCGAGGCGCTGTCGGGCGCCCGCGTCAGGGTGATCCCCGACCGTATCGAGACCGGCACCTATGCGATGGCGGTGGCGATGACCGGCGGCGACGTCGTGCTCGAAGGCGCGCGGCCCGACCTGTTGCAGACGGTGCTGGACATCATTTCGCAGACCGGCGCCGAGATCACGCAGACCAATTCCGGCATCCGCGTCAGGCGCAATGGCGCCGGCATTTCACCGGTTGACGTGACGACGGCGCCCTTCCCGGCTTTCCCGACCGATCTGCAGGCGCAGTTCATGGGCCTGATGACGATGGCCAAGGGCAAGTCGCGCATCACCGAGACGATCTTCGAAAACCGCTTCATGCACGTCCAGGAACTCGCCCGGCTCGGCGCCCACATCACGCTGTCCGGCCAGACCGCGATCGTCGACGGGGTGGCGAAGCTGAAGGGCGCGCCGGTCATGGCGACCGATCTTCGCGCCTCGGTGTCGCTGGTCATCGCCGGCCTCGCCGCCGAAGGCGAAACCACCGTCAACCGCGTCTACCATCTCGACCGCGGCTTCGAGCGGCTGGAGGAAAAGCTGTCCGGCTGCGGCGCGGAGATCGAGCGCATTTCGGGCTAGAGCCTTTCCGCAGGGCTTGTGGCGCGGTTGCACGGACCGGAAAGACCGCCTAACAGAAGGCTGAATAGTCCAACCTTCAGGTGTGAAATCCGCATGGCCCTCAAGCTTGTCGCGCTCGACGATCAGGATCTGAGCATCATCTCGGCGCATGTCCAGGATGCCGTCATGAAGGTCAGCGATCTTGAATACCTGCCTTCGGTAAAGCGCTTCGTGCTGACCATGAATCGCTTCGTCTGGGAGGCCAAATCCGGCTTCTTTCGCCAGCACAACGAGCGGCGGCAGGCTGTGCTGCATTTCGACCGGGTGCTCGGCGCCAAGACCAGCGGCATTGCCCGCGACAAGCCCGACGAAGTGCTGTCGCTGCTGGCGATCAGCTTTCTCGCGCTCGACAAGCCGGCCGGCATCGTCGAGCTGATCTTTTCGGGCGGCGGCGCGATCATGCTCGATGTCGAATGCATCGAGGCGCGGCTTGCCGATGTCGGCGGCGCCTGGGAAGCGACGTCGCGCCCGGCCCACAGGGTTTGAGCCGATGGCCATCACGCTTCGCCAGTCCGACGCCGATTTCGAGCAGCGCTTTGCCGCGTTCCTGCTGACCAAGCGGGAAGTCTCGGCCGATGTCGACGCCGTCGTGCGCGAGATCATCGCCAAGGTGCGCGCCGAGGGCGACGCCGCGCTGGTCGCGTACACGCAGAAATTCGGCGGCGGCGACCTGGCCGAGCTCGGCATCGCCGTCTCCAGGGACGACATTGCCCAGGCTTACGATGCAGCCGATCCGCAAACGGTCGAGGCGCTGAAATTCGCCCGCGAGCGCATCCGCGCCCATCACCAGCGCCAGCTGCCGCAGGACGACCGCTACACCGATGCCGCCGGCGTCGAGCTCGGCTCGCGCTGGACGGCGATCGAGGCCGTGGGGCTCTATGTGCCGGGCGGCACGGCGAGCTATCCGAGCTCGGTGCTGATGAACGCGGTGCCGGCCAAGGTCGCCGGCGTCGAGCGCATCGCCATGGTGGTGCCGGCCTCCGGCGGCGACGTGCCGCCGCTGGTGCTGGTGGCGGCCGACCTTGCCGGCGTCTCCGAAATCTACCGCGTCGGTGGCGCCCAGGCGATCGCCGCCCTTGCCTTTGGCACCGAAACGATAAAACCTGTCGCCAAGATCGTCGGCCCCGGCAATGCCTATGTCGCGGCGGCCAAGCGCCAGGTGTTCGGAACGGTCGGCATCGACATGATCGCCGGGCCCTCGGAAGTGCTGGTTGTGGCGGACGGCAGCAACGATCCGGACTGGATCGCCGCCGACCTGCTCGCCCAGGCCGAGCACGACGTATCGTCGCAGTCGATCCTGATCACCGATGATTCTGCCTTTGGCGAGGCGGTCGAACAGGCGGTGGAGCGGCAGTTGCAGAACCTGCCGCGCGGAGAAACGGCGGCGGCGAGCTGGCGCGATTTCGGCGCCGTGATCCTGGTGCCGACGATCGAGGCGGCACTGCCGCTGGTCGACCGCATCGCCGCCGAACATGTCGAGCTTGCCATCGACGATCCCGAGGCATTCCTGGCGCGGATGCGCAATGCCGGCGCGGTGTTTCTCGGCCGCCATACGCCGGAAGCCATCGGCGACTATGTCGCCGGCTCCAACCACGTGCTGCCGACAGCGCGCTCAGCGCGCTTCTCGTCCGGACTTTCGGTGCTCGATTTCGTCAAGCGCACTTCGGTCCTGAAGCTCGGGCCGGAGCAGTTGCGGGCGCTGGCGCCGGCGGCGATTACGCTCGCCAAGGCGGAAGGCCTCGATGCGCATGGACGCTCCGTCGGCATCCGGCTGAACATGTAGAAATGTCCGACTACGACCAAACCCGCGCCAGGCTGATCGATGTCGAGCTCGACGAGACGATCGGCCGCTCGACGCCCGATGTCGAGCATGAGCGGGCGGTGGCGATCTTCGACCTGATCGAGGAGAACCGTTTTCAACCGGTCAATGACGATGGCGCCGGGCCGTACCGACTAAAACTGTCGCTGGCCGAATCCCGGCTGGTTTTCGCCGTGACGCGCGAGGACGGCGCAGCCGTGGTCACCCACATCCTGTCGCTGACGCCACTCAGGCGCATCGTCAAGGATTACTACATGATCTGCGAAAGCTATTATGATGCCATCCGAACCGCGACGCCCAGCCATATCGAGGCGATCGACATGGGCCGGCGCGGCCTGCACAATGAAGGCTCGCAAACGCTGATGGACCGGCTTGCCGGCAAGATCGAGATTGACTTCGACACGGCGCGCCGGCTGTTCACGCTGGTTTGCGTGCTGCACTGGCGAGGCTGAGCTGGCCGCCCCGCTGCCCCGCTCGAATCTGCCCCGCTCGATCCTGTTTGTCTGCGGCATGAACGCAGTGCGCTCGCCGATGGCCGAATTGCTGGCACGCAAGGTGCTCCCGCCCACCACCTTCGTTGCCTCGGCCGGGGTGCGCGGCGGGGAACGCGACCCGTTCGTCGATGCCGTACTGGCCGAAGAGGGCCTTTCACTGGGCGAACGGCACCCGAGAACGATGGACGACCTCGAGGACGATTATTTCGACCTGATCGTGACGCTGGCGCCGGAAGCCCACCACACCGCGCTCGAGCTCACCCGTTCGCTGGCCGTCGAAGTCGAATATTGGCCGATGCCCGACCCGACCGGCGTCAGCGGCACGCGCGAGCAGATCATGGCCGCCTATCGCGACGTGCGCGAGCGGCTGAAGGCGCGGATCGGCCGCCGTTTTCTCGGCAACGGGGCTGAAAACGCCGCGGATTAAGCATGTTCACAAGCGGACGTTTATCATATAGGTTCCGCGCAACTTTCCGGCCGGGGCGCTGGAAGTATCCATCCAAGCAAAGGTATCGAATGCCGAAGGAAGAAGTCCTCGAGTTTCCGGGTGTCGTGACAGAACTGCTGCCCAACGCCATGTTCAGGGTCAAGCTCGAAAACGAACATGAAATCATCGCCCATACGGCCGGCCGCATGCGCAAGAACCGCATCCGCGTTCTGACCGGCGACAAGGTCCTGGTCGAGATGACGCCCTACGACCTGACCAAGGGCCGCATCACCTACCGCTTCAAGTAAGTTCAAGGACCCGGCCGGGATCGCGATGGGCATTTTGCAGAAGCTCGTGCTTGCCTCGGGTTCGCCACGCCGGATAGAGCTGCTGCAGCAGGCCGGCATCGAGCCGGACCGTGTGTTGCCGGCTGATGTCGACGAGACGCCGCTGCGTGCCGAGCATCCGCGCTCGCTGGCCAAGCGGTTGGCGACGCAGAAGGCCGAGAAGGCGCTGGCCTCGCTGAAGACCGAGACCGACTACGTGCCGACATTCGTGCTGGCCGCCGACACCGTGGTCGCCGTCGGGCGGCGCATCCTGCCCAAGGCCGAGACGTTCGACGACGCCGCCAACTGCCTCGGGCTTTTGTCCGGCCGTTCGCACCGCGTCTATTCCGGCATCTGCCTGATCACGCCGGGCGGCAAGCAGCGCTTGCGGCTGGTCGAGACCAGGGTGCGTTTCAAGCGGCTGCCGCGCGAGGAGATCGAGGCCTACATCGCATCCGGAGAATGGCGCGGCAAGGCCGGCGGCTATGGCGTCCAGGGGCTTGCCGGCGCCTTCGTCGTCAAGCTTGTCGGCTCCTACACCAACGTCGTCGGCCTGCCTCTCTACGAGACGGTGGCGCTGCTCAGCGGCGAAGGCTTCAAGGTGCACGCCAACTGGCTGTCGGGTGCACGGATATGAGCTCGGACGACAAGGTCACGCCGCTGCGTCCCAAGCGGCCCTGCCCGGAATGCGGCAAACCATCGGCGCGCGAAACCTATCCGTTCTGCTCGACGCGCTGCAAGGACATCGACCTCAACCGCTGGCTGAAGGGGGTCTACGTCATCCCGGGCCGCGACGACGAGGATGAGAACGACGACCAGAAATAGCACCGTCCACCTGCGGTTTTCCACAGGCTTGGGACGGTTTCGCAGCCGCGATCGTGACCGATGATCGGCCTTGCGGACTGCCTGTCGCTTCTGACTGAAATCAATGTCCGGAACCTGTTCCATCCGGGTAGTGTCGGACGGAACAGGTTTTGGCGTTTTGTCTGAGCATGATCTTTTCCGAAAACCGGATTCCACTTTTCGGGATCATGCTTTTTGTCTGAGCATAATCTTTTTCCGAAAACCGGATTCCACTTTTCGGGATCATGCTCTAAGCGCTGGACAGGCCGAATTCCCGTGCTATAACCCACGCGCTTTCAAGGGGTGCCGACGGCGCTTTCATGAACCCGGTGTGCAGATTGCCGCCTACCGGAGCAAGCCCAGATAGCTCAGTTGGTAGAGCAGCGGACTGAAAATCCGCGTGTCGGTGGTTCGAATCCGCCTCTGGGCACCATCCACCTCCGGTCCATTCTGGACACATAGGTTACGGTTTATACCGGAGACATAGGTAACACTTTTGGCCCGAAAGGGTTTTGGAGTGGTTCGGGCCTACATGTCTCATCGTCGAAATAGCCCAGATCATAGTCCAGGAAACTGACCAGCCAGATATGGTCCTCGGCCTGTTTGATGCCGACGGTCTGGCCTGCGAAGACCTGGCCGAGGTTGATCTTTTTGTCCAAAAACCTCATCCGACTTTTTCGGCTGGCATCCAGAAAGCCCGCTTCTGCACTCAGCTCCACCGACAGGGAAACCTTTGCCGAAATTGACTGTTGTAGCTCCAAGACAGAGGAGAAGGTTGAATGGCTTCCGTCCGATACATCGTTGCGGACGTCGATGAGGCGGCCGCATTCTATCGAGACTATCTCGATTTCAAGATCGAAATGCGCAATCCGGGCAAGTTCGCCGCGCTGCTGCGTGACGACTTGACGCTGTATCTCAGCGCCCCAGGTGCGGGGAGCGGTGGTCAGGCGGGCGGCGTTCCGAAGCCGGGCGGGTGGAACCGATTTATGATCGTTACGAAGGGACTCGATGTGCTCATTGAGCGGTTGCGCCGGGCTGATGCAAGATTCCGCGGCGACATCAGCGACGGCGGTGCCGGTCGCGCCATCTTGCTCGAAGATCCATCGGGCAACGTCATCGAGCTATTCGAGTTCAAGAAGGACTGAGCTTGAACAAATAGCCGGTGGTTGAGGGAATACGAATTCCCGCGATCAATGTGGATTGCCGCGCGTTTGCGAGTTGTTACTCCATAGTTCGACTCAGAACCACGCAGAGGAGCGCGAGCCCGAGCACGACCGTCGTCACGACGTTGACCCTTTCGGCTTTGGCGATTGCTGTCGCCACGTCGCTGCCCTGGTCTCCTGTTGCAGAGCCCCGGATGTTCCCGACCAGGTGGACCCACTTCCTCTCGGCGATCCGATTGGCCGATGCACCGAGAAACAGCGCCAGTATTGCCAAGCCTACGCTCAGCGTTGTCCACACGCCGCGGGCACCGGCCACGTACATCCACATGCCGGTCGCAACCGTCAGAAAGGCCAAGACGGCATAGAAGGGGCCGGTGCCGTAGCGTCGCGCGAGCGTCTGCAGGAATCCGACGCCGGACGGCCCCGCTTGAACGACGGCGGGGGCTATGACCACCACATAAAACACGGCTGCGCCGAACCAAGTCCCGAGCAAGGCAACAAAGATCGGAATCAGTGGGTTGGTCGGTTCCATGATGATATCTCCTTTGTCTCATCCCAGGCCGTTGAAATGGAGTTGTCACATCGGATGAGCCTCCTCCGTCATCACTGTGACGGACAGCGATGGGAAAATGTGACAGATGGAACCTGATGAATGGCTGGCAGAGCGCTTCGAAGCTGACCGCACGCGTCTGCGGAAGGTTGCATACCGCCTGCTCGGTTCATCGACAGAGGCCGACGATGCAGTGCAAGAAGCGTGGCTGCGCCTCAGCCGCTCAGATGCCCGGAGCGTCGACAATCTTACCGCTTGGCTCACTACTGTCGTTGCGCGCGTCTGCCTCGACATGCTGCGGGCGCGCAAATCACGCGCGGAGACTCTGCAGGCGCTCTCCGCGTGGGGCGCGGATTCGGGAGACGCCGCGGACCTCGACAAGGAATTAGCGATTGCCGATTCGGTCGGCCTTGCGTTGAGTGTCGTACTCGAAAAGCTTGCTCCTGCCGAACGTGTCGCCTTTGTGCTGCACGACGTCTTTGATGTGCCCTTCGAAGAGATTGCCCCTATCGTCGCCCGCACCCCGGTCATGGCGCGGCAACTGGCAAGCCGAGCTCGTCGTCGCATACGGGGTCAGCCCACTGTTTCCGCTGCTGAATTGAACGGGCGGCGGCGGCTTGTGGATGAGTTTCTTAACGCAGTTCGTTCCGGCAACATTGATGCGATCGTGGCCCTCCTCGACCCGGACGTCGTTATCCGTGTTGATTCGTCTGCGGCTCCTGACGGAAGAGCGGTGGAAGCACATGGGTCCACAACAGTTGCGAGGGGGGCTCTTGCCTTCGCGGCACGTACGCAATTCGCGACGCCAATGCTTCTGAACGGGGCGCCAGGGATTGTTGTGGCGCCGACCGGACGTGCGCGATATGCACTGACGATAGACGCGGCAGGGGAGAAAATCCGAGCCATTGAAGTGATCGGCGATCCCGCTCGCCTGAGTCAGATCGATTTTGCCACGCTCAATTCACCAGATTAGCACAAGTCGCGACTTATGATTTGTCGCTACATCCAGCTGCCTGCCGTTGCCGATGGCGTGCGAGAATTATCTGGACCATGGCGCCGGCGACGCCGGTCAAATGTCGATGAAAAACGTCTTCGGCATCTCGGATCCCGCTCTGGCCACAACCTACAGACCGAGGGCGCAGCCGTCCTTGCGCGGTTCAGAACCGCCCAGCAGGGTCCCGTTTGCCCAATCGATGCGAATGGCCTGCGCACCTCCGATCGGGTCCGTGGCAGGAATGATTTCGAAACCGCGTCGGCTAAGTTCAGCTGGGGTTTCGCCAGCGAGCCCGTGTTCGGCCTGGACCTTCATCGTGCCGCTGACAGGGGCGATCCGCGGCAGATCGATCGCCTCCTGCAGATCCATCCCGAAGTCGAGCACTTTCGTCAGCAGGTGCGCATGGCCCATTGCCTGGTAGTAGCCACCCATGACGCCGAAAGGCATTTCTGCCCGGCCGCCTCTCGCAAGCATCCCGGGTATGATGGTATGCAAAGGTCGCTTGTTCGGCGCCACTGCATTAGGGTGCCTGGGGTCAAGCGAAAAGCTTTGCCCGCGATTGTGCAAGACGACACCGGAGCGTGGCGAGACCAGGCCCGAGCCAAAGCTGTCGAAGACCGAGTTGATGAAACTGACCGCATTGCGATCCTTGTCGACAACGGAAATATAGACCGTGTCGCTGTGCAGCGGCATATCGAACGCCGGCAGATCCGCGCGGGCGCGCTTTAGGTCAATCATGCCGGCCAGACGATCGGCCCAGGCATTCGACAACATGTCGGCCACCGGGACCTCGGACATGTCGGGATCGGCGACGAGCAGGTCACGCGCGGCGTAAGCGAGGCGCGTTGCTTCAATTTCCAGGTGAAGCCGGTCCGCGGATTGCGGATCGCCGTGGGCTTCGAAGCGCGAGAGGATGTTTAGAATCAGCAGGGCGATCACACCCTGGCCATTCGGCGGACATTCGAACACATCGCAGCCTCGAAACGCCGCGCTGATCGGGGTCACGTACTCACCTGTTGCCGCGGCGAAATCTTCGAGTGTGTGCAATCCGCCGAGCCCACGAAGATAGGCGACCATGTCTTCGGCCACAGGGCCAGTGTAGAAGGCCTCTCGTCCCTTCTTGGCGATCAGCCGCAGCGTTGCAGCCAACTCAGGCTGGCGATGCACTTCGCCAACGTCTGGCGCGCGGCCGTTTGGCAGGAAAATCCGTTTCGCCGTAACATCAGAGGCCAGAAGTTCTTCTTCCAACGCCCAATCACGATGGACCCGCGGTGAAATGGCGTAGCCTTCCTCGGCGAAACGTATAGCGGGGGCCAGAATTTGATCGAAGGGCATATGTCCATGATCAGCGTGCAATCTGGTCCATGCATCGATGGCTCCCGGGATGGTGACGGAGCCAGGAGAATTGCGGACCACTTCGGCCATGCCACGTTCGAGGAACCAGTCAATTGTCAGGGCGGCGGGTGTCCTGCCCGATCCGTTGTAGGCGATGACCTCGCCGGATCCGTTTCGCGACAGAAGAGCGAAGCAGTCGCCTCCAATGCCGGTCGAGGCTGGCTCGACGACACATTGCACGGCGCAGGCTGCGATGGCGGCATCCATGGCGTTGCCGCCGGCCGCCATGATCTCCACCGCCGTCAGGGTCGCCGACGGATGAGAGGTGGCGGCCATGGCCTCGCGTGAAACGACAACCGAGCGCGTTGGTTTCTCAAAATTTCGCATGCTATGCCCTTCTGGTCGTGCTCAAGAGGCGGCGTCGCTCATCGTCGAGGGGCGGTGCCGCAGATGCCGCGACATCCAGTATTCGAGTGCCGCCAAGGCACGGATGATCGCGAAGTTCAAAGTGAGATAAATGGCGCCCGCGCAGATGAAGACTTCAAAGGCGCGGTAGGTCTGGGAGATCAATCCCTGGGCAATTCCAGTCACCTCCATCAAGGTTACGATGGAAGCCAGAGACGTGCCCTTGATCATCAGGATGATTTCATTGCCGTAACTCGGCAGCGCCTGGCGAAAGGCCAGCGGCAGGATAACATGCCGATAGGTCAAACAGGTGGACAGGCCGACAGACCGGGCCGCTTCGACAAGGCCGTGTGGCACCGATTGAATCGCGCCGCGCAGGATTTCGCTGCCATAGGCGGTGGTGTTGAGTGTCAGCGCGATGATTGCGCACCAGTAGGGTTCGCGGAAAACGGCCCATAATCCAATTGCCGACAGTTGGTGCCGGAACTGACCAAGGCCATAATAGGTCAGAAAAATCTGCACCAGCAGGGGCGTCCCCCTGAACACGGCAACGAAGCCACGGATCGGCAGGACGACGAAGGGCGATTCCGATTGCTGGGCAAGCGCCAATGTGACGGCAAGAACGAAGCCGGCAACGATGGAAGTCAGGGCCAGTTCCATCGTAAGCGGCAGGCCGGCGAGTAGTTTCGGCAGGATTTCGAGGAAAAACCTGAAATCTATCATGCCGACCGGACGCGCCACGGCGCCTTTCGTTCCAGACGGTAAAAGGCATTGCCCGTGACGGAAGCGATAGCCAGATAGAGCAAGGCTGCAGCAATGTAGAAGATGAACGGTTCACGGGTCGAACCTGCGGCGATCTGTGCCTGGCGCATCAGTTCAACGAGGCCGATTACCGATATCAGCGACGAGTCCTTCAGAACCAATTGCCACACATTGCCGAGGCCTGGCAGCGCGTATCTCAGGAGCTGGGGAAAAATAATCTGGCGCAGCCGCTGCAGCCGGTTGAGACCAAGCGCGCAAGCGGCATCGTGCTGTCCCTGGTCGATGGCGACGTAAGCCCCTCGATAGACCTCGGCTTGATAGGCGCCCGAGATGATTGCGATAGCCAAGGTTCCAGTGGCAAAGGCCGGAACGCCAACGAATCCGGACCCGCCCAGGCTATGACCAAGCGAGGTCAGGGCGACACTACCTCCATAGTAAAGCAGATAAATGGTCAGAAGGTCGGGCACGCCCCTGAAAACCGTGCAATAGCCAAGGGCCAAGAACCTTAGCAGTTGGGAGTTGTGGAGACGCCCGGCCGCTGCCAGCCCGCCAAATACAGCGCCAAGCGCAAAGCCCAGCACAGACAGGAGCACTGTGATCGAGGCCGCCATGAGAAGAGCAGCCCCCCAACCTCCGTTCTGGAAACCAAGCAGCCGGAATGCGTCAACCAATTAATACCCCCGGCAGGACGAACGGCTCAGCTCCGAAACGGGTCAGGAATGGCCGTTCGCCGGCAAGCGCCTACTTGACTGGAGTGACGTCGCTCTTGAGCCATTTAAGCGACAGGGTTTTGATCGTGCCGTCGGCGGTCGCGGCGTCGATGGCGCCGTTGAGCATGTCTTTCAGCTTGGTGTCCTCTTTGCGGATACCGGCCCCGGAGCCAAGACCGAAGAGACCCCCGACAAATCCTGGTCCTGCAAGCGTATAGTCGCTGAACTCCGGTTTGCTCACCGTGGCAGCCAGCGCTGTCTGCTGTGCGAAGAGCGCGTCGATGCGACCCGCGGCGAGATCGAGATCGTGTTGCTCGGTGGTCTTGTATTCGCGAATCTCGGCGACGTCCGAGAAGTATTTTTTCACAAATTCGAGGTTTGCCGTCGCAGCCTGAACTCCAATGATCTTTCCCTTCAGCAATGGCTTGAGCCTGTCGATTGCCGCCTGCGCAGAGGCTTCATTGTCCAGCTTGAACCGCTCGTTGGAAATGCCGAGCTTGCCCAGTTCGCTATCCTTGGCGACCGCGAAACCTGAGGGATCCACGGCATATGGCTGGGTAAAATCGATGACCTTCAGACGTTTTTCAGTGATGAACATGCTCGCTATGATCACGTCGAACTTGCCGACGGTCAGCGCGGGGATCATGCCGTCCCAGTCCTGTGCGACGATCTTGCACTCGATCTTCATTCGCCCGCACAGATCATTGGCCAGATCGACCTCGAAGCCGTCCAGTTTGCCGTCGGCCGTTGTGAAGTTCCAAGGCGCGTAGGCTCCTTCGGTGGCAATGGTAATTGCCTTTGGCGTTTCTTGTGCGACAGCGGCCTGGACCAGGCCGAACAGGACCGACGCAATGGCTGCGATGCGGCTAATTTTCATGTCAATCTCCTCTTTTGCCGGTATGGCAGTTCCCTTCCGTCGTGCCGGATTATCTTCCGGCTTCAACGATTTAGATGGTATTCCTAGCGGCGGCCGGGACTTGCAAAGCTAGCCAGAAGCGGCGCTGTCTCGACGATATGATCCCGCATGACGATCTCTGCCTTGCCGGCATCACCTGACCGCAACACCTCGATCAGGATCTCGTGCTCGGCGCGCGCGCTGGCCGGTTTGTCGACATAGTCGAACCAGATGCGCAGGTAGGGCTCGATCACGACGTGCAGGCTGGCAATCTGCCGGACCAGCTTGGCTCTGTTGCTCAATTGGCAAATCTGCAGATGGAAGGCCTGATGGCGCACGACCCAGTCGCTGCTGCCGGTCTGGCTGGCGCGCTCCATCCGGTCGAGCTGGCGTTCCAGTTCTTCAAGCACTTCGACATCGATGTGCGGCATGGCAAGCCTCACCGCCAACCCTTCGAGCACGGAGCGTATTTCAAAGGTTTCGTAGATCTCATCGAGGGTAAGCCCGGCGACGATGCAGCCACGGTTCGGGCGAATGACCACAAGACCTTCCGCAGCCAGTTGGCGGAATGCTTCGCGAACCGGCATGCGGCTCATGCCGATTTCCGTCGCGATCTCTTCCGGGATCAGCCGGTCCCCGGCCCGGTAACGCCCCATCCTCAGAGCCCGCTGAATGTGGCGATAAGCCTCCTCCTCGGCGGTCGTGATACCCAACGGCTCGATTGCGTCTGCTGCCACGTCCTTGGTCCGGTCAAAAGCGTATCTGTGTATCCACTTATCCAATTGTCGAGACCTGTGTCAAGCACAGAAGCTTGCGCGCGTTAGAATTTCTCTTGTGAGAATAAGCACTTGATCGGGGAAATCGGGCAAGCGCACCGTGGTCAGCTAAGCCGCTGATCGGCCGCTTTTCGACGCCCACGCGTCGGAAACCTTCGACGCCACCGAACTTTCAAAAAAAGGCCCGCCGCTCCATTTGCGAAGCGGCGAGGCCCCATATTCGGGGACGATCGCCGGAGTGTTCCCCGGCATTGCTTACAGTGCAATTCAGGTGCCAGAATTGTTGACCCAAAACGGGTCACCGCACCGGAGGCGCGAGCGCGGACATTCCGCGATCACGCTACTGCCGCGCATTGCCATTCCTGCTACGTTACTTTGCGGCGGATCTGATTTTTCCGCCTGGCCGGCGCCCGATCAGGCAACTTACCCCAACGCGCCCCCCAAGTGGCGCCGGCCATTTTCACAACCCTGGAGCGCGGGTGCGCCGGCGACGTTAGGCTCTCAGCACCTATGGCAATCCCCCAGCGAGCCGCTTTGTCCAGCCTGCAACCATCAGTCCGCACGCAATTCCCACGCAGTCGGCAACCCAGTCGAACAGATCCGGGTCGCGCCCTATCAGTTGCACGGCCTGAAGCCCCTCGATCGCTGCGCCCGTGAGAACGAGCAGTACGATCAGCTTCGCCTTGCGTTCCGGCCAGCCGAGACTTCCGAGAGCCGCCAGGACGACGAAGGCGGCGGCGTGATTGAGCTTGTCGTGATCAAACGTGAAAGCCAGGCCAAGACCCAGCAGGAGCTGCTCCGGCAAAAGGGCGAACAGCAGAACGCCGGCAAACGCGGCCGGAAAGGCAATCCTTGCCACGATCTGATAGGAATCCAGGCGCAACAAGGATAAAATGGCCTTTCGTCCGAAATCTGCGGGGGAACACCACCGGCCAGAGCGAGCGCGGCGTCCAATTTCCGCCGTCGGGGCGTCCGGTGCATCGTCAGAATGAATGAATGCCTCGGGTCAGCCGCTGCACAGGCCGGGCCCGTGGCGAGTGCAATAGGCCAGCGGTAGCTTCCGCGATCACGCAATTCCCTGCCGCGCTGACCCGGCTACTATCTGGCTGCGGCGGACCTGATTTTCCGCTTGGCCGGCGCTGCGTCGGGGCACCTTACCCATGCCACACGAATCGGCGCCGGCCAGAATTCCACCGATTGCGCAAAGGGGTCAAAAGCCCGCCGCCCTGTCGGACGACGGGCTCCGTTGCCTGGGCGCCAGGGCGCCGCGGTAGCGACTGATGCTACGAATGCTCCCGCAGGTCTCCAATATGCTGCTGCCGAACGGCGTTGCGCATCGGCTAAACAAACGAAGCCCGCGCCTCTGGCGGAGGGCGCGGGCCGACCGGGTTTGCACCCCGATCTGCAGCAGAAACCCGGGAGGTTCCCGCTGCTTAGGATAACAATTAGAGACTTCTAATGTTCCAGTCTAGGGAAGATGCGGCTGCACCAGAAACTCATGGTCGGCGCGATGACGATCGAGGCGTCAGTTCGTGCGCAAGTCGATCTGGAAAATACGCTCGTCGAAATGCTGCGTTTCGACGGCAAAGGTCAAAGCCACTTCGAGGACCATACCGCCACGGTCGTCCCGGACCTTGACTGCAATCCTGCGGTGAGGAAGGCCATCCCTGGCCATCTCGGCCAATGTGCGAAGGGCTTCTTTCCTGACCAGCGGGAAATCGTCATATAAGGTTCCCTGATCGTCGGAATAGACGATTCCGTCTTCATCGGAATCAAAGAAGTAGTGGGGCATTGCGCTTGGCCGAAGCTCGGCATCCGGGCACGTTGTCGGCAGATGGCCGCGATCTCGGCCAATCGCGATCAGTGCCTCTCCACCGTTGGCTTCGCCGCCATCTCACTTGCGCTCGCGCAATGCCTTCACCGCCTGCGAGAGGATCATCCGGTCGCCGCCGGTCCTTTTGATCAGCTTGCTCACCTGGCTGGGCGAAACACCATTTTCCCGCGCGAAATATTCGACCTCGTAATACTCATCCACCGAAACACGCTTGCGGTCGCTGAAGTCTCGCTTGCTCTTGTCGTCGGCCATTTCTGTTCTCCTCGCCCCTTCTCTTCGCTTCCGGGGGTCAGCTTTGACGCACGCAGCAATTTGAGGTTTCGCTCGCCACAAACTGACGGGCGAACCTATCGGCGCAGGAAGGGACAGGCTGCGCAGCTGTCGGGTTCGATCGGAGTGGAACAGCCAAGATCGGTGCGAGCAACCGTCGACTTTTCCATGGAATCCTCCCGGCACGTGCAGCCCGAAACGGCCACGCGCCGCCACGGTTCCGGGTCACGCGGCAAACCCACCCTTTGCGCGCACGGATCAGACTTAGGTCCTGCGGTAACACGTCGGTTGGTCCCTGCCGGGCAGGACCGAAGCCCCGTCGACGGAACGTTTTCAGCTGCCTTCCGTTCGAGTGAGCCTTGGCGTGAAGAGCGGACCGAGTTCGCAAAGGAGACGATCCATGAGAATGCATTTTTCCACCGCAGTGGCGGGATTTCTGCTGCTGGCAGGCGTCGGAGCCGTTGCGGCGCAAGACGTCGTCATCGAGCCGGAGCAGGAAACGGTCATCAAGGAGTATGTGAAGAAGCAGCCGCTGGCCTCGGTGAAAATCCCTGGGGTGGAGCTCAATATCGGCTCAACGCTTCCCGATACAGTCGAGCTTCATGAAGTCCCCAACGTCAAATACCGCTATGTCGTCGTCGACAACCGCACCGTCGTCGTCGATCCCGGCACGCGCAAGATCGTCAAGATCATCGAGTGACGTGAAAATTCAGGCAGCCGTCACCCGCCGCTCAGAATGAGCGGCGGGTGACGTTTGCGTTAGGCGGCTCCGCGGCGTCGTCGCTCGGCAGGAACCCGCCGTACATGGACGGCCGGGGGGCCTCACAGGCAGTTTCAATGCGAACAATCAGCAGACTTTTCGATTCCCATGACCAGGCGGCGCGTGCCGTCGAAACGCTTCAGGCAGCAGGAATTGCGCGCCACCAGATCAGCGTCATCGGACCCTACGATGATGAAATCGGCGCCGTCTTGCGCGGTCCAGGCAGCGGTGCCGCCCTTGGCGCGGCGGCGGGTTTGTTGGCCGGCCTCGGCGCCTTTGATATCCCAGGCGTCGATCCCGTCGGCGCGGGATGGCTGGCATCTACCCTCGTCGGTGCAGCCTTGGGCTGCATTGCCGGCAGGCTTTTCGACACATTGTCCGATAGCGGCAAGCAGCCAGGCCGGCGGGATGCCGAACAGGGTGTGATCCTGGTGCTGGCGCACGTCGATGAAAGGCAGGCCGACACCGCACAGGCGGTGCTTGGAGCTTCCGTTCAGGCAACGCAGTCTTTGGCCAGAGCGGCCTGAAGATTCAACTCCTGCAAAGCGCTTGACCAGACCGCACAGCGGGGCGATCAAGGCACGCACCCAAAAATCTCTGGCAAGCCGCCGCCAGAAAGTGTTGAACACCGTGCCAATCACATTCGGCGAGCGGTTGCGCTCGGCGAGGCTTGATGATTTGCTGTCGGTTTGCGGAGAACGAATGATGCATGAGCCTGTCGGTCAAGACGAATATGGGTCGACCAGCCCGTTCGATCCGGACGATCTGTCGAGGTTGAACGCAATCGGCCCGAGCGCCGGCGGCAACGATTTCGAAAAATACGCAGTCGCCGTGATCATCGTGTTCGGCGCCCTGATCATCGGCGGCCTGATGGCTGCCGGCTTGAGCTTCGGGCGCCGCAGCACCTTCTTTTTCGCGCTTGGCGGCGCCACTGCAGCATGGATATCCGGCAATGCGCTTCTGCTCGACCGGCCGCGCATCTACGCGCTGTTCGTCGGCATCGCGGCGCTGATGCTGATTGCGTCGACAATCGCGCTGGTCACCTGAAGCAAGGCGCAATCTTCTTGTTGACCATGATCTTATCCGAAAACCGGTTCCCACTTTTTGGGGTTTAATACCCGATAGCCTTGCCGGCTGCGGCGCGGCTGTCGATGGCGCCATTGTAGCGGGCGCCGCCACCCTTCTCGATTTCCGCCAGGCTCTTGCCGCCGACCAGGATGCCGGCCGCCTGGCCCCAGGTCGTGTCGGCAAGATCGAGACGGTAGCCCATGCCGGTAAGCAGCTTTTCGGTATCGGGCGACAGGCCGAAAGGTTCGATATAGACCGTGTCGGGCAACCATTGGTGATGGATGCGCGGTGCGTCGATGGCCTCCTGGATGTTCATGCCGTGGTCGACGACGTTGACGATCGCCTCCAGCGTGATGGTGATGATGCGGGAACCGCCGGGGCTGCCGATGACCATGAACGGCTTGCCGTCTTTGGCGAGGATGGTGGGGCTCATCGACGACAGCGGCGTCTTTTTCGGCGCGATCGCATTCGCCTCGCCCTGGACCAGGCCATAGAGATTGGGCACGCCGGGTTTCTGGGTGAAATCGTCCATCTCGTTGTTGAGCAGGATGCCGGTGCCGGCGGCGACGACGCCGGCGCCGAACGAGCCGTTCAGCGTGTAGGTTACCGCGACGGCATTGCCATCATTGTCGATGATCGAAAAATGCGTCGTCTCGCTGCTCTCGCCAAAGCCCTTCGGCATCAATTCCTGCGAGACGCCGGCCCGGAACGGATCGATCTTTTCGCGAATTTCCCTGGCGTAATTCTTGTCGAGCAGTTTTGCGACCGGATTGTCGACGAAGCCGGGATCGCCGAGCGCCGAATTGCGGTCGACATAGGCGTGGCGCATCGCCTCGACCATGACGTGAACCGTCTCGGCCGAACCGGCGCCGAGATAGGACAGCGGGTAGAACTCAAGCACGTTGAGGATCTCGCAGATGATGACGCCGCCGGAGCTTGGCGGCGGCGAGGAAATGATCTCGTAGCCGCGATAATTGCAGGTCACCGGCTTGAGCTCGCGCACGGCATAATTTTCGAAATCCGCCTTGGCCAGAATGCCGCCCTTCTCGCCGCTCGCCTTGACGATGGCGTCGGCGATCGCACCTTTGTAGAAGGGATCCACGCCGCGTTCCGAAATCGCGGCAAGCGAGGCCGCGAGATCGGCCTGGATAAGGCGCTCGCCGACGGCATAGGGCTTGCCGTCCGGCTTGAGGAAAATGACGGCCGCCGCTGGGTCCCTGGCCAGCCGCTCGGCGCCGCCCAGGAGCGAGGCCACATCGCCCTGCTCCAGCACGAAACCGTCCTTGGCATAGCGGATAGCCGGCGCCAGCAAATCCTGCCGCGTCAGCGTGCCGTATTTCTCCCGCGCCATCTCGAAGCCGGCCACCGAACCGGGCACGCCGACCGCCAGATAGCCGTCGAGACTGGCGCCCTTTACCGGCTTGCCGTCCTTGTCGAGATACATGGTTTTGGTCGCGGCGAGCGGCGCGCGCTCGCGGAAATCGACGAAGGTCGAACGGCCGTCCTTGAAGCGGATGGTCATGAAGCCGCCGCCGCCGATGTTGCCGGCGGTCGGGTAGACGACAGCCAGAGCGTAGCCGACAGCGACCGCTGCATCGACCGCGTTGCCGCCCTTCTTCAGCACCTCGACGCCGACTTCCGACGCCAGATGCTGGGCGGTCACCACCATGCCGTGCTCGCCCTTCGCCGGCTGCGGCGAGGCGGCAAAGGCGAGGAACGGCACGAAGGTCAGGGTGAGGGAAAGGGTGACGGCGATTAGGGTTCGGCGGGTGTTGTGCATGGCCGTTCTCCGAGGCGTGGGTAGGCCTAGGAAACGCGCTTGGAGAGGTTGAGTCTACTGACATTAATGGGAAGATATGGCGAGGCTTGCGCCTTCTATCGACACCATTCATGGCACCCATTCATGGCGGAGAGGAACCCAAGCTGAAATGAAGCCACGATCCAACGCTGACAAGCAATTTTGTTCTTGCTTTGTGCCGGCAGCTATGCTACTAATTTGGGTATGGTGCTATTTGGCTCCAACGACCCGCCTCAGGCGGGTTTTTCATTTTCACCAGCATCAAACAATCCCGCCGCCGACGCTCGCCACCGCCGGCCGTTCCGCTGCAACCTTCGCCCGGTAGCCGGCGGCGCGGTAGGCGGCGACTGGATCGATGGCGCCGCCTGTCTTCAGCCGTGCCGTGGCAAGTATCGGCTCGACATCGGTGCGATAGGCTATCTTCAACGTCTGCGTCGCCATCAGCGCGTCGTTGGTATCCTGGAAGCCTTCGAGCGCCCTGCGGTCGACCAGCAGCGCCTGCGCATAGGCGCGCTGCACTTCTATCGCCGACAGCATCAGGCTTTCGATCGGATCGGTGATGTTGTGGCTCTGGTCGAGCATGTGGGCCGGATCGAAGCCTTCGGCGCCTGAAAGCTCGGCATCGACCAGTTCGTTGAAGACCAGAAAGAGGCGGTAGGGATCGATCGAGCCGGCGTCGAGGTCGTCGTCGCCATATTTCGAATCGTTGAAGTGGAAGCCTCCGAGTTTTTTGAACTGGATCAGCCGCGACACGATCATCTCGATATTGACGTTGGGGGCGTGATGGCCGAGGTCGACCAGGCAGAACGCCTTGTCGCCAAGCTCTTTGGCGATGATGTAGTTGGTGCCCCAATCCTGCACGACGGTCGAATAGAAGGCCGGCTCGTACATCTTGTGCTCGGTGAACAGCTTCCAGTCGTCCGGCAGCCCGGCGTAGATCTCCTTCATCGCGTCGAGATAGCGCTCGAATGCCTTGGCGAAGTTGACCTGGCCGGGGAAGTTCGAGCCGTCGCCGATCCACACCGTCAGCGCTTTCGAGCCCAGCGTCCTGCCGATCTCGATGCATTCGAGGTTGTGCTCGACCGCCTGCCGGCGTGTTGCTGCATCGGCATGCGACAGCGAGCCGAATTTATAGGAAAGCTTCTGGTCGCTGGCGTCGGAGAAGGTGTTCGAGTTGATGGCGTCGAAGCCGAGACCGAAGCGGGATGCCGCCTGCTTCAGCCGGTTCGGATCGGCCTTGTCCCAGGGAATATGCAGCGAGACGGTCGGCGTCGCCTGCGTCAGTTGCCGGATGACGGCACAGTCCTCGATCTTGTCGAAAATGTCGCGCGGCTCGCCAGCGCCTGGAAAACGGGCAAAGCGGGTGCCGCCGGTGCCGACGCCCCAGGACGGAATGGCGACCGCGAATTTCTCGACCTTGTCTCTGACAGCGTCGATGGCGATGCCGCGGCGGTCGAGGCGCTCGCCGAGAGAGTCGTAATCGCGCTTGAGGTCGGCGTTGCGCGCGGCATTATGCTTGTCGACGAGGTCGACGGAGATGATGGTTTCGGACATGGTTCCTCCCAAATGCGTTCGGTTGGCGCTGCCCCTTACCCGCCTGCCGGCACCTTCTCCCCCGGGGAGAAGGGTAAAGTTCCGGCCTCGGCGCCAACCCCTCAAAGACGGTCGCTTATCGCGTAAAACTCTGTGCGTTGCCGGCGTCGACGTTGATGATGTTGCCGGTCGATTTTGCCGACATATCGGAGGCGAAGAAATAGATCGCTTCGGCGATGTCCTCTGGGAATACCGAGCGCTTCAGCATCGAACGCGAGCGGTAATGCTCCTCGAGATCGTCGGTCGACATCTTGTAGGCGGCGGCGCGCTGTTCCTTCCACTCGCCGCTCCAGATCTTCGAGCCGCGCAGCACGGCGTCGGGATTGACGACATTGACCCTGATCTGTGCTTCCGCCCCTTCCAGCGCCAGGCAGCGTGCCAGATGGATCTCGGCGGCCTTGGCCGTGCAATAGGCGGCGGCGTTGGGCGATGCGGCAAGCCCGTTCTTGGAAGCGACGAAGACGATGTTGCCGCCGATGTTTTGCGCCCGGAACAGCCGGAACGCTTCGCGCGAAACCAGGAAATAGCCGGTCGACAGGATGTCCATGTTCTTGTTCCACAGCGCCAGCGTGGTGTCCTCGATCGGCGCCGAGGTTGCCAGGCCGGCATTCGACACGAGGATATCGATGCCGCCGAATTCGACCGCCGTCTCGGCAAAACCGGAGATCACCTGGTCCTCGGACGTGACGTTGATGACGACGGGCCGCACGAAATCCTTGCCATAAGCCTTGGCAAGCTCCTCATTGGCGCTGGCAAGGGCTGCTTCGTCGATGTCGGCCAGCACGACGCACGCGCCTTCGCGCAGCAGCCGGTTGGCGGTGGCCCGGCCGATGCCGCCGGCGCCGCCGGTGACCAGCGCGATCTGGCCGGCAAGGGCCTTTGGTTTCGGCAGGCGCTGCAGCTTTGCCTCTTCGAGCAGCCAGTATTCGATGTCGAAGGCTTCCTGGTCGGGCAGGCCGACATAGGCCGACACCGTCGAGGCGCCGCGAATGACGTTGATGGCGTTGACGTAGAATTCGCCTGAAATGCGCGCCGTCGCCTTGTCGCCGGCGAAGGTGAACATGCCGACGCCGGGCACCAGATAGACCACGGCGTTGGGATCGCGCGCCGGCGGCGAATCCGGGTGCTTGCAGCGGTCATAATAAGCCTGATAGCCGACGCGATACTCCGCCACGTCATCGGCAAGACGGGCAATGACGGCATCGACGTCGGGATTTTGAGGGTCGAACTCGATGACCAGCGGCCGGATCTTGGTGCGCAGGAAATGGTCCGGGCAGGACGTGCCGAGTGCCGCCAGCGGCCGCAAATCCCTGGAATTGACGAATTCGAGCACGGCAGGCGAATCATCGAAATGGCCGAGCTTGTGGCTGTTCTCGGAGATCAGGCCGCGGATCCTCGGCATCAGTTTTGCGGCCACGGCGCGACGCGCCGGCGCATCGAGGGATTTGACGACTTCGCCGCCGAAGATCGGCTTGCCCTGGCTCTTGCGCTCGAACCAGTCGATTGCCTGATTGATAACCGAGATCGTGGTCTCGTAGCATTCCTTCGGCGTGTCGCCCCAGCTGAACAGACCATGGCTGGCCAGCACGACGCCCTTGGCGTCGGGGTTCTCGAGGCAGAATTTCTCCAGCCACAGGCCGAGTTCGAAGCCCGGACGTTTCCATGGCAGCCAGCCGATCGTGTCGCCGAAGATCTCCTTGGTCAGCGCCTGCGAATCCTTGGCGGCGGCAATGGCGATGATGGCGTCGGGATGCATATGATCGACATAAGGCTTCGGCACGAAGGCATGCAGCGGCGTGTCGATCGAGGCCGCGCGCGGGTTGAGATTGAAGGTGCAGTGAGGCAGATAGCCGACCATCTCGTCTTCATGTTCGAGGCCGCGATAGAGACCCTTCAGCGCCCGCAGTTTATCCATGTACAGTGTGGCGAAGCCGTCGAGCTTGATCGAGGCGCTGTCGCCGCCCGAGCCCTTGACCCACAGCACTTCCACGCTTTCGCCGGTGAGCGGATCGTTTTGCCAGATCTTGGAGGAGGTGTTGCCGCCGCCATAATTGGTGACGCGCTTGTCGGAGCCAAGGACGTTCGAGCGATAGACCAGACGTTCCGGTTCGCTCATTGCTTGCGCTTTTGCGTTATCCCAAAGATTGGCGAGGCGCGTGCCGGAGCGCTTGTCGAGCATAGGTATCCTCCCTTTGGGACACGCAAACGGCGCCGGTCCCTTTTGTACGAATTTCTACGCAAGCGGCTGTCTTGTCAATCACAAACGATCAATATCAGTCATATTGCATTGCACAATGAAATTATCTGATCGGAAATGATTGACACTGCGCGCTTTGGGTGCCTAGATGCTCAAGCAGGGAGGAACCATGCACGAGAAAGAGCGCCACAGGATCATTTTGTCCGCCGTCCAGGAAAAACCTGTGGTGACGGTGCAGGAGATGGTCGACCTGACGGAGTCGTCCGAGGCGACGATTCGGCGCGACATCGCGGCATTGCACGTGCAAAAACGCCTGCGCCGGGTGCGCGGCGGTGCAGAGGCGCTTTCGCCGCCGCAGTTCATCGGCCTTGCCGGCCGGCCCTTTTCCGTCAACGAGACCATCAACGCTGCGCAGAAACGGGCAATCGCGCGGGAAGCCGTGGAACTCTGCAAGGATGGCGAGCCGATCATCATCAATGGCGGCACCACCACCTTCCAGATGGTGCATTTCCTGACCGGCCGGCGCATGCCGATCTTCACCAATTCCTTTCCGATCGCCGAGCACCTGCTCAGACATTCCAAGAACACGGTAATGCTGTCGGGCGGCACCATCTACCGCGAGCAGAACATCATCCTGTCGCCCTTCGACAATGACGTGACGCGCAATTTTTACGCGCGCCGCATGTTCATGGGCGCGCAGGGACTGGGACCGCTCGGTCTGATGGAAGGCGACCCGCTGCTGATCCAGGCCGAGCAGAAGCTGATCGACCAGGCAGACGAGTTGGTGGTGCTGGTCGATTCCTCGAAGTTCCGCAGACGCTCGAGCCTGATCCTGTGCGGCCTGTCGCGCATCGCCACGGTGATCACCGACGACGGCATCGAGGATCGCGAAGCCAAGATGCTGGAGACCGCCGGCGTGACGCTGATCATCGCCCGCACAACGGCAAGCAATAAAGAAGAATCTTCGCTGCAGGCCTGAGAAAACTCACGCCCGCAGCGGCGATGGAATGCAACGCTCAAGGGAGGATATTCGATGAGCTTCTTTAGGAAATTGATGGTTACGGCGGCGTTCTCCGCCGCCATGTTCGTGAATGCCGCCTATGCTGAGAACGTCAAAATCGCGCTGGTGGTGAAGTCGCTCGGCAACGGCTTCTTCGACGCCGCCAACAAAGGCGCCGAAGAGGCGGCCAAGGAACTAGGCGATGTCGACATCATCTACACCGGCCCGACCAAGGCGACCGCCGAAGCGCAGATCGAAGTGGTCAATTCGCTTATCGCACAGAAGGTCAACGCCATCGCCATTTCGGCGAACGACGCCGACGCGCTGGTGCCGGTGCTCAAGAAGGCGATGGAGCGCGGCATCACCGTCATCTCGTGGGATTCGGGCGTCGCGCCGGAAGGACGCCAGCTTCACCTCAACCCCTCCGACACCAACCTGATCGGCGAGACCATCATCAAGCTTGCCGCCGACTACCTGCCTGAAGGCGGCGACGTCGCCATCCTGTCGGCTTCGTCGACCGCGACCAACCAGAATGCCTGGATCGACGCGGCCAAGAAGGTGCTGCCGGAGAAGTTCCCCAAGATCAAGCTCGTCGCCACCGTCTATGGCGACGACGACTCGGCCAAGAGCACGGATGAAGCCAAGGGTCTTTTGAAGTCCTATCCGAACCTCAAGGCGATCATCGCACCGACCACGGTCGGCGTCGTTGCCGCCGCGCAGGTGGTGACCGATGAAGGCCTGATCGGCAAGGTCAACGTCACCGGCCTGGCGCTGCCGTCGGAGTTCAAGAAGTTCATCGACAATGGCGCCAGCCAGGCGGTTGCGCTGTGGAACCCGATCGATCTCGGCTACTCCGCCGTCTACCTCGCCCACGACCTGGCGGTGAAGAAGGAAGAAGCCAAGCCCGGTGCTACGCTGTCGATCGGCCGCGTCGGCAAGGTCACGCTCGACGACACCAATTCGGCTGCCATGGCTCCGCCCTTCCAGTTCGACAAGTCGAACATCGAAAAGTTCTCCAAGATCTATTGATCCTGGAGCCTTCGAAACGGTGCGGCGGGGCTCAGGTCCCGCCGCGCTTTCAAACGAACCTTGTTTCAGGGCTTGATACGATTATGGACACGACAGCCCAACACGAAATGGCAAAGGAAGCGCCTTTGTCTTCCGGACCGCGCCTGACGCTGTCCGGCATCTCGAAAAGCTTTCCCGGCGTGCGCGCGCTGCACGACGTCCGCCTGTCGCTCTATCCCGGCCAGGTGACCGCGCTGATCGGCGAAAACGGCGCCGGCAAGTCGACGCTGGTCAAAATAATGACCGGCATCTACCAACCGGATGCTGGCACCATCAGCATCGACGGCCAGCCGGTCACACTGCCCAGCGCCCACGCCGCGTTCGGGCATGGCATCACCGCCATCCACCAGGAAACCGTGCTGTTCGACGACCTGACGGTGGCCGAAAACATCTTCCTCGGCCATGCGCCGCGCACGCGTTTCAAAACCATCGACTGGCGCACCATGCGCAAGAATGCCCGCGAGGTGCTCGACACGATGGGCGCCGGCCATATCGACGCCGACGCCAGACTGAAGGATCTCGGCATTGCCAACAAGCACCTAGTCGCGGTTGCCCGCGCTATGTCCATCGACGCGCGGATCGTCATCATGGACGAGCCGACGGCAGCGCTTTCGATGAAGGAGATCGAAGAGCTTTTCCTGCTGATCGAATTCCTCAAAAGCGACGGCAAGGCGATCCTGTTCATCAGCCACAAATTCGATGAGATCTACCACATCGCCGACCGCTATACCGTGTTCCGGGACGGCGAGATGGTCGGCGAAGGCCTGATCAAGGACGCCGGCCAGAGCCAGATCGTGCGCATGATGGTCGGTCGCTCGGTCGATCACATCTTTCCGCAGCGCAGGGCCGAGATCGGCGCGCCGGTGCTGGCCGTCTCCGGCCTGTCGCACCCGACCGAGTTCGACGACATAGGCTTCGAGCTGCACAGGGGCGAAATCCTCGGCTTCTACGGCCTTGTCGGCGCCGGGCGCAGCGAGGTGATGCAGGCGATATCAGGCATCACCCGCACCAGCGGCGGCACGATCACGCTGGAGGGTAAGGCAATCGCGCCGAAATCGGCGGCGGATTCGATCGACGCCGGCATCGTCTATGTGCCGGAGGAGCGCGGCAAGCAAGGCGTGGTGATCGGCCTGCCGATCTTCCAGAATGTCTCGCTGCCCTCGCTCAAACGGACATCCAAGTCCGGCATATTGCGGCTGGCCGAAGAGTTCGCGCTGGCCCGCTCCTACACCGAGCGGCTCGATCTGCGCGCCTCCTCGCTCAGCCAGGACGTCGGCACGCTGTCGGGCGGCAACCAGCAGAAGATCGTCATCGCCAAATGGCTGGCGACCGCGCCTAAGGTGATCATCCTGGACGAGCCGACCAAGGGCATCGACATCGGCTCGAAGGCGGCCGTGCACGGCTTCATGGCCGAGCTCGTCGCGCAAGGCCTGTCGGTGATCATGGTGTCGTCCGAATTGCCGGAAATCCTCGGCATGTCGGACCGCGTCGTCGTTATGCGCGAGGGCCGCATTGCCGCGGTCTACGACAATAAAGGGCTCGACGCCGAAACCTTGGTCAGGACGGCAGCGGGGATCGCGGCATGAAGGCTCTTCTCAAACATCGCGAGGTCTGGCTGCTGGCGGCAATCGTCGTGCTGATCGGGCTGATCTCCACGCGGTTTCCAGGTTTTGCCGATCCGGCCAACCTGCGCCAGGTGTTCAACGACACGTCGATCCTGATGATCCTGGCGCTCGGCCAGATGGTCGTCATCCTGACCCGCTCGATCGACCTGTCGATGGCTTCAAATCTCTGCTTCACCGGCATGGTGGTGGCAATGCTGAACGCCGCGCATCCGGCGATCCCGATCCCGCTGCTGATCGTCATCGCATTGCTGGTCGGCCTGGTGCTCGGCGCCATCAACGGCCTGCTGGTATGGCGGCTGAACATTCCCTCGATCGTGGTAACGCTCGGCACCCTCACCATCTACCGCGGCGCTACCTTCGTCATATCAGGCGGCGCCTGGGTCAACGCCGACCAGATGAGCGCTGAGTTCATCGGCCTGCAGCGCGCGGCTTTCCTCGGCATTCCGGTTCTGTCCTGGATCGCCATACTGGTCATTGCATTGTTTTTCCTGGTGATGACGCGCACCGCGCTCGGCCGCTCGATCTATGCCATCGGCGTCAACCCGACCGCATCGGTCTATGCCGGCATCGATGTCGGCCGGACGAAATTCATCGTCTTCTGCATCTCGGGGATGATCGGCGGCCTCTGTGGCTATCTGTGGATCTCGCGCTACGTCATCGCCTCGGTCGAGGTCGCGAATGGTTATGAGCTCAATATCATCGCGGCCTGCGTCATCGGCGGCATTTCGATTGCCGGCGGCATCGGTTCGGTCGGCGGCGCGGTGCTCGGCGCGCTGTTCCTCGGCATCATCTCCAACGCGCTGCCGGTGATCAACATCTCACCCTTCTGGCAGATGGCGATTTCAGGCAGCGCCATCATCCTGGCCGTGGTGCTCAACGCGCGCGGCGAACGCCGGCAAGGCCGCATCATTCTCAAAAAGGCGGAAGCGGCATGATGGACACCCCTGCTCCACGCCATATTCCCGACCGGCTCGACAAGCCTTTCACTGCGGCGATTTTTTCATGGGAAGCGCTGCTGGTCGCCGTCGCGGTGGCCATCTTCGCCGTCAACAGTTTTGCCTCGCCCTATTTCCTCGACGCTTGGTCGCTCTCAGACCTGACCTTCAACTTCACGGAAAAGGCGCTGATCGCGCTGGCCATGGCGCTGCTGATCATCTCCGGCGAAATCGACCTGTCGGTCGCCGCCATCATTGCGCTGGCGTCAACGATGATGGGCATGGCAGTGCAGGCCGGCGCCGGCACTCCGGCGCTTGTGGCAATCGGCCTCGTCGTCGGGCTCGGCTGCGGCGCCTTCAACGGCGTGCTCGTCACCAGGCTCGGCTTGCCGTCGATCGTCGTCACCATCGGCACGATGAGCCTGTTTCGCGGCATTGCCTTCATCATCCTGGGCGACCAGGCCTACAAGGGCTATCCCGCGAGCTTCGCCTTCTTCGGCCAGGGCTATGTCTGGTGGGTGGTGTCGTTCGAACTGACGCTGTTCCTGATCGCGGCAGTTGTCTACTGGTTCCTTCTGCACCGCACGAGCTTCGGCCGCCGGATCTTTGCCATCGGCAACAACCCGGTCGCGGCACAGTTTTCCGGGGTGCGCGTCGGCCGCATCAAATTCATCCTGTTTTGCTTGACCGGCCTGATGGCGGGCATCGCCTCGGTGCTGATCACCTCGCGGCTCGGCTCGACCCGGCCGTCGATCGCGCAAGGCTATGAATTGGAAGTCATCACCATGGTGGTGCTCGGTGGCGTCAGCATCCTGGGCGGGGCCGGCAGCATAGTGGGCGTCGTGCTCGCGGCCTTCATCATGGGGCTGGTGACCTTCGGCCTCGGCCTGCTCAACGTGCCGGGGATCGTCATGTCGATCTTCATCGGCCTGCTGCTGATCATCGTCATCGCACTGCCGATCCTGTGGCGGCGCGTACGGCGGGAGCGCTTTGCCTGATGCCCGAAAAATATGCGTTCAAGATGAAGCTCAATCCGGGCATGAAGGCCGAATACAAGAGGCGCCACGACGACATCTGGCCGTCACTCGTAGCGTTGCTGAAACAGGCCGGTATCTCCGATTATTCGATCCATCTCGACGAGGAGACCAACATCCTGTTCGGCGTGCTGTGGCGACGCGATGACCACGGGATGGACGAATTGCCGAAGCATCCGGTGATGCAGCGTTGGTGGGCCGAGATGGCGGACATCATGGAGACCAGGCCGAACAACGAGCCGGTGGCGGTGCCGCTGGAAACAATGTTCCATATGGAATGACCCGCAACGTCGCCGTCATCGATATCGGCAAGACCAACGCCAAGGTGGCGCTGGTCGATCTCGCCACATCGAGCGAAGTGGCCCTGCGCACGGTGGCGAACGAGCCGGTTCGGCAAGGGACGTACCCGCATCATGACGTCGAGCTTCTGTGGTCGTTCATCCTCGGCAGCCTGGCCGAGATCGATCGCGAGCAGCGCATCGATGCGATATCGATCACCACCCATGGCGCGACGGGAGTGCTGGTCGATGCATCAGGCGAACTGGCGCTGCCGGTGCTCGATTACGAATTCGACGGGCCGGATGCCCTTGCCGGGGACTACGACACGATCCGTCCGGCGTTCTCCGAAACCGGCACGCCGCGCCTGCCGGCCGGCCTCAATCTCGGCGCGCAGCTGTTCTGGCAGCAGAAGCGCTTTCCGGCGGATTTCGCCAGAACCGCCGCTATGCTGATGTATCCGCAATACTGGGCCTTGCGCCTGACCGGCGTCGCCGCCAGCGAGGTGACTTCGCTCGGCTGCCACACCGATCTATGGAACCCGTGGAAAGCGGATTTTTCCTCGCTGGTCGACCGGCTGCAATGGCGCCGGCTAATGGCGCCGGTGCGGCCGGCCAAGGACCGCCTGGGCCCGATCCTGCCCGCTCTGGCGCGGCAAACCGGCCTCGACCCGCAAACGCCGGTGTTTTGCGGCCTGCACGATTCCAACGCCTCGCTGCTGCCGCATCTCCTATCCAGCAAGCCGCCTTTCTCCGTCGTCTCGACCGGCACCTGGGTGGTGTCGATGGCGGTCGGCGGCAGCAAGGTCACGCTCGATCCGGCACGCGACACGCTGGTCAATGTCAACGCACTCGGCGATCCCGTGCCGTCGGCGCGCTTCATGGGCGGCCGCGAGTTTTCCGTGCTGACCGAGGGCCAATCGGAGGACTGGACGGAAGACGATGTTGCTACGGTGCTGGCGCGCAAGACGTCCCTATTGCCTTCCACGCAACAGGGTTCGGGGCCGTTTCCGCATCGTACCGCATCATGGTTTAACGCGGACGGTATGAGCGCCGGCCAGCGCTTTGTCGCCATCTCGTTCTACCTGGCGCTGATGACCGCGACCTGCCTCGACCTGATCGGCGCGGACGGTCCCACCGTCGTCGAAGGACCCTTCGCCCGCAACCGGCTGTTCACCCGCATGCTGGCTGCGGCGACTGCGCGCGCCGCCATTGCCTCCGAGGCTGCGACTGGTACCAGCATCGGCGCCGCCTTGCTGGCGTCGGACCAGGGGACACCGCAAGGCAGAGGCGAAAGGACCGAACCGTCGGCCGATCCGGTCTGGACAAGTTACGTGCGCTCCTGGCGTTCGGCGGTCGACGAACGAGCCTGACCGCCGAGCTCATGGCGTCCTGATGTTCGGAGATGCCTAGCCCACGTAGAGCAATCCCTGCGGATCGATCTCCGGCTTGCGGCCGGCAACTATGTCGGCAAGGAACTTTCCCGAGCCGCAGGCCATGGTCCAGCCGAGATGGCCGTGGCCGGTGTCGAGGTAGAGATTGTCGTACCGCGCCCGGCCGATGACCGGCACGGAGTTCGGCATCATCGGGCGAAGTCCAGCCCAGAGCTCGGCCTTGCTCTCGTCGAAAGCCCCGGGGAACAAGTCTTTGCCGGTGTTCAGGATCGAGTTGAAATCGCGTGGCTTGAACGCGCGGTCGAAACCGGTGAACTCCGCCGTCGAGGACATCCGCAGCCGGTTTCCCAGCCTGGAATAGCCGATCAGCCGGTCCTCGTCGGCGCCGCCCATGATCGGCCCCTTGCTTTCATCTTCCAGCGGAACAGTCACGGTATAGCCCTTCACCGGATAGACGGGCAGATCGATGCCGTAGCGGCGGCCGAGCAGACCGCTCTCCGGCCCCATGGAAATGACCACCGCGTCACCGGCCACCGGGCCGGCCGAGGTCATCACGGCGCGCACGCGGCCGCCGTCGATGTCGAGGCCTTCGACCGTGGTGCCGTAGAGGAATTGGACGCCGAGTTTCTCGGCGGCATAGGCAGCGAGGCGCTGCGTGAATTGGCTGGAGTCGCCGGTCTGGTCGATCGGCGAATAGACGCCGCCGGCAATCTTGTCCTTGGCGCCGGCGAGGCCCGGCTCGAGCTCGACCAACCGGTCGCGGCCGACGATCTCGATCGGCAGGCCGTGTTCGCCGAGATAGCGGTAATTGTCGGTGCCGGTATCAAAGCTCTGCTGCGAGCGGAAGAAATACAGAATGCCCTTCTTGCGCTCGTCATAGTGGATGCCGGTCTCGGCGGAGACGGCGTTGATGCAGTCGCGCGAATAAAGCGCCAGACGCAGCTTGACATCGGTGTTGGCGCGCATGCGCTTATGCGTGCACTGGCGCAGGAAGCGCAGGCTCCAGGCGAAAAAATACGGATCGAAGCGCAGCCGCACCTTGATGCCGAGATCGTGGTTGTAGAGGCCGCGCAGGAACGTCTTCAGCGCGGCTGGCGAGGCCCAGGCGGTGGCGTCTCCGGGCGACACCAGGCCGGCATTCGACCGGCTCGTGCCGCGTGCTGCCGCCGGATGGCGCTCGATCACCGTCACCTCATGGCCGTCGCTGGCCAGATAATAGGCCGCCGCCGTACCGACGACGCCGGCCCCAAGTACCAGGATTTTCATTCCGCCCCCAGCGCGCCGAACCAACCTTTGCGGAGAGCCCGCTTCACCCCAGAGCCGAATTCTTGCTGGTCAGGATGCGCTCCCAGGCAAGCGCATCGGCAACGATCTGGTCGAGGTTGTCGCGCTGCGGGGTCCAGCCGAGCTCACCGCGCGCCAGCTCCGAATTGGCGACGACCGCGGCGGCGTCGCCGGCGCGGCGATCGCCCATCCGTACCTCGAAATCATGGCCGAAGACGCGGCGGACGCTGTCGATGACCTCGAGCACCGAATAGCCGTGGCTGTAACCACAATTGGCGACCAGGCTCGATCCGCCGGCACGCAGCCGCTGCAGCGCCAGCCGATGCGCCGCCGCCAGGTCGCTGACGTGGATATAGTCGCGCATGCAGGTGCCGTCCGGCGTCGGATAGTCGGTGCCGAACACCTGCATGAAGGGGCGCTTGCCGAGCGCCGTCTCGCAGGCGACCTTGATCAGATGCGTGGCACCGGGCGTCGACTGGCCGGTGCGGCCCTTCGGATCGGCGCCGGCGACGTTGAAATAGCGCAGCGCCGTATAGCGCAACCCGTGGGCAATCGCCGCATCGCGCAGCATCCATTCGCTCATCAGCTTGGACAGGCCATAGGGCGATTCCGGCGCAAGCCGGGCATCCTCGCGTACCGGTTCCAGGCCGGCGCCGCCATAGACGGCGGCGGTCGAGGAAAAGATGAAATTGGGCACGCCTTCGCGCACCGCGGTCTCGATCAAGGTGCGCGTCTTGCAGGTGTTGTTCTCGTAATAGGCAAGCGGGTCGGCGACCGATTCGGGGACCACGATCGAGCCGGCGAAATGGATGATCGCGTCGACCTTATTGTCGCGGATGATCGAGGCAACCAGTTCCCTGTCGGCGACATCGCCGACAACGAGCTTTGCTTCCGGAGCCACTGCCCATTCAAAGCCGGTGGAAAGCCGGTCGAGGACGACGACGCTGTCACCCGTGTCCAGCAATTCCCAGACCATATGGCTACCGATATAGCCGGCCCCGCCTGTCACCAAAACCGTCATCCGCATCCTCGCTATTCATGATTTGTCGGAACTGTCTCAATCGTCGCCTTACTGGAAAACCTGCCGCCGAGCCATTAGAACCTGCGGTAACCGGTCTCATCGGCGCGTGGCATTGTCCTGAAACAAGATTGATCCACATCAAGGGAATAGGCCACGTTCCGTGGTCGTTAGGAACAGGCTCGGGGCGTGGCATTTTGACCAAAAAGGCCAAGTGGACGATGAATGGGCCAATGACTATGATCGCGCGCAAAATTGGGAAGGCGACATGAACTACCAGCGGTTTTTCGAGGAAGCGATCGACCAGCTCCATGCAGAGCGTCGCTACCGCGTCTTCGCCGACCTTGAGCGTATCGTCGGGAAATTCCCGCGCGCCATCTGGCGCGCCAATGGCCGCGCCGAGGAAATCACCGTCTGGTGCTCCAACGATTATCTCGGCATGGGCCAGCATCCCGACGTCATTGCCGCGTTCCAGAAGGCGGCAGGCAAGATGGGGTCGGGCGCCGGCGGCACCCGCAACATCTCCGGCACCAGCAACCCGCTGGTCGAGCTCGAACTGGAGCTTGCCGACCTGCACGACAAGGAAGCGGCACTGGTTTTCACCTCCGGCTTCGTTTCAAACGAGGCGTCGATCTCGACCATTGCAAAGCTGCTTCCCAATTGCTTGATCATCTCGGACGAACTCAACCACGCTTCGATGATCGAGGGCGTGCGGCGCTCGGGCGCCGAGAAGAAGATCTTCCGCCATAATGACGTGGCACATCTCGAAACCCTGCTGCAGACGGCCGGCCGCGAGCGCGCCAAGCTGATCGTCTTCGAGAGCGTCTATTCGATGGACGGCGACATCGCGCCGATCAAGCAGATCGTCGAACTCGCCGAGCGTTACAACGCCATGACCTACATCGACGAGGTCCACGCCGTCGGCATGTACGGGCCGCGCGGCGGCGGCATCACCGAGCGCGAAGGGCTGGCCGACCGCATCGACATCATCGAGGGCACGCTGGCCAAGGCGTTCGGCACGCTTGGCGGCTACATCGCCGGCAACACTGCGGTGATCGACGCGGTGCGCTCCTATGCGCCGGGCTTCATCTTCACCACGGCGTTGCCGCCAGCGATCGCTGCAGCGGCAACCACCTCGATCCGCCATCTCAAGCGTTCGCAGGCCGAGCGCGACGCACAGCTGCGTCAGGCGACACGGACCAAGCAAGTGCTGGCCGCAGCCGGCCTGCCGGTGATGGAATCGCCTACCCACATCGTGCCGCTTCTGGTCGGCGATCCCGAGCTCTGCAAGATGGCCAGCGACCGCCTGCTCGGTGTGCACGGCATCTATATCCAGCCGATCAACTACCCGACAGTGCCGCGCGGCACCGAGCGGCTGCGCATCACGCCTACACCGTTCCATTCGGACGCGCTGATTGCCTCCCTGCAGGACGCGCTGGTCGAGACATGGGACGCGTTGGGGATTCCCTACGGTTCGGCCGGCCGGCCTTCAGTAGCCAAGAGCGACCGCGTCATTCCGTTGCTGGTGCCGAAGTCGGGCGGGTGAAGCCCGTTTGAAACTCTACTCAGGCTTTGAGGCAGCTCACACACTCGTCATCCATTTCGCCAGCCGGTGCGCGGCTTCTTCGAGCTGGTCGAGGCGGCGGTGGAAGCACAGCCTGAGGAAGGCTTCGCCGCCGGGGCCGAAGGCGGTGCCGGGGGCCAGGCCGACATTGGCGCGGTCGACCATGTCGAAGGCGGCGGCGCGGGAATCGGTGACGCCGTCGACCGCGAAGAACAGATAGAATGCGCCCTGCGGCACGGTGAAGCGCGCCCGGCCGGTTTCGGCAAGAATACCGCAGACCAGGTCGCGCGCCGCCCTCGCCCGCTCCACCTGCTCGACGATGAAGGCATCGCCCTCATCCAGCGCAACGACGGCCCCGCGCTGCATGAACTGGGCAACGCCGGAAGTCGAATACTGGACCAGGTTTTCGAACACATGCTGCAAGGTGGGATGGATCTTGATCCAGCCGATGCGCCAGCCGGTCATCGCCCAGTTCTTGGAAAAAGAATTGACGAACAGAATGCGGTCCTCATCGGCCATGATGTCGATGAACGACGGCGCGCGGCCGTGGCCGTAATGAAACAGCGAGTAGATCTCGTCGGCGATAATCCACAGACCCCTTTGGCGGGCAAAATCGAGGATCGCCTGCAACGTTTCCTTGTCGGCAGTCCAGCCGGTCGGGTTGGACGGCGTGTTGACGAACAGCGCCTTGGTCCGTGGCGTGATCGCCGCTGCGATCTTGTCGACATCGCAGGACCAGCCATTGCCCGACTGATCGAGCGTCACCGCGACTGGCACGGCGCCGGCTACCCCGGCGGCGGCGGCGAAGTTCGGCCATGCCGGCGACAGGTAGACGAGTTCGTCGCCCTTGCCGGCCACCGCGTCGATGGCCAGCTGGATGGCATGCATGCCGGAGCCGGTGACGATGAATTCTTCGTTGGCGAAAGTCTTGCCGAAATGCCTGGTGTAGTAGCGGGCGAGCGCCTGCCTGAGTTCGGGAATGCCTCTCTGCCAGGTATAGAAGGTTTCGCCGCCGGCGAGTGCCTTGGCGGCGGCATCGGTGATGAAGGCGGGCGTCGGCAGGTCACCCTCGCCGGCCCAGAGCGGGATCATGCCGTCGCGGCCGCGGCCACGGTTCATGACGGCGACAATGCCGCTTTCAGGCGCCGCCCGAGCCTCGGCGCGCAAGGTATCGATCAAGGTCATGGATAGGTCCGTTTTCGTTTGCTCGACTGCTAGCGTGTTTCAGGGCGGGCGAAAACAGAAAACCCCGGCCGCAAGCGACCAGGGTTTTGGTCCAGAGAGGTTCTCGCAAGTGCTATTTTCTGGCGAGGAGATCGCGAATTTCGGTGAGCAGCGCGACGTCGGCTGGCGGCGGAGCGGCCGGGGCAGCCGGTTTTTCGCGCTCCAGCCGCTGGCGCAGATTGTTCACCGCTTTGATCATCAGGAAGATGATGAAAGCGAGGATAAGGAAGTTCAGCGCCACGGTGATGAAGCTGCCATAGGCGAAGACAGCGCCCTGTTTCTTCGCATCGGCCAGTGAGGTTGCATTCACCGCGGAAGACAGGGGTATGAAGTAGTTGTTGAAGTCCAGTCCTCCGAAGATCGCGCCAACAATAGGCATGATGATGTCGTCGACCAGCGAGGTGACGATCTTGCCGAAGGCAGCGCCAATGATGACGGCGACGGCCAGGTCCATCACATTGCCCCTGGAAATGAATTCCTGAAACTCTTTCAGCATTCGACTCCTCCTTGTCCTGACCGGCCGTTCTGCCGTCCGCTCCTCGGCATTGACCGGCCAGCAGAATAGCAAAAACCTGCGGTTGCAACAGGAGCAAAAGCTGGTTTCAGCCGGTCACGATTGCCTGACGCAGCCGCTATAATACGCCGAAAGCCGCGATGGACTCGATCGCCAAGCTGTGATTGCGTCAGCAAGGCCGGATGAAAAGCCGGCGCAGGGAGGAAGTTCGAGGCGTGCAGGGCTGGTTCATCGTCATCATCGCGATTGCCTATGTGACGTTGCTGTTTGCCATCGCCAGCCTGGGCGACCGGCGCTCGACTTCATCCGGCCCCGGCCGCGCCCGGCCCTTCATCTATGCGCTCAGCCTTGCCATCTACTGCACCTCCTGGACCTTCTTCGGCTCGGTCGGGCTGTCCTCCGAGCGCGGCCTCGAGTTCCTCGGCATCTATATCGGACCGGTGCTGGTGTTTGTGTTCGGCTTTCCGCTGCTGCAGCGCATCATCAGGCTGGCCAAGACCGAGAAGATCACCTCGATCGCCGACTTTCTCGGCGCCCGCTACGGCAAGAGTTTTGCTGTCGCGGCGATCGCCACACTGATCGCGACCATCGGGGCGGTGCCCTATATGGCGCTGCAATTGAAGGCAATCTCCGGCTCGGTCAGCCTGATGGTCGAACACTATACCGGCGCGCCGCCCTCCTTCGATCCGTTCGTCAGCGACATCTCACTGGTCGTGGCCATGCTGCTGGCGCTGTTCGCGGTGCTGTTCGGCACGCGCCATGCCGACGCCACCGAACACCAGGACGGGCTGGTGCTGGCTGTGGCAGTCGAAACGGTGGTCAAGCTCGCCGCCTTCCTGGCGATCGGCCTGATGGTCACGTTCTTGATCTTCGGCGGGCCGGGCGACATGTTCGACCGGCTCGCCGAAAACACGCAGGTGCGCCAGGCGATGGGCTACAACACCTCCCTCGCTACCTGGCTGGTGCTGACATGCCTGAGCGGCTTTGCCATCCTCATGTTGCCGCGCCAGTTCTACGTCACCATCGTCGAAAACCGCAGCGAGGCCGAGCTGCGCACCGCGACATGGGTGTTTCCGCTCTATCTGGTGGCGATCAACCTGTTCGTGCTGCCGATCGCGCTAGCCGGCCTGGAACTGGTCGGCACGAGAACCAGCAGCGACCTCTATGTGCTGTCACTGCCGCTGTTCAGCGGCCACGACGTGCTGGCCATGGCCGCCTTCATCGGCGGCCTGTCGGCGGCGACCGCAATGGTGATCGTCGAGAGCGTCGCGCTGTCGATCATGATCTCCAACGATCTGGTCATTCCTCTGTTCGTGAGGCGATTGCTGCGGACCACGACCTCCGAGAACGAGGACTGGTCGACGCTCATCTTGAATGTGCGGCGGGCGGCGATCTTCATCATGCTGTTTATCGCCTTCCTCTACTACCGCGAGAGCACCAACAACGCGCGTCTGTCCTCGATCGGCCTGATGTCGTTCGCCGCGATCGCGCAGTTCGCGCCGGCAATGATCGGCGGCCTGGTCTGGCGCGGCGCCAACGGCCGGGGTGCCGCACTCGGCATGGTCGCCGGCATCGTCGTCTGGAGCTACACGCTGCTGCTTCCCTCGCTCGTCGCGCCCGATACCGGCATCCTCGTCCACGGCCTGTTCGGCTTAGATGCGTTGCGGCCGCAAGCTCTTTTCGGCACCGTCGCCGAGCCGCTGAACCATGGCGTGCTGTGGAGCCTGTCGATCAACACGCTGTTTTTTGTGTTCGGCTCGCTGTCGCGGGCGTCGGTGCCGCTGGAGCGCATCCAGGCGTCGATCTTCGTGCCGCGCGAGGCGGGGCCGCTGCCGAGCCTGCGCCGCTTCCGCACCACCATCACCGTCAACGACCTCAAGGACACGATCGCGCGCTATCTCGGTGTCGAACGCACCGAGCGGTCATTCCAGTCATTCGAAAAGAGCAGCGGCACTTCACTGCACGGCAACGAGCAGGCCAGCATGGATGTCATCCGTTTCTCCGAGCAGCTTCTGGCCAGCGCCGTCGGCTCGTCCTCGGCGCGGCTGATCCTGTCGTTGCTGCTGCGCCGCAACGACCGCGAATCCAAGGACGCCTTCCGCCTGCTCGACGACGCCACAGAGGCGCTGCAGCACAATCGGGACCTGCTGCAGATCGCGCTCGACCAGATGGAACAGGGCATCACTGTCTTCGACCGGGATTTTCGGTTGATCTGCTGGAACCGCCAGTACCGGGCGCTGTTCGACCTGCCCGACGAGATGGGCCAGGTCGGCGTCTCACTCGATCGTATCCTGCGCCACCTTGCCGAGCGCGGCGATATACCGGCAGATCAACGCGTTACCATGCTGAACCGCCTGACCAGCTTCGTCAGCCCCTGGCAGATGGAGCTGAAGACCAGCGGGCGCATTCTCGAATTGCGCTCCAACCCGATGCCGGACGGCGGCATCGTCGCCACCTACGCTGACATTTCCGGACGCGTCGAGCAGGATCTGGCGCTCAAGCGCGCCAACGAATCCCTGGAACAGCGGGTGAAGAGCCGCACCGCCGAGCTCACCCGCGTCAACGAGGAGCTGGCGCAGGCGCAGATGCTGGCCGAGGAGGCCAATCTCGGCAAGACCCGCTTCCTCGCTGCCGCCGGCCATGACATCTTGCAGCCGCTGAACGCCGCCCGCCTCTATTGCTCGTCGCTGATCGAGAAGACCGGCAAGGGGCCCGCCGGCAAGGCGGCGATGAACATCGAATCGTCGCTGGAATCGGTCGAGACCATCCTCGGCGCGGTGCTCGACATTTCGCGCCTCGATGCCGGCGCGATGAAGCCGGACGATACGACCTTCGGCCTCGACGGGCTGCTGCGCCAGATCGGCAACGACTTCCGGCCGCTTGCCGCCGAAAAGAAGCTCGAGCTCTCGATCATGCCGTCGTCGCTCAGCGTGATGACGGACCGCAATCTGCTGCGCCGCCTGATCCAGAACCTGGTCTCCAACGCCATCAAGTATACGCGCCGTGGCCGTATCCTGGTCGGCGTGCGGCGGCGCGGCGAACTGGCCGAGATCCAGGTGATCGACACCGGCATCGGCATTGCCGGCGACAAGCTGAACACCGTGTTTCGCGAATTCACCCGGCTGGACGAAGGCGCACGCGAGGCGGAAGGCCTTGGCCTTGGGCTCTCCATTGTCGACCGCATCGCCCGCGTCCTGCGCCTCGAAATCCGGATCTTTTCCAACCCCGGCAAGGGCACACGCTTTTCCGTGCTGCTGCCTGTGGCGGCCGTGCAGGCGCCGCGACGCGAGGCGGAGGCGAAGCCGCCTGCCCGTGCCGCGGCCTCGCTTGCCGGGCTCAATGTGCTCTGCATCGACAACGACGCCCGCATCCTCGACGGCATGCGGCTCCTGCTCGAGGGCTGGGGCTGCAGCGTCGACACGCTTTCCGGCGCGGAGGATCTCGACAGGTCCGGCATGCATCGGCCGGACATCGTGCTTGCCGACTATCATCTCGACAACAGGACCGGCCTCGAATTGATCGCCCAGTTGCGTGCGATCCATGGCGAGGACCTGCCGGCCGTGCTGGTCACCGCCGACCGCTCCAGCGAAGTTCGCGCCGCCGCCGGCAGGCTCGACGTGCCGGTGATCAGCAAACCGCTAAAACCGGCGGTGCTGCGCTCGATGATGGCCAGGGTCAGGCCGCTGGCGCCGGCGGCCGAATAGGGATCAGCCGGCCGTCTGCAGCGGGTCGCTGCCTATTTTTGACAAAAGGATGACCGCCTGGGTGCGGCTGTCGACGCCGAGCTTCTGCAGGATAGCCGAGACATGCGCTTTGATCGTCGCTTCGGAGACCCCGAGCTCATAGGCGATCTGCTTGTTGAGCAGTCCTTCTGCCACCATGCCGAGCACGCGCGTCTGCTGGGGCGTCAGCGCCTGCAGCCGCTTGATCAGGTCGGAAATCTCGGGATCGCGCTCGACGCCGAGATCGACCCCGGCGGGCGCCGCGATATCACCTGCGAGCACCGACTGCACCGCATTGCGGATCTCCTCCATGCTGGCCGATTTGGAGATGAAGCCGGAGGCGCCGAGATCGAGCGCGCGCCGGATCGTCACCGGATCGTCATGCGCCGAGACCACCATCATTGGCACCGCCGGATGGATGCCGCGCAACGAAATCAGGCCGGAAAGACCGCTTGCCCCCGGCATCGAGAGATCGAGCAGCACCAGATCGACATCCTCATTGGCCAGGACCAGCGCCTTGGCGCTTTCGAAATCGCCGGCCTCGTGAATGGCGGCAACGTCTCCGATGCCCGCGAGTGCCTCCCTCAATGCACCGCGAAAAAGCGGATGATCGTCGGCAATGACGAATGTGTAGCCCAACGGTGATTCCCTCCCCGAATCCCGTTGGCGATTTTCCGCCTTGCAGGATCTGAACGATCATAACGCCATGCCTGCTGTTCGGCGTGGCCGGCTTGCTATTCCCGCCCCAGGTCTTGTTGCGAATTGCCTAGGTCTTTTGCGAATTGGGCTTGGCGCCGTCTTCGTCCTTGTCCATGTCCTTGACGATGTCCATAAAGCTACGCAGGAAGCGCTCCATGTAGCCCATCGTCTTGTTGAAATCCTCCTCGCTGGGCAAAGTCGATTCGAGACGTGCGGCAAGCGAATTTTCGAGCTTGGCGACGCGTTCGTCGAGCGCCTTCACCGAATTTTGCAGCCGGTCGACCTCATCCTGGAAGGCGGCACGTTCGTCGGCCGCCGTCTTGCAGACAAGCTGACCGGAGCGCTCCTCGCAGAGCGACATGGCGCCGGTTTGCGTATCCATGCGGACATAGCCATTGGCCGATTTTTCCAACCGGTAGCGATCGGCTTCCTCGGAAAAGGCCGACGCCGCTGTAAGCGAGACCAGTGCTGCGGGGATCAAAACGTGTTTCAGACGCATGTTTTCCTCCATGAGCCAGTCAGCGCAATCTATCACAGTTTGCGCCTGAAATGGGGACGAACCTGAAATGGGGAAGAACACGGGCCTGCCCTTCCCCGCGTGGTCGGTTCGGACTATAGCGCAACCATGTCCGAGATCATCTACAAGATAGTTCCCGAGGCGCTTTGGCGCGAGGCCGAAAGGGAAGGCCGCTTCACCGGCGCGCCGATCGACGTCGCCGACGGTTTCATCCATTTTTCCACCGCCGGGCAGGTTCGGGAAACGGCGGCCAAACATTTCGCCGGCCAGGGCGGGTTGCTGCTGGTCGCCGTCGACGGCGCGCACCTTGGCGATGCGCTGAAATATGAAGTCTCGCGCGGCGGCGCCTTGTTCCCGCATCTTTACGACGCGCTCAGCCTCGATGCGGTCGTTTCGGTGCAGGCATTGCCGCTCGGCGCCCACGGCCGGCATGAATTCCCGGCGCTGGAGGCCGAATGAGCGCGTTCGACCGGATCGGCCAAAAACTGCTGTTCACGCTCGATCCGGAAACCGCGCATGGGCTGTCGATTGCCGCGCTGAGATGCGGCCTGCCGGTCGCCGGGCGCCCTTTGCGAGACGACAGGTTGAAGACACGCATCTGCGGGCTCGATTTTCCGAACCCGCTCGGCATGGCCGCGGGTTACGACAAGAATGCCGAAGTGCCGGACGCGCTGCTCGGCCTCGGCTTCGGCTTCGCCGAGGTCGGCACGATCACGCCGCTGCCGCAGACGGGCAATCCGAAGCCGCGCATCTTCCGGCTGCCTTCGGACGGGGCAGTGATCAACCGGCTGGGCTTCAACAATGAAGGCCACGCCGCCGCGGAAAAGCGTCTTGCTGCCCGCAAGGGCCGCGCCGGCATCGTCGGCGTCAACATCGGCGCCAACAAGGACAGCACCGACCGCGTCAGTGACTATGAACGCGGCGTGGTCCGGTTTGCGCGATATGCCAGTTATCTGGCAATCAACATCTCCTCGCCGAACACGCCGGGCCTGCGCAACATGCAGGCACGCGAACAGCTTGGCGAACTCCTGTCGCGTGTCATGGCCGCGCGTCCGGCAGCATCCGCGAAACCACCGGTCTTCCTCAAGATCGCGCCGGACCTGGTCGAGGCCGAGTTGGAGGACATCGCCGCCGAGCTCACCGAGAAGCAGATTGACGGCCTCATCGTCTCCAACACCACGATCGCGCGATCCGGCCTGCGCAACGCCGGCCTTGCCGGCGAGGCCGGCGGTCTTTCGGGGAAACCCTTGTTCGAGCGCTCGACCATCGTGCTGGCAAGGATGCGAAAACTGCTTGGCCCGGATACCACTATCATCGGCGTCGGCGGCGTTGATTCCGCCGAGACGGCCCTGGAAAAGATCCGCGCCGGCGCCGATCTCGTGCAGCTCTATACCGGCATGATCTATGCTGGGCCCGCGCTGCCGGGGCGCATTCTTTCCGGCATGGCTCGTTTCATGGACAGTCAAGGGCTGAAGTCGCTGCGCGAGCTTCGCGACAGCCGCCTCGATCAATGGGCGGTGAAACCGCTTTAGCGATTAGTTAAAGGCGGTGCGCACCCGCAGCCGCAATATGGCGAGCAGGCTGAAGCCGCGTACCAGCAGGAAGACATGCAACGCCGCCCACAAGCCGTGATTGCCGAAGGCCGGCACCAGAATCAGCAGGGCGGCGCTGAACGACAGGAACGACACCAGCATCATGTTGCGCATGTCGCGCGACCATGTTGCGCCGATGAAGACACCGTCCATCTCGAAAGCCAGCACGCCGCTGAGCGCGGTGAACGCCGCCCATGGCAAGTAGATGTCGGCAATGGCGCGGACGTCCGTCGAGGTCGTGATCAGGGCGACGAGATCGGTGCCCTCCAGCAGGACGAAGAGCGTCGCCGCGCCCGCCAGACCGAGCCCCCAAAGCAGCGTCAGCCGCACCGCCTGGTTAAAGGCGGTGGCGGCGCGCGCTCCAATGGCGCGGCCGGCGAGCTGCTCGGCGGCAGTGGCGAAACCATCGAGGAAATAGCCGGCAACCAAGAATAGGTTCATCAGCACAGCGTTGGCGGCCAGCGTCAGTGTGCCGAACTGCGCGCCTTGGCGCGTGAACAGCGCAAAGGCGGCGAGCAGCGAAAAGGAGCGGATCATGATATCGCGATTGAGCGACATCATGCGCAGGAATGCCGGCAAATCGAGGACGCGGTGGCGCGGCAGCGTGGGCGCTGCCCAAAAGCGCCGGCCGACAATGGCGAGACCAAGCAGCATGGCGACGAATTCGCCGGTGACCGTTGCCCAGGCAACGCCGGCAACGCCCCAGCCGAGCTCCAGGCCAAGCAGGAAGCAAAGGGCGATGTTGATGCCGTTCAATATCAATTGCAGCATCAGCCCAAGCCCGCCCTCGCCGCGCCCAAGCACGTAGCCAAGGATGGCGTAATTGATCAGCGAGAACGGTGCTGCGAGCATCCTGATGCGGATATAGACGTCCATCGCCGCGCTGACGCGCGGTTCGGCGCCGATGAACCATTGCCCGGCGGCGGAAACCAGCGGCGCAAGCGCGGCAAGCACGACGCCGGCGACGACCGCGATCAGCACGGCGCGCCAGAACACCGCCTGCTCCTCCAGCGCATCGCCGCGCCCGAAGGCCTGGGCGACGAGGCCGGTGGTGCCGGAGCGCAGGAAGTTGAAGGTGGTGAAAACGACGTCGAAGATCAGGGCGCCGGCCGCCAGGCCGCCGAGAAGGGCGGCATCGCCGAACTGCCCAACCACCGCCGTGTCGACGATTCCGAGCAACGGCGTCGTCAGATAGGCGAGCGTCATCGGCACGGCGATGGCGAGCACCGAGCGGTTGGTGACGACGAAGGCCCTGGCTTCGGTGGCGTGGGCTTCGGTGGGTAAAGCCTGCTCCAAACGCGTGTTGCTTCCTGTTGCGGCTTGATCGGCTGGCCGATGTGCCCCAATTTGGGGACCTCGCGCAACCATCCACCCCGCTATGGTCAACCGAAACCCGCCTCTGGCGCACCGCCCGTCCCATGCCCTTGCAGATCGTTCATCATCCCGACTACGACGCCGGCTTCGCGGTCAACCACCGCTTCCCGATGAGCAAATATCCGCTGCTGATGGATGCCTTGCGGGCGCGCGGCCTGGCGCAGCCCGAAGCGCTCAACACACCAGCGGTGGCGCGGCCATCATGGCTGAAGCTTGCCCACGCGGCAGACTATGTCGACCAGGTGCTTGCCTGCGACGTGCCGGTGAGGATCGAGCGCGAGATCGGCTTTCCCGTGGGACCGCGGGTTTCGCTGAGGGCGCAGCTCGCAACGGCCGGCACGGTGATGGCGGCGCGGCTGGCTTTGCTGAACGGAATCGCTTGCAACACGGCCGGCGGCAGTCATCACGCGCGGCGCGCGCAAGGCGCCGGCTTCTGCACCTTCAACGACGTGGCGGTTGCCGCGCTGGTGCTGCTCGCCGAAGGTGCCGCCCAAAACATCCTGGTCGTCGACCTCGACGTGCATCAGGGCGACGGCACGGCGGATATCCTGAACGACGAGCCGCGCGTGTTTACCTTCTCGATGCATGGCGACCGCAACTACCCCGCACGCAAGATCGCCTCCAACCTCGATGTCGCCCTGCCCGACGGCGCCGGCGATGCAGCCTATCTGGAGCGGCTGGACGCCATCCTGCCGGAGCTGTCGGCGCGAAGGCGCTGGGACCTCGTCTTCTACAATGCCGGCGTCGATGTCCATGTCGAGGACCGGCTCGGCAGGTTGTCGCTCACGGATGACGGGCTGCGCGCCCGTGACGATATGGTGATCCGCCATTTCCGCACGCTCGATATCCCGGTGTGCGGGGTCATCGGCGGCGGCTATTCGGCGGATGTCGCAGCACTCGCCGCACGCCACGCCATCCTGTTCGAGCTGGCTGCGGAATACGCCTGAAATTCACTTCCTGAAATTGGCGATCCTGAGCAGGATGAAGGCCGGCACGACGATTGCAGCACCGAGCAGGATGTAGCCGAGGAAACGGTCGATGGCGTGGAAGCCCAAGTTCCACAGGTCGATGAAGAATTTGCGGATGCCGTAAAGCACGTCCATCGGCGACCAGCCGAAGGCATTCATGACCAAGCCGACGAGGAACGACACCACAAGCAGCTTAAGGATCACCCGGAGCGGCGTATCGCCGAGAAAGCGGTTCAGTGCGGACAAGGCCTGTCTCCACAGTCGGGTGCCGCGATTCGGGCACATGCCCAGAAATACGCAGTTGACAGCCCTGCATCAAGCCGAGCCCTCAAACCGGGATTGCGCATCGGCGCCGGGCCATGATATCGGAGGAACCAGCGCGGGTATGATGTAATGGTAGCTTGTCAGCTTCCCAAGCTGAACGCGCGGGTTCGATTCCCGCTACCCGCTCCAGCTTTTGCCCCAGTGCATTGCACTTGTTTTGGCCAATCTGAAAACCAGCGGATTTATAGGCAGTTTTTTGCAACCCGGCTGGCCGCCTTTCATCTGTTTGGCCGATGTACCGGTTCCTGGAATATTTCACATTGAGGGTCGGCGGGGCCTCGAATGACCCCAACCGGAATGTCTACCCTTTGCCCGCTGGCTTCTGCTGGCGGGCTTTTTTGAGCATCCTCGCTATTGCCAACGTGCACCGGCGCCGCTCGGGGCCACGGAATGCGCCCCGCTATTCGCTCCAAGCCTCAGCCCACCTCTCGCAAAATGAAATCGTGCAGCATCTTGGCTGCCGGCGACAGCGCGCGGTTCTTCACCGTGATCAGGCTGTAGGGTCTGACCTCGATGTCGAACTCGGTCTGGACAACATCGATGGCGCCGGCCAGGCCTTCCGGGTTCTGGATGAACTTCGCGACCTGGATCGAAACCGGCGCGATGGCGTCGGATTGCGCGACCATGACCAGAGTCAATAGCAGCGAGCTGGTATTGAGGATGCGGTCCGGCAACGCGATATTTCGGTTCAGAAAGTTGCTCTCCATCGCCTGGCGCAGCGGCGAGCCGCCCGACTGGAAAACCCAGTCATAGGCGGCGGTGTCTTCCAGCCGCACCACCTTGCCCTTGGTCAGCGGGTGGCCGCGGCGCACGATCAGGCAGGCCTTCTCGACGCCGATGACGCGGGCTTCGAACAGCCGCGGATTGAGGTCGTCGGGGATGCGGGCGATGATGAAATCGTGGCGCGAGGCGATCAGCTCGCGCGCCAACACGTTCGAGGTCTCGACCTGCATGGTGATTTCGATGCGCGGATAGAGGCGCCGGATCTCGCGGATCGCCGGTACCGCCAGCTCGATCGCCGGTGCTGTTACCGCTCCCAGGAACACCGAGCCGCCCTTGCCCGCCTTGAGCTCGAAAATCTCACGGTCGACCTCGCGCATCTCGAGCAGGATCGATCGCGCGCGCCGTGCCAACGCCTTGCCATAGGGCGTCAGCGTGATGCCGCGCGGCAGCCTTTCGCAGAGCTTGACATCGAGCACGGCCTCCATCTCGGCGATCATGCGCGAGGCCGCCGGCTGCGAGATGTTCATGACCTGGGCCGCGGCGCTCACCCGGCCGTGCTCGTCGAGGGCTGCGATCATGCGCATGTGACGCAGGCTCAAGCCGCTGCGCAGCAAGGTTCCGCCATCGCCCGGGATTTCATCGTAACCGGCTGATATTCCGCCAGGATTTCGCAGCGCCGCCATGATTTTTCCCTACTCGCACGCCCGGCGCCCCGGCAAAATCCGGCAGCGTCCTCACTAGCCTAAGCCATATCAGTCTCGATATAGCAACCATCAAAGATCGCATTTGACAGTTATGGCAAAGCGACACACCCTTCGCGCGTCCTGACACTTGACGATCGGCGACGAGAGAAAACTCGTATCGATTGAACCCAGAGTTTCGGGGCCGATTGGGAGGATACCGGAGATCGATTGACGGCAGCGGCGCCTTTGGCGCTCCTGCACGATTGCGCGGCCCACGAAACCCAAGGGTACGCGTCCATCAACCAGGGAGAGTTAATGTGAAGATTATCAAGACACTGGCCGCCGTCGCGGCCCTAGGCATCGCGGCTATGACGCTGCCGGCGCAGGCGGGCGAAGGCCTGGTCGGCGTGCTGATGCCCACCAAGACCTCGCAGCGCTGGATCAACGATGGCGACGCCGTCAAGTCCCAGCTCGAGGCTCTGGGCTACACTGTCGACCTGCAATACGCGCAGGACGACATTCCGAACCAGCTCAGCCAGCTGGAAAACGAAATCACCAAGGGCCCGAAGGCGCTGATCATCGCTTCGATCGACGGCACCACGATGGGCGATGCGCTGCAGAAGGCGAATGACGCAGGCGTCGTCGTCGTCGCTTACGACCGCCTGATCAAGAAGACGCCAAATGTCGATTACTACACCACCTTCGACAATTTCGGCGTCGGCGTCATCCAGGCAAAATCGCTGCTCAAGGGCCTCGGCTATCCCGAGAAGAAGGGTCCGTTCAACATCGAGCTGTTCGGCGGTTCGCCGGACGACAACAATGCGTTCTTCTTCTATAACGGCGCCATGTCGGTTCTTCAGCCGCTGATCGACGACAAGACCCTCGTCGTGAAGTCCGGCCAGATGGGCATGGACAAGGTCGGCACGCTGCGCTGGCTGGCGGCAACCGCCCAGGCCCGCATGGACAATCTGCTCTCCGCCAACTACTCGGACGGCAGCCGCGTCGATGGCGTGCTCTCGCCCTATGACGGCCTGTCGCGCGGCATCATCGCTTCGCTGCGTGCCGTAGGCTACGGCACTGCCGATCAGCCATGGCCGATCGTCACCGGACAGGACGCCGAGACCGCTTCGGTCAAGGCGATCATTGCCGGCGAACAGTATTCGACCGTGTTCAAGGACACCCGCGAACTCGCCAAGGCGACGGTCGAACTCGTCGACAAGGTGCTCTCGGGCGGCAAGCCGGAAGGCCTCGACACCACGACCTACAACAACGACGTCAAGGTCGTTCCCTCGATCCTGTTGACGCCGCATGACGTCGACAAGTCGAACTACCAGGCGCTGGTGGTCGACTCCGGCTACATCAAGGCCGAAGAACTGAAGTAATCGCGGTTACAAAGCCTGGGGTCCTGCGCAGGCAGGGCCCCTTTTCGTTGGCGAGCCAGCCCGGTATTGTTTGCGGACCTCGCAGGAGTGGTATTCTCAATGGCATCGACGATTTTGGAGATGCGCGACATCACCAAGACGTTTCCAGGCGTCAAGGCGCTGTCGAACGTCAAGCTCATGGTCGAGGAAGGCGAGATCCATGCCGTGGTCGGCGAGAACGGCGCCGGCAAGTCGACGCTGATGAAGGTGCTGTCGGGTGTGTATCCGTCCGGCACCTATGACGGCCAGATCATCTATCGCGGCGATGAGTGCCATTTTAAAGGCATCCATGACAGCGAGCGCAAGGGCATCGTCATCATCCACCAGGAGCTTGCGCTGGTGCCGATGCTGTCTATCGCCGAAAACATATTTCTCGGCAACGAGCAGGCCAGATACGGCGTCATCGACTGGAATGCCAACGAGACGCGCACCAGCGCCCTGCTCAAGAAGGTCGGCCTCAAGGAAGACCCCAACACGCTGATCACCAATATCGGCGTCGGCAAGCAGCAGCTGGTCGAGATCGCCAAGGCGCTCAGCAAGGAAGTGAAGCTGCTCATTCTGGACGAGCCGACGGCGAGCCTGTCCGAAAAGGACAGCCAGGCGCTGCTCGATCTGCTGCTCGAATTCAAGCGGCAGGGCATCACTTCGATCCTGATCTCCCACAAGCTCAACGAGGTGAACCGGGTCGCCGACAAGGTCACGATCATCCGTGACGGCCGGACCATCGAGACGTTGGCCAAGAAGGACATCTCGGAGGACCGCATCATCACGTCGATGGTCGGCCGTTCGCTCGACGACCGCTACCCGCCGCGAGAGCCGAAGATCGGTGAGACCGTTCTCGAAGTGAAAAACTGGTCGGTCTACCATCCCATCCATGCCGAGCGGCAGGTCATCAAGGGCATCAACCTCAACGCCCGCAAGGGCGAGGTGGTCGGCATTGCCGGGCTGATGGGCGCCGGCCGGACCGAGTTTGCCATGAGCCTGTTCGGCCGGTCCTATGGCCGTCGCATCACGGGCGAGGTGTTCCTTAACGGCAAGCCGATCGATGTCTCTTCGGTGAGCAAGGCGGTGGAACACGGCATCGCCTATGTTACGGAGGACCGCAAGACCTACGGTCTCAACTTGATCGACCATATCAAGCATAACATCACGCTGGCCAACCTGCCCGGCGTCTCGCGCCATGGCGTGATCGAGGATTTGCGCGAGCTTTCCGTCGCCAACGATTATCGCGGCAGGACCAATATCCGCGCCTCAAGCGTCTACCAGATGACCGGCAACCTTTCTGGCGGCAATCAGCAGAAGGTGGTGCTGTCGAAATGGCTGTTCGCCAATCCGGAAGTGCTGATCCTCGACGAGCCGACACGCGGTATCGATGTCGGCGCCAAATATGAAATCTATACGATCATCGCGCGTCTCGCCTCCGAGGGTAAGGCAATCATCGTCATCTCGTCGGAAATGCCCGAACTGCTCGGCATCACCGACCGCATCTACGTCATGAACGAAGGACGCATCGTCGGCGAAATGGCGGCGAGCGACGCCAGCCAGGAAAAGATCATGCGCGCCATCGTCCGTGGAGAAGGGAAAGCATCATGAGCACCGAAAGCGCTCCCGGGCCGCAAACCGGCGTCGCCCAGGATATACAACAGGCACCTCGCATTGCCGTCTCGGCGCTGGTCACCAATCTGCGCGAATACGGGTTGGTGCTGGCGTTGATCGCAATCATGGTGTTCTTCCAGTTCACCACGTCCGGAACGCTGTTCAAGCCGGTGAACCTCAGCAATCTCGTGCAGCAGAACAGCTTCATCATCGTGATGGCGCTGGGCATGCTTCTGGTGATCGTTTCGGGCCATATCGATCTCAGCGTCGGCTCAGTCGCCGGCTTCATCGGCGCACTGGCGGCGATGATGATGGTCATCTGGCCGCTTGGCCCATTGAGCAATCCGCTGGTGGTGTCGATCATCTGCCTGATCGTCGGTGGTGCGATCGGCGCGGCACAAGGCTACTGGATTGCCTATCACCGAATACCGAGCTTTATCGTCACGCTGGCGGGCATGCTGATCTTCCGCGGCATCTGCCAGGCGCTGCTCGGTGGCGGGTCTTCCGTGGGGCCGCTTCCAGTCGGCTTCAAGGCGCTCAGTTCCGGCTTCATTCCGGACCTGATCGGCCCATTGACACTGATACCGCCAACCGTGAACGCCGCCGGCAAAACCATTGTCGGCAGCGGCCTCACGCTGCACCTGACGACGATCGTGATCGGCCTCGTCGCCGTGCTCGCCTATGCCTATTTCGGGCTCAGGGCACGGCGCACCCGCGAGAAGCATGGCTACGAAGCCGAGCCCTTCTCGCTGTTCGTCGTCAAGACCCTGGTGATCAGCGCGCTGGCGCTGTTTCTCGTTTACCAATTCGCCACCTATAGGGGCCTCCCCATCGTTCTCATGGTGATGGGTGTGCTGATCGCGTTGTTCGTCTTCGTTACCAAACGCATGACGATCGGCCGCCGCATCTATGCGATGGGCGGCAATGCCAAGGCAGCCCAGCTATCGGGCATCAAGACCGAACGGCTGACGTTGATGGTGTTCATCAATATGGGCGTGCTGTCGGCACTCGGCGGCCTGATTATCGCAGCGCGCCTGGGGCAGGCTGTGCCGGCGGCCGGCCTCGGCAGCGAGCTCGACGTCATCGCCGCGGTGTTCATCGGTGGCGCTTCGGCGATGGGCGGCGTCGGCCAGGTCATCGGCGCGGTGGTCGGCGGCTTCATCATGGGCGTCATGAACAACGGCATGTCGATCATGGGCGTCAATGTCGACTGGCAGCAGGTGGTCAAAGGCCTGGTGCTGCTCGGCGCCGTCGTCTTCGACGTCTACAACAAGAACAAGGCTTGAGAGGCAACCAGGAGGCATACGGGTCACATCGCGGCGCTGCCGGGCGGCGCAAAGAAGTCCCTCGAGGGACCTGATCCGCGAGCGCAATCCGGACGAAGAATTTCAATCGAGGCGCGGACAACGGTCCGAGCCGCGCCGGGCAGGGTTTGCCAAGAAAGGCACGCCAAGCCCGCAATTCAGAGAGGGTTACCATGCTGATCTCACAGATCCTCGACGACGCCGAGACGATCCGCGTCGTTGCCCGCAACGGCGGCAAGACCCGCGTCATCAACGGCGCGCGCAGCGTCTATTCGCTGGCGATGGAAGCCGCGCGCACCGGCAGCGGGCTTGTCGCCCTGATCGAGCGCAAGGGCTTCGGCGAAACCATCGATCTGGACGCAGCCTACAAGAAGGGACGACTGCTGTCGCCGATCAACCATCCCGATCCGGCGCATCTCCATCTCACCGGCACCGGGCTGACGCATCTCGGCTCCGCCGCGACCCGCGATTCCATGCACAAGAAGCTCAGCACGGACGGCGAGGAACAGCTGACCGATTCCATGAAGATGTTCCGCATGGGGCTTGAGGGTGGCAAGCCGGCGAAGGGCCAGATCGGCGTGCAGCCGGAATGGTTCTACAAGGGCAACGGCACTATGGCGGTGGCGCCCGGTGCGGCGCTTGTGTCGCCGGCCTTCGCCCAGGATGCCGGCGAGGAGCCGGAAATCGCCGGTATCTATGTGATCGGCGACGACGGCGCCCCATTCCGCGTCGGCTTCACCCTGTCGAACGAGTTTTCCGACCACGTCACCGAGCGTGTGAACTATCTCTTCCTCGCCCATTCCAAGCTGCGTAACGCTTCGTTCGGCCCGGAGATCCTGATCGGCGACCTGCCGTCCGATATCCGCGGCGCTTCACGCATCCTGCGCGACGGCAAGCTGCTTTGGGAAAAGCCGTTCCTGTCGGGCGAGGCGAACATGTCGCACACCATTGGCAATCTCGAGCATCACCACTTCAAATACTCGGCCTTCCGCCAGCCGGGTGATGTGCATGTACACATGTTCGGCACGGCAACACTGTCCTTCGCCGACGGCATCAGGACCGAGGCCGGTGACGTATTCGAAATCGAGGCGCAGGATTTCGGCCTGCCGCTGCGCAACCCGCTTGAAATCGAGCAGCCGGTGAAGGTGGCGGTGAAGGCGCTTTGAGGCGTCGATGACAGCGTGATCTCCCCCCTCGTGGGGGAGATTGGCAGTTCCAAACTCATCGCGCGGCGCGGAAATGCTTGGACAGTTTCAGGCCCTGCGCCTGATAGTTCGAGCCGAGATCTGTGCCGTAGAGCGCCTGCGGCCGTTTCAGCATGTGCTCGTAGACCAACCGTCCGACGATCTGGCCGTGGTCGAGGATGAACGGCACTTCGTGGCTACGCACCTCGAGCACCGCCCGGCTGCCGGTGCCGCCCGACGCCGAATGGCCGAAACCCGGGTCGAAGAAACCGGCATAATGGACGCGGAACTCGCCGACCAGCGGGTCGAAAGGCGTCATTTCGGCGGCGTAGAGTGGCGGCACATGGACCGCCTCGCGCGACACCAAGATGTAGAATTCGTCCGGATCGAGCACCAGCTCGCCGGCGCCGCTTTTGTAGAGCGGCTCCCAGAAATCGACGACATCCTGCGCGGCGCGCTTGTCGACGTCGACCAGGCCGGTGTGGTGCTTGCCGCGATAGCCGACCAGCCCGTCCTTGTCGCCGTCGAGATCGATCGACAGCGCGATTCCGCCGCCTGAGATGTTGGGTGGTTCGGTGGCGACCAACATTTCGGCGCGGTGCAACTCGTGCAGCTCGCTTTCCGACAAGAGCGCATTGCCGGTGCGGAACCTGATCTGCGACAGCCGCGAGCCGGTCCGCACGATGATCGGGAAAGTGCGCGGGCTGACCTCCAGATAGAGCGGGCCTTCATAGCCAGCGGCGATCTTGTCGAACTCGTGGCCACGGTCGGTCATTACGCGGGTGAAGATATCGAGCCGTCCGGTCGAGCTTTTCGGGTTGGCGGAGGCGGAAATATGGGCGGGCAGCGCCAGGCTTTCGAGCAGCGGCACGATGTAGACGCAGCCGGTTTCCAGCACCGCACCTTCGGCGAGGTTGATCTCGTGCAGCTTCAGCCGGTCGAGCTTGTCGACAACCCTGTGGTCCGGGCCGGGCAAGAAGGAAGCACGCACTCGCCAGGCCTTGTCGCCGAGCCTGAGGTCAAGGCTGGCCGGCTGGATCTGATCGGCATCGAGCATGCGCGGCGATTTCAGCGCGCCCGTCTGGAACAGCTCGGAAATATGCTGATCGGGAAGAATGCCTGTCTGCCGCAAGGGTCTGGCTCCGTTCGAAGGCCGGGCGAGGTCTTGTTCTGTCGCAGGTCCGACCGTGGACGCCTTTGGCACCTGCTTGGTACAACCCTCTTAATCATGCCGGCAATTGACGCAAGCGTGGCGCGGGTCTAAAGCTCGTTATCCCGTGGTGATTTGGCCGGTCGGCTTGCAGCCACGTTAAACAAGTCGCTAAAGGACCGTCGGCCGCAAGGCCATATGGACCGGTTGCGACTTTCGCGGCCGGTTTTTTGTTGTTTGGACCAATTTTGGTGTTTGGATGGAATGATGACCAAGAAGCGCGACTGGAAGCCTCAGACCGCACTCGTGCATGCCGGGACGCTGCGTTCCGGCTTCGGCGAGACCTCCGAGGCGATGTATCTCACCCAAGGCTATGTCTACGAGACGGCGCAAGCGGCGGAGGCCCGCTTCAAGGGCGAGGAGCCGGGCTTCATCTATTCGCGCTATGCCAATCCGACGGTCGACATGTTTGAGAAACGCATGTGCGCGCTGGAAGGAGCCGAGGACGCGCGCGCGACGGCATCCGGCATGGCGGCGGTGACGGCAGCACTGCTGTGTAGCGCCAAGGCGGGCGACCATATCGTGGCGGCGCGCGCGCTGTTCGGCTCCTGCCGCTGGGTGATCGAGACGCTGGCGCCGAAATACGGCATTGAGGCAACGCTGGTCGACGGCACCGACATCGCCAATTGGGAAAAGGCGGTCAAGCCAAACACCAAACTGTTTTTCCTGGAAAGCCCTACCAATCCAACGCTGGAGGTAGTCGACATTGCCGCCGTCGCGGCACTTGCCAATTCGATCGGCGCCAGGCTGATCGTCGATAATGTCTTCGCTACGCCCTTGCAGCAGAAACCCCTGCAGCTCGGCGCCCACATCGTCGTCTATTCGGCCACGAAGCATATTGACGGCCAGGGGCGTTGTCTTGGCGGCATCGTTCTGTCGGACAAGAAATGGATCGACGAGAATCTGCATGACTATTTCCGCCACACCGGCCCCAGCCTCTCGCCCTTCAATGCCTGGACGCTGCTGAAAGGCCTGGAGACGCTGCCGCTACGCGTACGCCAGCAGACGGAAAGTGCCGGCCGCATCGCGGATTTCCTGGCCGAGCGCCCGCAAATCGCCCGCGTCATCTATCCCGGCCGCGCCGACCACCCGCAAGCGGCCGTGGTCAAGAAGCAGATGTCAGGCGGCTCGACGCTGATTTGCTTCGATGTGAAGGGCGGCAAGCAGGCGGCCTTTGCCTTCCAGAACGCACTCGACGTCGTGCTGATTTCCAACAATCTCGGCGACGCCAAGAGCCTGATCACCCATCCGGCGACGACCACACACAAGAACTTGACTGATGAAGCCCGCGCCGAGCTCGGCATCGGACCGGGAACGCTCAGGCTGTCAGTCGGCCTTGAGGACGCCGACGACCTGCTCGAAGACATCGAGCAGGCACTGAGAGTTGCCGGATAAGGGCGGGCCGAACAGAGGCAGCGGGGACGTGCCGATCAGGCGCCGGACGGGGTCTCTTCCAGCTCCGCGACAGTCTTTGTCTGGATAGTCATCACGTTGCCGCGCCAGTCGACGGCGCCGCTCAGCCATCCGCGCGCCCAAATGGCGGGAAGCATCAGGTCTCGTGCCATCATCGCCGGGATCGTGCGCGGCGACAGGTGCCATCCCTTGGCCGAGGCCAAGGCGCATTCCGGCAGGTAGGCCGCGACCAGCACGGCGATGGCGGTTGCCGGCAGGCTGACGCCGGCGTCAGCCGCAGCGATCAGTGCAAGCACTAGCGGCGGTGCCGCGCCGATCAGGATTTCGGGGGCAAAGAACAGTGCAAAGGTGACGCGGCGCAGCCGCGCCCAGCGCGCCTGCCGTGACCAGATCTCGCCAAGCGTGCGCCGGCCGAGCGGCTGTTCGAAGGGAGAGGCGACAAGATTGACCCGCAGTCCGAGCCCATTGACCAGCTTGGTCGCGGCGGCGTCCTCGGCGATCTCGGCGGCAAGCGCGCGGATGCCGCCATTGGCATCGAGCATTGGCTTGTTCCACAACATGCTCTTACCCTGGGCGAAGCCGAGGCCGAGCGCCTCTCCAGCGTACTGCCAGCGTGCCTGCAGCGTGTTGAGAAAGGCGCATTCGACCTCCCCCCAGAAGCCGTCCGGCCGCGAGCCGATCGGCGTCGAGCAGACGAGGCCAGTGTCGTGCCGCCACGCCGCCATCAGGTACTGGACGTAGTCGCTCGGCATAAGCACGTTGGAATCGGCAAGGATGACCCAGCGATAACGCGCCGCCTCCCAACCCTTCACGCAATTGTTGAGTTTTGGATTGCCGCTGATGCGGTCGTCACCGACCAGAAGGCGGGCGCGAATAGCTGGAAAGCGCGCCATTGCGGCGGTGATCGGCTTGACCACCGGGTCGTCGGCATGGGCGACACAGAAGATGAGTTCGTAGCGCGGCCAGTCGAGTGAGAAGGCGCGCTCCAGCGTCTCTTCGGCAAACGGCTCGACGCCGCGCGCCGGGATGACGATCGATACCGGCGGCGCGTTGGCCGCGGGCGGTGCAATACTGGCTGGTCGCTTCAGCTTCTGCGAAGCTAACAGGATGCTGGCGAGATTTGAAAGAAGGAGGGCTATGGAAAGGAGGGCGGCTGCGTATGTCGGTTCCATCGAGATCTGGTCACTCCAGAAATGCCGGCCGCATGACAGCCGTTTTCAACAATTCGACAGAACGCTGAGTCGTCCGGCACAAGCCTGCACACCATCATTGTCATGTGTCACTCAAATGACATTGTTTTTCGGCACCTGCGCTTGAGATCGGGCAAGAAGATGCTGCGCATCGTTGACCAAACTGCGCTGAGCATCGAAAGTTCCATCTACATTGCTTTGGAGCAGTTTATGTACAGCGCCGTCACCCGCAACATCGAAGTGCAGGTCAGGCCGTTCTATCTGGAGGATCACTCCGATCCGCCGCAAAACCGCTATGTCTGGGGCTACCAGGTGACCATCGACAATCAGTCGGATGAGTTCGTGCAGCTTCTTTCACGCTACTGGCACATCACCGACGGTACCGGCAAAGTCGAGGAAGTGCGCGGCACCGGGGTCGTCGGCGAGCAACCCGGACTCAACCCCGGCGACAGCTATCAGTATACGTCCGGATGCCCGCTCTCGACCCCGTCCGGCATCATGGTCGGGCACTACACAATGCGCAACAAGCGGGGCGAGACGTTCGACGTCGCCATCCCCGCCTTCTCGCTCGATTTGCCGGGCACGCGGCGCACCGTCAATTGAGGGCCGTCATCCAGCCGCTGCAAACTCCGCCGGGTCGAAGTCATATTGCTTCGAGCAGAATTCGCAGGCGACGTGAATGCTGCCATCCTCGGTGCTGTCCCTGATCTCCTCGGCGGAAAAGCCTTCGAGAATGCCGCGGATCTTCTCCCTCGAGCATGAGCACTGGTCGGCGACCGGCACGCCGCCGAACACGCGGACGCCATGCTCGTGGAAAAGCCGGTAAAGCAGCCGTTCGGCGCCGATCGTCGGATCGATCAGCTCGGTCGGTTCAATGGTACCAAGCAGCGCCAGCAGCTCCTGCCAGGAATTGTCGGTCGGGTCATGGATTTCCTCACGCGGATCGCCGTCGCCACCGGGAAGGTCGGGTACGCGCATACGCTCCGCCGACTGCGGCAGGAATTGCGCCAGCAGGCCACCGGCCCGCCATTGCTCGCGGGCACCGCCGACGCCGGGCGTCAGAAGCTTGGCAACCGAAAGGCGGAGGTCCGTCGGAATCTGCTCCGACTGGCGGAAATAGGTGCGTGCGGCATCTTCCAGTGTGACGCCGTCGAGCTGGACGATGCCCTGGTAGCGCTGCGTGTGAGCGCCCTGGTCAATGGTCAGCGCCAGGACGCCGCTGCCGAGCAGCGTCTGCGGTGACGTCTCGCCGGCAGAAGTCAAAGCCTGCAGCCGGTCGGCATCGAAGCGGGCATAAGCGCGCAGCGCGTGCGGCGTGGAGAAATCGGCGACCAGCATGTCGACCGGCCCGTCGGTGCGGGTCTGCAGAATGAACTTGCCCTCGAATTTCAGCGAAGTTCCGAGCAGTACCGTCAGCACACAGGCTTCGGCCAGGAGCCGGGCGACCGGCTCGGGATAGTCGTGGCGGCTGAGAATGGCGTCGAGCATCGGCCCGAGCTGGACGGTGCGGCCGCGCACGTCGAGCGGGCCGACCTCGAACGGCAAGACATGATCGTCGCCGGCGTAGCCGAATTCGCCGAGCTTGGGTTTATGTTCAGCCAATTGATGAGTTTCCAACATGACAAAGCTCCGGGGCGCGGCGATGCCGCCCTCCGGGGCGCATGCGACGAGACGCGCTCGATTTGCGTGATGCGCCTGAGATAGGCACCACCCACTCCCGGATCAAGGCGGCCCAGATCAAGGCGGCCCGGATCAAGGCGGCGCAGATCAGGCCGGCCCGGATCATCGCGGCCCGTATCAAGCGCCCAGGCACCAGGCCAGGACCGCCTTCTGGGCATGGAGCCGGTTCTCGGCCTCATCGAACACCACAGAATGCGGTCCGTCGATGACCTCGTCGGTAACCTCCTCACCGCGATGCGCCGGCAGACAGTGCATGAACAGCGCGTCCGGCTTGGCTTTCGCCATCAGTGCCGCATTGACCTGATAGGGCAGGAAGACATTGTGGCCGCGGGCACGGTGCTCCTGGCCCATCGACACCCAGCAGTCGGTGACGATGCAGTCGGCCTCGTGAACGGCCTCCTCGGGCGAGCGGGTGAATTTCAGCTTGCCGCCATTGGCTTTCGACCAGTCGACATGCTTCTGAGCCGGTTCGCTGCCCTCGGGCACGGCGACGTTCAGCTTGAATTGGAACCGCGCAGATGCCTCCAGGAGCGAATGCAGCACGTTGTTGCCGTCGCCGGTCCAGGCGATCGTCTTGCCGGCCACCGGACCGCGGTGCTCTTCGAAGGTCATGATGTCGGCCATCAGCTGGCAGGGATGGGTCTCGTCGGTCAGCCCGTTGATGACGGGGACCGTAGCGTTTTCCGTCAGTTCCAACAGCCGGTCATGCGAGGTGGTGCGGATCATGATGGCATCGACATAGCGCGACAGCACCTTGGCCGTGTCGGCAATGGTCTCCGAGCGGCCAAGCTGCATCTCGGTGCCGGTCAGCATGATCGTCTCGCCACCCAACTGCCGCATGCCGACGTCGAACGATACGCGCGTGCGCGTCGACGGCTTGTCGAAGATCATCGCCAGCACCTTGCCTTCGAGCGGCTTGCTGCGTTCTCCGGCCTTGAGCCTTGCCTTTCGCACAGCTGCGTCGTCGAGCATGAAGCGCAGATCGCCTTCGGAAACGGCAGAAAGATCGGTAAAATGGCGAAGGGACATCAGGAATTCCAGGATTACTTCGCAGCGGCAGCGACGATGGCATCCGCCAGGCTCTTGGCGCCGGCACGAATGCGCTCGAGCGCCTCGTGGATCTCGGCGTCAGTGACGGTGAGAGGCGGCAGCAGGCGGATAACGTTGTCGCCGGCCGGAACCGTCAAGAGATGCTGGTCACGCAGTGCCACCGTGACCTTGGTGTTGGGCATCGCGCATTTAAGCCCAAGCATCAGGCCGGTGCCCCTGATGCTTTCGATAACATCCGGAAATTCGTCGGCGACACCGGCGAGCCCCTGCTTCAACAGCAGCGCCTTGCGCCGGACGTCCTCGAGAAAGCCGTCTTCCAGCACCACGTCGAGCACGGCGTTGCCGACCGCCATCGCCAGCGGATTGCCGCCGAAGGTGGTGCCGTGCACGCCGGCGGTCATGCCGACCGCCGCCTGGTCGGTGGCGAGGCAGGCACCCATCGGGAAGCCGCCGCCGATGCCCTTGGCCACCGCCATCAGGTCGGGGGTGACGCCCGCCCATTCATGCGCAAACAGCTTTCCGGTGCGGCCGACGCCGCATTGGACCTCGTCGAAAATCAGAAGCAGTCCGTGCTGATCGCAGAGCTGCCTGAGCCGCTTCAGCGATTGTGTCGGCACTTGCCTGATACCGCCCTCGCCTTGCACCGGCTCGATCAGGATCGCCGCGGTTTCAGGCGTGATCGCCTTTTCGGCTGCATCCACATCGTCGAAGCCGACCTGGTCGAAGCCGTCGACCTTGGGACCGAAACCTTCCAGGTATTTGTACTGGCCGCCGGCGGCGATGGTCGCCAGGGTACGGCCGTGGAAGGCGCCTTCGAAGGTGATTGTGCGGTATCGCTCGGGATGGCCCTTGACGAAGTGGTAGCGCCGCGCCGTCTTGATGGCGCATTCGAGCGCCTCTGCGCCGGAATTGGTGAAAAACACCTTGTCGGCGAAGCTGGCGTCGGCCAGCCGCTCGCCGAGCCGGCTCTGTCCCGGAATCTCGTACAGATTGGAGACGTGCCAGAGCTTGGCGGCCTGCTCGGTGAGGGCCGCGACCAAATGCGGATGGCTGTAGCCCAATGAATTGACGGCGATCCCGCCGGCGAAATCGAGATATCGCTCGCCCTTATCGGTGACCAGCCAGGTGCCTTCACCGTGGTCGAAAGCCAGGGGTGCGCGAACAAAGGTCTCGAAAAGCGCCGAACCGCTCATTATATGCGTCTCCGGAACCGGAAAAATCAAAAAGCCGCCAAAGCGGCGGCCCTTGTGGCTTATCGTGTTTTTCGGCCGTGAAGTCAACGAAAAGGTCGCGCAAGGACGTGCGGCAAGCCCTCCAGCATAACGCCGGCTCATAAGCGACCGGGCAAGTTGGGGAAAACCGAAAAAACCGATTCGTGTTGGCCTTGGGACTCTTGTCACCGAGTCAGCGCATAAGGTAATTGTAGTAGAGAAATAACTAGATTTCGTGCGGCGGACCTAATCACCCGATATATGTGGTGTCTGCCCGGCAGAAGCCGGGTCGGGAATGGATTCCGATTGCCGCACGTTTCAGCAGGAGCGCGGTCTCATGAACTGGACTGACGAGCGAGTCGAACTTCTCAGAAAATTGTGGTCGGAGGGCCTCAGCGCCAGCCAGATCGCCGCACAGCTTGGCGGGGTCAGCCGCAATGCCGTCATCGGCAAAGTGCACCGGCTGAAACTGTCCGGTCGCGGACGCACGACCGCCTCACCGGCACGCCAGAAGAAGACGGTACAGGGATCGACGATCCAGAAATCGGTGTCTCGGGCAGCAAGCGCCACGCGCCATGCCACCACGTCGATGTCGATCGGTGCGACCGCGCTCAAGGCGCAGTTCGATGCCGAACCGGTGGCGCGCCACTATATCCGTCCGGTCGAGAACGTCGTCGTGCCGATCTCGCGGCATCTGCAACTCGTCGAGCTGAACGAGCGCACCTGCAAATGGCCGAATGGCGATCCGCTTTCGGAAGATTTCCATTTCTGCGGCAACGACGCCGCCGAAACCGGGCCCTACTGCAAGTACCACGCCCGCGTGGCGTTTCAGCCAGCATCGGAGCGGCGGCGGCATAGATAGGCAGTAGGCAGTAGGCAGTAGGCAGTAGGGGAAGATAGCGCTTCACAAGGGTCGTTTCGCCAACAACTCACTCCCGTATTGCCTATTCTCTACTGGCTACTGGCTACTGCCTATTCCCTTACCCTTACAGCCACCCATTCTTGCGAAACCGCCAGTAAAGAAACGTGCAGATCAGGGCAATTGCCGCCAGGACGGCCGGGTAGCCATATTCCATCCTCAGTTCCGGCATGTCGCTGAAATTCATGCCATAAATGCCGGCGAATGCCGTGGGCACGGCCAAGATGGCGGCCCATGAGGCAAGCTTCTTGGAAATCGCCGTCTCCTGGCTTTGACCGACCAGAAGGCTCGCCTCGAAGGCGAAAGCGAGAACCTCACGCAGGCTGTCGATCTTTTCCTGGACAGTGCGGATATGGTCGGTGACGTCGCGAAACAGCGGGTGCATGGCTGTGTGGATTTGCGGCAGATCGGCGCTGGTCAGCCGCCGGCAGACCTCCACCAGCGGCAGAGCAGCGTTGCGCAGGCGCAAGAGATCGCGGCGCAGCATGTAAAGCCGCTCGATATCGGAGCCGGTCATCGGTTTCAGCAGAACCTTGTCCTCGATCGCCTCGACCTCGTTTTCGATCTGCTCGAGCACGGGCATGTAGTTGTCGACGATGAAATCGAGAATGGCGTAGAGGACGAAATCCTCGCCCTTGGCGAGGGAATGCGGACAGCTTTCCCAGTGCTGGCGAACGGCGGCGTAGGAGGTCGAGGGGCCATGCCTGACGCTGACGATATAGCCGGCGCCGACGAACAGATGCGTCTCGCCGAAGGTGACACGGCTGTCGATCAACTGCGCCGTGCGGGCAACGATGAATAGGGCATCGCCATATTGCTCGATCTTCGGCCGTTGGTGCGGATGCTCGGCGTCCTCGATCGCCAGCTCATGCAGATGGAATTGCGCCTGGACGCGCAGTAACAAATTGCGGTCGGGCTCCAGCAGTCCGATCCAGACCACGTGGCCCGGCTTCCCGGCCCATTCGCCGGCTTCCTCGATCGGAATGTCGGCGATGCGCCGCCCAGCCGTATAGACGCCGCAAGCGATTATACCCGACATCGGCGGCGCAGGAGCAAACTCGCGGACATATTCCATCGCAGCCTCCTGGAGGCGGGGCCTTCATCGCGGAACTGAGAAGTCAGCGCGTCGAAAGCTTAGCGCAATTTTCTGTCAGGTGGCGAATCCGAAATTCGCATTAGTATCGAGAGACACTCATTTCGCTGGTTGCGTTGCGGGAAGAATAACCTTGTCCGTCTTGTCGCCCTTCGGACGATCGGCCGGCATCTGGTCCCCGGTGACGATATAGTAGATCGTCTCGGCGATGTTGGTGGCGTGGTCGCCGATGCGCTCGATGTTCTTGGCGCAAAACAGGAGATGCGTGCAGGGCGTGATGTTGCGTGGGTCTTCCATCATGTAAGTCAGCAACTCGCGAAACAGCGAGGTGTACATGGCATCGATCTGGTCGTCGCGGTCGCGCACGAAACCGATTTTTTCCACCGACCGCGATGCGTAGACGTCGAGTACTTCCTTTAGCTGTGTCAGCGCCAGATTAGCCAAAGCCTCGAGGCCGCGGAACAGGCTGCTCGGCTGGCGCCCATCAGCGACAGCAACCACTCGCTTGGCGACGTTCTTGCCGAGGTCGCCTACCCGTTCGAGGTCCGCCGAGATGCGGATCGCACCGACGATTTCGCGCAGATCCGTCGCCATCGGCTGGCGCTTGGCGATGATGATGATCGCCTTGTCGTCGATCTCGCGCTGCCCCTCATCCAGAACCAGGTCGTCTCGAATGACTTTCTGGGCAAGTCCCGGATCCGCATTGACCAGTGCCGCGACGGCCTGCTCGACCATGCGCTCGGCATGCCCGCCCATCGCCGCGATGCGCTTCGACAGATATTTCAGCTCCTCGTCATAGGCGCTGACGATGTGCACGGACTGCATGGACCAAATGCCTTCCCGGGATCTTGTGGTTGAGTCGCTCCCTCGAATCCCCGCTGATACGCTAGCCGGATGACAGAAAAAAGAAACGGCCCATCATGGGCTAGAGATAGTACTGCGTCAGCGAGCCGGCAAATGGACGGTGAACGCCGCACCCTTGCCGACTTCCGACCAGATGGAGAGCCTGGCGTTGTGCCGGGTCAGGATATGCTTGACGATGGATAGGCCAAGGCCGGTGCCCTTCTGGGTCCGGCTGTTCTCGACGTCGACGCGGTAGAAGCGTTCGGTGATGCGCGGGATGTGTTCTTCGGGAATGCCGGGGCCGAAATCCCTGATAGTGACGTCGATCCCCGGTTCGGTATCGCTGTCGCTGCGCGTGATCGACACCACGACGCGTCCGCCCGACTGACCATATTTGCAGGCGTTTTCCAGCAGGTTTTCGAAGACCTGGAAAAGCTCGTCCCGATCGCCGGGCACGGCGAGCGGTCCTTCCGCGAAATCACGCTCGATGACGACGCCGTTTTCCTTTGCGAGCGGCCCAAGCGAATCGATTACGCTGTCGATGGCCTGGCGCAGATCGACCTCGGTTCCCAGCTTGAGATAGGGCTTCATCTCCAGCCGTGACAGCGACAGAAGGTCGTCGATGAGGCGCGCCATGCGGCTGGTCTGGTTCTGCATGATCTGCAGGAACTGCTCGCGTGCCGCAGGGTCGTTGCGGGCCGGCCCGCGCAGCGTCTCGATGAAGCCGGCAATCGAGGCGAGAGGCGTGCGCAGCTCGTGGCTGGCGTTGGCAATGAAGTCGGCGCGCATTCTGTCGATCCGGCGCGCTTCGCTCTGGTCCTTAAACACCAGCACGTAGAGATCCGTGGCGTGACCGACAGAAGACGCGCTCACCCGATAGGCTCGTTCGACCGGCAGCCTTTCTATGTAGTCGACGCTGTCCGATGCGACGTTGCCTGCCAAAATATTATCCAGCAAGGACTGCATTTCGGGCGCGCGGAATTTCAGCGACAGCGACATGCCGGGGGCAATCCCGCCAAAGGCTGCAAAGGCGGCGGCGTTGGCATGGACGATGGCGGCGGAACGATCGAAAATGATCAGCGGATCGGCAACCGCTGCCGCGAGATATTCGCCGGAAAGTTGTTGCAAGCCGCTCGCCTCGACGGCCGCGGCATTTTCGGTCGATTGACGGGCGACGCCGGCCGGCAGTATCGCCGCGGCAACCAGCACGGCGCCTGCCAGCAGCACCACATAGCCAGACATGCCGGCAAAACCATAAACGATCAGAACCGCAACGAAGCCGGCCGCTAGCAGCCAGCGGCTGTTCCACAGCCGCATGGCGACGGCTTGCGCCCTGCCTTTCCGCTCTGTGCCGATATCGGCCATTTGCGCTCCGTCGCCTGCGCTCCGTGTGCGGCCAACGCTCAATAACTTCCTGCTGGACCGACGCTAGAGCGCCGTGCGTCCAATTGGGCGCACAAAGGACGCTCTACCGCATTATCTGCTGCATCGTTCTTTCCGAAAATCGATTCCGATTTTCGGGCCGATGCCGTAAGGCTTCCAATAGCATGAGTCCGGAGGCTGGAAAGGTTCGTCTCGATGAAAAACGCCAAAGAAAGCCCCACTGCAGCTTCATCGGGGCCGCTGAAGATCATGATCTACGGCAAGGAGCGGGAGTTCGACATCGAGGCTCCGACGCTTCCCGACTGGATCGAGGACCGCAAGCTCACCGCCGGCGGCTACCCTTACGACAAGAAAATGAAGGGCGAGGAGTATGACGAGAGGTTAGAGAAGCTGCAGATCGAGCTGGTCAAGGCGCAGGCGTGGCTGCAGTCGACAGGCAAGCGGGTAATGTCGCTGTTTGAGGGGCGCGACGCTGCCGGCAAGGGCGGCACGATCTTCGTTTTGCGCCAGTATCTGAACCCTCGCACGGCGCGCAACGTGGCGCTGACCAAGCCAACACCCACCGAGCTTGGACAATGGTACTTCCAGCGTTACGTCGACCACTTCCCGACGTCGGGCGAATTCGTCACCTTCGACCGCTCCTGGTACAACCGCGCCGGTGTTGAACCGGTGATGGGATTCTGCACGCCCGAGCAGCACGAGCAATTTCTGGACGAGGTTCCGCATTTCGAGCGGATGATCCGCAACGAAGGCATCCATTTCTTCAAATTCTGGCTGAACATCGGCCGGGAAACACAGCTCGAGCGGTTCCACGACCGTCGCTGGAGCCCGCTGAAGAGCTGGAAGTTTTCGCCGATCGACATCGCCGGCATCACCAAATGGGACGACTACACCAAGGCGCGCGACCTGATGGTGGAACGCACGCACAAGGAGTTCGCGCCCTGGATCATTGTGCGGGCGAACGACAAGCGGCGCGCGCGGCTGGCCGTCATGCAGCGCATTCTCCTGTCGCTTCCCTATGACGGCCGCGATCTCGACGTCATCGGTAAGGTGGACAAGAAGATCATCGGCGAAGGGCCGACTTTCCTCGAAAAATAAGCTCACCTCATCGATACGCGGCTGTCATGCCGCCAGCCGGGCAATCCGCTGCAGTCGCTTCAGCGTAGTGTCGTCCTGCAGCGCCTGCTGGAAAAGGGAGATCTCCTGGTCGATGCGGTCGCAGAGCGCGCCGGTGTCGCCCCTAAGCAGGTCGCGCGTCTGCTGCAGCGCCGCGACAGGCTTCTTGGCGAGTTGCCTGGCTCTTGCCAACGTGGCTTCCTCGACGCTGGCGTCCGTCACGATCTCGCCGACAAGGCCCAGTGCCCTGGCATCTTCGGCGGCGAGCGTGTCGCCCAGGCAGAAGAAGCGGAACGCCCCGGCATAGCCGAGCTTCTGCGGCGCCAGGATGCTGGTCGCCGCGTCCGGCACCAAGCCGAAATCGACGAACGGCACCCGAAACGTGCTCTTGCTCGAGGCGATCACCATGTCGCAGTGGAACAGGATGGTGCAGCCGACGCCGACGGCGTCGCCGTCGACACAGGCAAGGACCGGTTTCGGGAATGTCGCCAGCGTGCGAAACATATCGGTAACGGCGTCGATCAGTCGCCGATGTTTGGTGGCGTCGAGAAATTCGGAGAAATCGGCGCCGAGGCAGAAGCACCCGGCCAGACCGCGCAGGACCACGACGCGGACGTGGTCGTCGGCAGCGGCTTCATGGAATGTCCTGGCCAGGCTTTCATAGGCCAGCCTGTCCAGCACCGGGCGGCCGTCACCCGACGATACCGTGACGATCAGCGTGTGATTGCGGAATTCTGCTTTTGAATGAACGTTCATGGCCTCTCTCCAATCTCACGAGGCGCGTCTCTGTCCGAGCATGTCCGGGTACCCTCTGGCCAGCACCGGCGCAAAGTGGTTGCGGCGCGAACGCACCACGTCGAGCGTGTGCTCGTTGAAGGTGAGCAGTGTGGCAACCACCTGCTGGTTGCCATAGGTACGCTGGTAACCGAGCGGCGTTGCCAGGAAATGCAGCTGCAGCGCGCGAAGCACCCACATCGGCTCGAATTCGATGATAACCTGGTTGACGTTGCGCTTCAGACCCCACTCGACGAAGCCGGCGATCAGCTCCGTGCCGACCGTCGACACGCCGCGCCGGCCGTCGCGGAACCCCGGTGCAACCGCATAGCGGGTCAGTTCATAGACATTCGGGCCCGACGGTGGGGTTCCCTCATAAAGGTCCGCCAGCACATCGGTTAGAAGATGTGCCCGAGTCGTCGGCAACATCCGCTGGTAACCGGCGAGCTCGCCATTGCGGATGACGATCTGGTGCACTGCCTCGTCGTGGTCGAATTGATCGATCTCGAGGCCGTCGGGGCGCTGCAGATCGGTCCATCCCATCTCTTCGACGAAAACTCTGTAACGCAAACGATGAACTGCCTCCCAGAGGTCGGGCCGTTCCATCAATTCCTGGGTCGTGAGGGAAAAAAGCATTTGCCGTCTCCTAGTTTCAATAGGAAGATACGGCCGTGCTTCCCCGAAAAAATTACGCGATCGCGTAGGCAAGAATTTCTAGGCCGGCGCGGCCGACCTAGTTAATATAGCCGCGCCTTATCGCTTCCGCGACGGCCTGGACCCGGTTGACGGCACCGAGTTTGCTTTTGGCGTTAAGAAGGTGTTTCTCTGACGTGTGTTCCGAAATGCCGAGAATTTGTGAAATCTCCCATTCGGACTTGCCAACGGCGGCCCATTGCAGGCATTCGCGCTCACGCGGCGTCAATTCGACATGGTCGATGGTTTTGCCCGCCATAGTGTGGAGCTGCATGGCGCGGCCAATCGCATAAGTCGAGACCAGCGACACCAGCCCGAATTCGGCGCCCGACAATTCGACAGCCTCGCCGCCCAGCGACACCATGACGATCTGGCCATCGAGCGTGATCAGCGGGAAGGCCAACCCGTCGCGCAGCTTGAATTCGCCGGCGTCACCCATGACATCGCCGCCGCTCTTGCCGATAGGGATGCCCTGAGACGCTTCCCGCCACTGGAATGGCGCTTGAAGCTGCTTCATGTGGCTGACGACTGGATCGTGATCGACGTAGTTGCGCGCAACGTAGCGCTCAAGCCATTCAGCCGGCCAGTCGCAAAGCAGCACATGGTCCTTTTGCCGATTTCTCGGCGTGCCGGGTTGCGGAACCGTCCCGGCCATCAGCGCCGTCAGCCCGAACCCGCTTGTTACCCCCAGCAGCTTTTCGCAGACGGCGGCCGCTGTGCCGGCGTGCTGCAACTGATCTATCAGTTCCAGGGTACGATCGAAATGACCCATCGCAACATCTACCCCATGTTGCCTTCCGCTCTTGAGGCCAATGGCAGTGATCAACCCGCACCACGCCATCAACCCCGGACTGCAAAGCTGCTCCCTTTGTGCGCCCTACCGCTCCTCTTCAGCCGGCATCACACAGTCATTTGCAAACTCACTAAACAATATCCCTAAATCGTCACGATGAAACCAAAAACCGTTGTGCATGCGTTATTTTCGTACAAAAAACTGTGTTACTTCGTACTAAAGTCGGGCAAGATCGGACGGAGTCGTCGCGTGGCGTTTCGGCGCATATCCATTTCATTGATTTCGATATTGATCGGAGCGCAATCGCTTGCGGCTGATGCGCTCGCCGCGGAGCCGCAGGTGCCGGTGTTTTGGGACGCCAAGGAGCGGCTGCCAAAGCCGGACCTTTCGATGCTGCCGCGGCTGCGATTCCTGACCACCACGGATTTCCCGCCGTTCAATTTCCTCGATGGGGCAGGCCGGCTGTCGGGCTTCCATGTCGACCTGGCGCGCGCCATCTGCGCCGAGCTCGGCATTGCCGAAAAATGCCAGATCCAGGCGCTGCCCTGGGCCGAGCTCGAAGGTGTGCTCGGGAAAGGCGAAGGCGAAGCGATCATTGCCGGCATCGCCGCGAGGCCGGAGTCGCGGTCGAAATACGCATTCTCACGCCCCTACCTGCAATTTCCGGCACGCTTCATCATGCTGAAGACACAGGCGCTGACCGAACCAATGTTCGACAGGCTGCGCAGCAAACGTGTCGGCGTGATAGCCGATTCCGCGCATGAGCGGATGCTGCGCACTTATTTCGGCGACGTCCAAATCGTCCCCTTCGCAAAGCCGGAGGAGCTTTATGGCAGGCTGAAAGCCGGCAAGATCGACGCCGCCTTCGGCGACGGCATGCGTTTCGCCTTCTGGCTCGGCGGCTCCGATGCGGCTGGCTGTTGCCGCTTTGCCGGCGGCCCCTATCTGGCGCCCGAATACCTTGGCTCGGGCATGGCGATCGCCACCAGGGCCGACGATCCGGCACTGGCGGCCGCATTCGACTACGCGCTGCAGGAAATTTCGGTGAAAGGTACGTTCGCCGAGTTCTATCTTCGCTATTTTCCGGTCAGCTTTTTCTGACTGCCGGCTCAGGTCAGCGTGCGAAGGCGCGCCTTGGCGGCTCGCGCGATGGCGGCGACCGTCAGCGCATCGAGATCGAGTTCCCGGCGGACGAGCTGCAGCACGCGCACCTCCTCCAGGCGCATTTCGAGATCGACGGCCGCAACCTCGAAGGCGGCGGCATAGGCAGTGTCACGCAAGCGTTCCGGAAGCGCCTCGGCGACACGCGCCAGGACGCCCTCCAGCCCGTCCTTCTCCTGCAGCATTTCCTGGCAGGCCTGAGCGACATCGACCAGCCGCTCCTGATTGAAATCCTCAAACACCGGCCAGGATCGAACGACGTCGCCGATCCGCGCCAGTTCGATGTCGGTCATGTCGCGGTCCGACGCCGAAGTGATGACCATCAGGTAGATCATGGCTTCGTGTGGCGACAATGGCATTTACAACTCCTTGAGATGGGTCCCGAAGTTAGGAACGAGAGACCAGCGCCGCAAGGAAAAACAGCCGCCATCGTTGGCGCTCCGGTCACGCCTTGGAACTTGATCCATCCCGACTAAATTGGGACGGGAGCTCTTAATCTTCTTGCCTGATCGCGGTCCTGCCCTGAAACCGGGTTCCACTTTTCGGGATCATGGTCTAGAGCATGCGGCTGCCGGCATGGATGCCGGCAAGTTGCAGGAATAGCATCATGGTCGAACAACAGCCGATCGATCTCAGCCCGGAAGTCCTTACCGCCGCCGCCGAAAGCAAGGCGTGGCCATTCGAGGAAGCGAAAAAGATCGTCGCTCGCTACGCGATCGGTGGCTACCCGGAAACGGTGCTGTTTGAGACCGGCTACGGCCCGTCCGGCCTGCCGCATATCGGCACCTTCGGCGAGGTGGCGCGCACATCTATGGTGCGCCACGCCTTCCGCGTGCTGACTGAAGACAAGGTCAAGACGCGACTGCTGTGCTTCTCCGACGACATGGACGGATTGCGCAAGGTGCCGGACAATGTGCCTAACAAGGACATGCTGCGCGCCTATCTCGGCAAGCCGCTGACCAGGATACCGGACCCTTTCTCCAATGAGTATCCGTCGTTCGGCGCCGCCAATAACGCACGGCTGCGCGCTTTCCTCGACCGTTTCGGCTTCGATTACGAATTCGCTTCCTCGACCGACTATTATACTTCCGGCCGCTTCGACGCGACGCTGCTCAAGATGCTCGAGCGCTTTGATAAGGTGATGGCAATTATGCTGCCGTCGCTGCGCGAGGAACGGGCGCTGAGTTATTCGCCCTTCCTGCCGATCCATCCCAAAACCGGGATCGTCATGCAAGTCGCGATCGACGAGCGCAAGCTCGACGCCGGCACCATAGTGTGGCGCGATCCGGACACCGGCGAGCGCTTCGAGACGCCGGTGACCGGCGGTCATGCCAAGCTGCAATGGAAGCCCGATTGGGCGATGCGCTGGGCAGCACTCGGCGTCGATTACGAGATGTCCGGCAAGGATCTGATCGATTCCGTCAAGCTCGCCGGGCAGATTTGCCGCGCGCTCGATGCTCCGGCGCCGGAGGGCTTCAATTATGAGCTGTTCCTCGATGAGCACGGCCAGAAGATCTCGAAGTCGAAGGGCAATGGGCTAACCATCGACGAGTGGCTAACTTACGCGCCGACCGAGAGTCTTAGCCTTTATATGTTCCAGCGCCCGCGAACCGCGAAGAAGCTTTATTTCGACGTTATCCCGAAGGCAGTGGACGAGTATTATACGTTCCTCTCTGCCTATCAGAGGCAGGACTGGAAGGAGCGGCTGGGCAATCCGGTCTGGCACATGCATGACGGCAATCCCCCGGCAGTCGACCTGCCGGTTCCGTTCTCGCTGCTGCTCAACCTGGTCAGCGCCTCGAATGCGCAGAACAGGGACGTGCTGTGGGGTTTCATTTCGCGCCACGCGCCGGGTGTGACGCCGACGACCCATCCCGAGCTCGACCGGCTGGCCGAATATGCCATCCGCTATTTCGACGATTTCGTGAAGCCGGCGAAAGTGTACCGTGCTGCCGACGCGGTCGAGCGCGAGGCGCTGACCAAGCTTTCGGAAGCGCTCGCCGCGCTGCCGGCTAATGCCGACAGCGAGGCGATCCAGAACGCTGCCCTCAATGTTGCGCGCAAGATCGAGCGCTACCAGGATCATTCCAAGCAGAGCCCGGAGGGCGGACCCGGTGTCTCCGTCGCCTTCTTCCAGATGATCTATCAGGTGCTGATAGGTCAGGAACGCGGGCCGCGCTTCGGCTCCTTCGCCGCGCTCTACGGCATCGCCGAAACGCGTGAGCTCATTCAGCGGGCGCTGGCTGGTCAGCTGGCGGCATGAGGGCGCCGTCCTGCTCCTCCAGGATCGAGCTAGGCGCTACAGGCGCGGATCGCGACGCAGCAGCCGGGAGCGGCGGCAGGCCTGAAACGCTCGGCGCCGGCCCGAAGACGCCTTTTTTTGCTGCACGCGCCTTCTCGCCGGCTTCTACATAAGGGCCGCCCTTGGCGGCGCGCGCCCAGCCATTTTCGACCAGCCATTGGCCGATATCCTGATTGCCGATCCGGCACTCGGCGGCGATCAGATCACGACCGCCTTCGGGCGGCACGGCACAGATCACAGCACGACTGCGGAGAAAGGCGCGGAAGGCCGTTCGCGCCCGAATGCCGCAATTCCAGGACTCGCCGCCGTCGGTGCAAGTCTCCTCCTGCTTGACGATGTCGATACCGGAAACCGCAATCGAATAGCCCTTTGCTTCGATGACCCCGGCGGCCGAGGCGACGGGCTGGAATAGTTTCGTGCCTTTCCAGTCGTCGGGCATTTTCGTTTTTGGCGGCTTGGGCGGTCCGGCCAATGCCAGATCGCTCAACGGGGCGCGCGGCTCTATCCGTTCAAGCTCGTTGGAACCGAGCTGCGGCGGCACCACGATTTCTGGATCGATTGCCCTCGAATGCGCCGCCTGCTTGGCCGGCACTGGTTTCGGGATGGCCGACGTAGCCGGCGCGGCGGGCTGCGGTTCAGCGCCGACCTGGATTTGTTCCCAGGGGCCGCCGCTTTCGCTCTGGACGGCGCGGCCGCCGGCGACAATTGCCGTGGCCATCGCCGGGATCGCCAGAACAGCCAAGGCAAGGTGAGGCAGACGCACCGGCCCCGCGCCTACTGGCTTGCCCAGACAATCCGCGCCACCCATTCGACATCGCGCATGGGGATGTCGCGGTCCGGGTGATCGGGATTGAGGGAGACCAGCGCGATCGACTTCGGTGTCTGGCGGTCGAGCACCTTGGCCATCACCTCGCCGGCATTGGTCTTGACGACGACGCGATCGCCCTTTCGTATGGTAGCTCCCGGCTCGACGATGAGGACATCGCCATTGCGGTAGAGCGGCAGCATGGAATCGCCCTGGACCTTCAACGCATAGGAGCTTTCGGTTGCCCGTGCCGGCAATTCGATCAGGTCCCATCCCTGCCCCGCCGGAAACCCGGCATCGTCGAAGAAGCCACCGGCGCCCGCCTGGGCGAAGCCAAGCAGCGGCACCGACGATTTCTGCACGGGCAGTGCGCCGGAATTACCCCGGCCTTCGACCAGTCCTGCAAATTCATCCAGCGAGGCGCCGGTCGCCTCGATGATCTTAGCCAGCGATTCGGTAGACGGCCAGCGCGGCCGCCCATCTGAGGACAGCCGCTTCGATTTGTTGAAGGCGGTCGAGTCGAGCCCAGCGCGCCTGGCCAGTCCGGAGGCCGAAAGCGAATAACGCTCGGCAAGAGCGTCGATGGCGGCCCAAACGCGGTCGTGCGAGAGCACCTTGCTCTCCTTCGAAACAGGAAAAAATACCTTCGCTGTTCTACCCCTTGGCCGCCATCTTGTCCACCGCCGGAGACGGCGTCAGGCCGCCTCCTTGGCCTCGTTCCTGGTATAGGGATCGAAGCGCTCGTAGAAGGTCTCGCCCTTCTCGGCCATCTCGAGCAGCAGCTTCGGCGCCTTGAACTCGGCGCCGTATTTCTTCTGCAGGCGCTTGGCGAGTTTGACGAATTTCTTCGCGCCGATGCCGTCGATGTAGGACAGTGCACCGCCTGTATAGGGTGCGAAGCCGAAGGCCAGGATCGAGCCGACATCGGCCTCGCGTGGGTCGGTAACGATGCCCTCTTCCATGACCCGTACCGCCTCAAGCGCGATGGTGACCAGCAGCCGCTGCTTCAGTTCCTCATAGTCGACCTGCTCCGGCGACAGCTGCGGGTAGAGGTTCCTGAGGCCTGGCCAAAGCTTCTTCTTTGCCGGTTTTGCCGGATAGTCATAGAAGCCCTTGCTGTTCTTACGGCCCAAGCGACCATGCGTGTCGACCATCGTGTTGATCAGCGCCATCTGCTTCGGATCGACCGCCTTGTCGCCGAGGTCGCGCGTGGTCTGCTTCATGATCTTCTGGGCAAGGTCGATCGCCGTCTCGTCGGTCAACGCTAGAGGACCGACCGGCATGCCAGCGGCTTTCGCCGCATTCTCGATCATCGGCGCCGGAACACCTTCGATCAGCATCTTGTAGGCTTCCGACATGTAGCGCAGTACGCAGCGATTGACGTAAAAACCGCGCGTATCGTTGACGACGATCGGCGTCTTCTTGATGGCGCGGACAAAGTCGATCGCGGTGGCCAGCGCCTTGTCGCCGGTTTTCTTGCCGAGGATGATCTCGACCAACATCATCTTGTCGACCGGCGAGAAGAAGTGGATGCCGATGAAATTCTTCGGCCGCGCCGAATTCCTGGCCAGCGATGTAATCGGTATGGTCGACGTATTCGAGGCGAAGATCGCCGACGGCTTGAGTACAGCCTCGGCCTGTTCGGTGGCATCCTTCTTGACGGCCGAGTCCTCGAACACCGCCTCGACCACAAGATCGCAGCCGGCAAGATCCGCGTAATCGGCCGTTGGCGTAATCAGCGACAGCAATCGATCCTTGTCCTCCGACTTGGCACGGCCCTTCTTCACCTGATCCGAGATCAGGGTCTCGGAATGCGCCTTGCCCTTGGCGGCGGACTCCATGTCGCGGTCGAGCAGCACCACCGGAATGCCGGCCTTGGCCGTTACATAGGCGATCCCGGCGCCCATGAAGCCGGCGCCGAGCACGCCGATCTTCTTGAACGTCGTTTCCGGCACACCAGCTGGGCGGCGAGCGCCCTTGTTCAGTTCCTGCAGCGAGACGAACAATGAGCGGATCATCGCCGCCGCTTCCCTGGTCTGCATGATCTCGGTGAAGTAGCGTTGCTCGATCCGCAAGGCGGTATCGAACGGCACCAGCAGGCCCTCGTAGACGCATTTCAGGATGGCGGCGGCAGCGGGATAATTGCCAAAGGTCTCGCGGCGCAGAATGGCGATGGCCGGCGGCCACAGATTGGCACCTGCCACCGAATAGATCGGAGCGCCGGGCAGCTTGAAGCCCTTTTCATCCCATGGCGCCACCGGTTTCAAGCCGTTCTTGATCATCGCCTTGGCAGTTTCGACCAGCTTGTCCGCCTCGGCAATCTCATGGATCAAGCCCATTGACTTGGCCTTCTGCGGCGACAGCGTCTGGCCGGACGTCAGCATTTGCAGCGCCTGCTGCTGGTCGGTCAGCCGTGGCACGCGCTGGGTGCCGCCGGCACCTGGAAAAATGCCGATCTTCACTTCCGGAAGCGCCATCCTCACCTGGTCGGAATCGGCCGCGACACGGCCATGGCAGGCGAGCGACAATTCGAACGCGCCGCCCATGCAGGTGCCGTTGATCGCCGAAACCCACGGCTTGCCCGAGGTTTCCAGTTTACGGAACAGGCCATTCATAGCGCCCGCCTTGTCGAACAGCGCCTTGGTCGCCTTCTCCGGGTCCTTCGCTTTGTCGGCGGCGAAGGTCGCCAGCATCTTCTGCAGCATGGTGATGTCGGCGCCGCCCGAGAACGTATCCTTGCCGGAGGTGATCACCGCGCCCTTTATCACTGCATCGCTTGCCACTTTGTCGACGATGGCGTTCAGTTCGCGCATCACCTCCTCGGTGAAGACGTTCATCGAACGGTCCGGCATGTTCCAGGTGACCAGCGCAATGCCGTCGGCGTCGATGTCGAGGGTGAAATTGGTGTAGCTCATCATCTCTCTCCGTCAGACGCGTTCGATGATCGTTGCAGTGCCCATGCCGGCGCCGATGCAAAGCGTCACCAGCGCGGTGTTGAGATCACGGCGTTCCAATTCGTCCAGCACCGTACCGAAGATCATCGCACCGGTGGCGCCGAGCGGATGGCCCATGGCGATGGCCCCCCCATTGACGTTGATCCGGTCATGCGGAATGTCGAAAGCCTGCATGTAGCGCAGCACCACCGAAGCGAAGGCCTCGTTGAGCTCGAACAAGTCGATGTCCTGCAGCTTCATCTTCGCCCGCTTCAACAGCTTCTCGGTGACGTCGACCGGGCCGGTCAGCATCAGCACCGGTTCGGAGCCGATATTGGCGAACGCACGGATGCGCGCGCGCGGCTTGAGGCCGAGCGTCTTTCCCGCCTTTTTCGAGCCGAGCAGCACGGCCGCCGCGCCGTCGACAATGCCGGACGAATTGCCGGCATGGTGGACGTGGTTGACCTCTTCCACCTCGGGATGCTTCTGCACGGCGACGGCGTCGAAGCCGCCCATTTCGCCCGGCATGACGAAGGACGGATTGAGTGCGGCCAGCGACTGCATGTCGGTCGAGGGCCGCATGTGCTCGTCATGGTCGAGGATGGTCAGGCCGTTCTGGTCCTTGACCGAGATCACCGAATTCTTGAAGCGGCCCTCGCCCCACGCCTTGGCGGCACGCTTCTGGCTTTCGACCGCGTAGGCATCGACATCGTCGCGCGAAAATCCGTATTTGGTGGCGATCAGGTCGGCCGATATGCCTTGCGGCACGAACCAGCCGGGCAGGCCGACCGAGGGATCCATGAACCAGGCGCCGCCGGAGGCGCCCATGCCGACGCGCGACATTGATTCGACGCCACCGGCAATGACGATCTCGTCGGCGCCTTGCGCGATCTTGGCGGCGCCGAAATTGATGGCGTCGAGGCCCGAGGCGCAGAAGCGCGATATCTGCATGCCGGGCGCCTTGGTGTCGTAGCCGGCCTCGAAAGCGGCGGCACGTGGAATGACCGCACCCGCCTCGCCAACCGGATCGACGCAGCCGAAGATGATGTCGTCGACGGTGCTAGTGTCCAGCCCGTCGCGGTCGCGGATGGCCTCGAGCACCTTGGCGCCGAGCCGCACCGCCGGCACTTCGTGCAGCGAGCCATCTTTCTTGCCCCTGCCGCGCGGCGTGCGCACCGCATCATAGACATAAGCTTCGGCCATTGGTGATCTCCTGTGATCTAAAATCGGGGCTCGACCACCACTTCGGTCCGCACCGAATTGGCGATGAAACAGGCGTCGTGCGCCTTGTGATGAATACTCTCGATCATAGCCGCATCTGCGTCGCATTCGACGAGCGGCCGAAGGGTGACATGTGTGATGGCTGTGCGCCCCTCAGCATTCTTGGCCATCAGGCCTTCGGCTTCGTCGTGATAAGATCGGACATTGAGCTTAGCGCGTTTTGCCAGATCCAAGAACCAGAGCATGTGGCAAGAAGAAAGCGAAGCGACGAACAGTTCTTCCGGATCGACGATCGTTGCATCGCTAAAAGGTGCCGGCACAATCGACGGCGATGCGGAAGCGGAGATGACCGCGCCACCATCAAAATGAAGTTCATGGACCCGGGAATAGCGGCCGGAAAGGAAATCCTCCCGTGCCCCCGACTTCCAGCGAAGCCCAGCAAAATGCTTCGACATGCGACCTCCTAAAGGCTCCGCCCGATCAGCAATTTCATGATCTCGTTGGTGCCGCCGTAGATGCGCTGGACGCGGGCATCGCGGAACATGCGGGCGATCGGATATTCATTCATGTAGCCATAGCCGCCATGCAATTGAAGGCATTCGTCGACGACTTTTCCTTGCAGGTCTGACAGCCAGTATTTGGCCATCGAAGCCGTCACCGGGTCGAGGCCACCGTTAATATGGCGGGCAACGCAGTCATTATAGAAGACGCGGCCGATGGTCGCCTCGGTCTTCAATTCGGCAAGCTTGAACTGGGTGTTCTGGAATTCGATGATGGCCTTGCCGAAGGCCTTGCGCTCCTTGACGTAGTCGATGGTAAGCGCCAGAGCCCGCTCGACCATGGCAATAGCAGTGGTGCCGATCTGCAGCCGCTCCTGCGGCAATTGTTGCATCAACTGGACGAAGCCCTGGCCTTCGTCATTGCCGAGCAGGTTCGAGGTCGGCACACGCACGTCGTTGAAGAACAGTTCCGACGTGTCGTTGGCCTTGAGGCCGATCTTGTCGAGGTTACGGCCACGCGCGAAACCCTCCACCTCGTCAGTCTCGACGACGATCAGCGAGATGCCCTTGGCGCCCTTCTCAGGATCGGTCTTGGCAACGACGATGATGAAATTGGCGAGCTGGCCGTTGGTGATAAAGGTCTTCGAGCCGTTGAGCTTGTACCGGTTGCCGTCCTGTTCGGCGTGCATCTTGATGCCCTGCAGGTCTGAGCCCGCACCCGGCTCAGTCATGGCGATGGCGCCGATCAGTTCGCCGGTCGCCAGCCTCGGCAGCCACCTCTTCTTCTGCTCCTCCGAGCCGTAGTGGAGGACATAGGGGGCAACGATCGAATTGTGCAGGCCAATGCCGAACCCGTCGACGCCGACATGGCCGATCGCCTCGATGATGGCGCTCTCATGTGCGAAGGTGCCGCCCGATCCGCCATATTCCTCCGGCATCGAGGCGCACAGCAGTCCGGCAGCACCCGCCTTCTGCCAGCTTTCGCGGTCGACCATCTCGTTCTTCTCGAACTCGTCGTAACGCGGCGCGATCTCTTCCGACATGAAGCGGTGCGCCATGTCGTAAAGCATGCCGACCTCGTCCGCCGCCCAGACGGGCTTGGGAAGGCCCAGGATTTCGGCGGGGTTGGTCATGGTTTCTCCCTCGCGCCGACGTCCCCCTCCCCCTCGAGACGAGGGTGGCCGCGAAGCGGCCGGGTGGAGTCGCCGATGACTTGCTCGACCTTATCTTTTACAACCTGCGCCATGTGCCACGGCATTGCGATCATTTTCCTCCAAGGCATGCACCAGAATGGAGGTCGGCGCACTGCAGGCAGGACCCCTCCCGGCCCTTCGGGCCACCCTCCCCTCGAGGGGCAGGGGAACGCCGAAGCTAGAACGCTTCCGCCGCCAGTGCCATCAATGTGTCGGCACCGCTGGAGATGCGGGCAAGATGCGCCGACGTCTCCGGCATGATCCGCTCTATGAAGAAGCGCGCCGTCACCAGCTTGTTGTCGTAGAAAGACGAAGCGCCGTCGGGACCATCAGCCAATTTCGCTGCGGCCACCTTGGCCATCCGGGCCCACATATAGCCCAGCGCCACCAGGCCGAAGAGATGCATGTAGTCGGTCGAGGCGGCACCCGCATTGTCGGGCTTGGCTATGCCGTTCTGCACCAGCCACATCGTCGCCGCCTGCAGATCGTCGAGGCCCTCTTTAAGCGCCTTGGTGAAGGGCGCCATCTTCTCATCGGTGCGGTTCTCCTCGCAGAACTCTCCGACTTCCCTAAAGAAGACCTGGACCGCGCGGCCGCCATTCAAGGCCAGCTTGCGGCCGACGAGGTCGAGCGCCTGGATGCCGTTGGCACCCTCATAAATCATGGCGATGCGGGCATCGCGGACGAACTGGCTCATGCCGTGTTCTTCTATATAGCCGTGGCCGCCGAACACCTGCTGCGCCATTACCGCATGATCGAAACCCTTGTCGGTGAGCACGCCCTTGACCACCGGCGTCATCAGGCCGGTATAGTCGTCTGCGACCTGGCGATCTTTGTCGTCACCGGAGCGGTGAGCGATGTCGGACTTGATCGCCGTCCACAGCGCCAGCGCGCGGCCGGCCTCGTTGAACGCCTTCATGGTCATCAGGCTGCGGCGGATGTCCGGATGGACGATGATCGGATCGGCCTTCCTGTCCGGCGCCTTCGGTCCTGACAGCGAGCGGCCCTGCAGACGGTCCTTGGCGTAGGAAACCGCATTCTGATAGGCGACCTCCGATAGTGAGAGCCCCTGCAGGCCGACGCCAAGCCGCGCCTCATTCATCATGGTGAACATTGCTTTCAGCCCGCCATTGGCCTCGCCGAGCAGCGTGCCTTCAGCGTCGTCGTAATTCATGACGCAGGTCGAGTTGCCATGGATACCCATCTTCTCCTCGATCGAGCCACAGGAGACGGTGTTCTTCTCGCCGGGATTGCCTGAGACATCGAGCTTGAACTTCGGTACGATGAACAGGGAGATGCCCTTCACGCCATCCGGCGCGCCCTCGATACGGGCCAGCACCAGGTGGACGATATTGTCCGACATGTCATGCTCGCCGGCCGAGATGAAGATCTTCTGGCCGGAGATCCTGTAGGTGCCGTCGCCATTTGGGACGGCCTTGGTGCGCAGCAGGCCAAGATCGGTTCCGCAGTGCGGCTCGGTCAGATTCATGGTGCCGGTCCAGGCGCCCTCGACCAGCTTCGGCAACCATGTTGCCTTCTGCTCTTTGGTGCCATGGGTGATGATCGCAGCGATCGCGCCTTGCGTCAGGCCGGCATACATCATGAGCGACATATTGGCCGACACCATGTATTCGGCAACCGCGGTGTGCACCGCGTAGGGCAAGCCTTGCCCGCCAAACTCGACAGGTGCGGCGAGCCCCATCCAGCCGCCTTCGCGATACTGGTCGAAGGCCTCCTTGAAGCCTTTCGGCGTCGTTACCGAACCGTCGTCATGGCGCACGCAACCTTCCGTGTCGCCGACACGGTTCAGCGGCTGCATCACGTTTTCAGCGAGTTTCGCCCCTTCGGCAAGGATGGCCTCGAGCACATCCGGCGTGGCGTCGGAAAATCCGGGAAGATTGGAATAGCGCTGATACCCCAGCACTTCGTTCAGCACGAACAGCGTGTCCCGGATCGGCGCCTTGTAGATCGGCATGCGTTTTCCTCCACCATGCGGTCTTGGCCCCGAAATCAGCCCCAGTGTACCAGTGTATGAGGATAGCAGGCGGGCCAGTATGACGGGTCGGAGATACCAAATGTTGACGTTTGCGTAAACGTCAATTCTGCGGTGCGACGAATTTTCTCCCGCGCGCCAAGACCGCAAACGGCGAAGGACGGCAAACGACGAAGAACCCCGCAGCGAAAGCCGCGCGGCTCTTATCCGTCGGAAATCGAAAGCTTAGTTTAGCTCGCCACGCTGGCCTGCGGCGTCGAGCGCTCGATCAGCATTTGCCGGACAGTCAACATCGAAGCACTCAGTTCGCTGATGGCATCGTCGATCAGCGCCCGCTGCTTCTGCAGACGGGCAAGCTGCTTCTCCGACTTGTCGAGCGCCAGCCGCAATTGCTTTGTGTTGGAGCCGTTCGGATCGTAGAGGTCCATCATCTGCTTGACGTCACGCAGCGAGAATCCGACCTTGCGGCCAAGCAGGATCAGCTTCAGCCGGGCCCTGTCGCGGCGCGTATAGAGGCGGGTCGAGCCGTCGCGCTGCGGGTTGAGTAAACCCTTGTCCTCATAGAAACGCAGCGTACGCAGCGTCACTCCGTATTTCTTGGCCATTTCGCCGATGCGGACAAGCTCTTCACCGGTTTCGCTCGACATATCGTTGGTATTGGCCGCGGCTTGACCGGGCGAAATAAGTTTCATGGTCACTGGCTTTCCCCGTCTGGTGGCGTCGCGGTCGCGGACCTTGCGTCGCCTGAGTGAAAGCGGGGGCGTGCTTCCACTCGTGGTTTCAGCTAACAAATCGCAAACGGCGTAATCCGCTCATTTACGTTTACGTCAATTCTATATCGATAGCCGCCTTACCACGCAAGAGCGTTCTAGGTTTGGAACTTTATGCCGCAGCGCCGGCGGATGACCTAAAAAGTCGTTGCCGATTTCGGGGACGATCATGCGGCTGATCAAACTTCCACGGCGTCTGTTGTGCGTCCAATAGAAGACACCCGGCGCCGTCCGCAGCCAGCCGACAAAGTAGCAACTTCTTAAGCTTGGTTAACGCGTTGTTTACCACGTTGGGGCGAAATGTGCGCATGTCGGTTACCCGTGTCTATCCTGTATTGAATTTTTCACGGTTTTCGGAGCGCGGATGAGACCCGGGAAGCTCGTCTTCCACTGCAACAAGCCACGCAGTCGCCTTCGTCCCGGCAGGACTTTGGGAACCTGGTGAAAGCCAGCAATTCTGAAACGGGCGCATTGATGAACAGCAAGCGGTCCTACCTCGATACACTCAACGCCGGCAGGCAACGCCGGCCGCACACGACGCTTGAAGAGCTCAACCGCTCCCTGGAAACTCTGGAGCAGCGGCTGGAGCGGACGCGCGAGGAGACGACAAACCACCCCGATCCGCGCCGACCCGCGGCAGAACCGCGCTATCCCAGCGCTCAACCCTATGGCCAGCAGCGCCGGTATGAAGACCCACGCGAGGCGCAGCAGCCGAAAGGTCCCGCAGCGGCCTTCGACCAGAACTACCAGGCGATCGCCCGCGATATCGACCGGGTGCGCGGTCAGGAGGACAGCGTCGCCTTAGCCGGCAAGATCGCCGGGGAATTGCGCGGCCTGCGCGAAGAGCTGCGCCAGCAGATGACCTCCGGCCTGCAACGCGAGTTCGACGTACTGCGCAAGAATATTGAGCGAGCCTTCCAGTCAAATGGCGGCGGCAAAGGCAGCGCCGAACTCGGCGTCGAGTTCGAGCGGCTTTCCGGCGCCATCCAGACACTGGCCGAAAAAAGCGACGACAGAAGCGTCAATATGCTGCGGCTCGAGCTTGAGCAGGTCAAGGCCGCGCTCGATACGCTAGCGCGCGAGGAGAGCGTGCAGGCGGTCGGCCGCCGCTGGGACGAATTCGACCGCCGCTGGACTGCCTTCGAGGACCGCGTCGACGCCGATCAGCGCAAGCGCTCCGACGCACCCGGCCTGTCGGCGCTGACGGAGCGGCTCGAACAGATCAGCAATGCCGTCAGCAATCTGCCGGAATCGCTGTCGCTGCGCTCGCTCGAAGAAAAGGTCCGCACGCTTGCCGGAGCGGTCGATCATTTCGCCCGCCAGCAGGACAATCGCGGCAGCGACACATTCAGCCAGATCGACGAGCGGCTCGACGAGATTTCCCGCGCGATCGTCGCCTCGACGGTTGCCGCGCAAGCCAATTCGTTCGACCCCGAGCCCTTCGAACGCATCGAGAAGCGGATCGATTCACTGGCCCAGCAAATCGAAGAAGTGTCGCAGGATCGTCCGGGCCGGGAGGTCATCGACCGGCTCAACACATTGTCGAGCCGCGTGGACGAACTGGCCGGCCGAGCCAATCTGCCGGAACAGGCGATGGAGCGCCTTGCCAGGCAAATCGCGCTTATCTCCGACAAGATCGACCACGCACCGGCCATGCCCGACGCCGATTACATCTTCCAGGGGCTCGAGCAGCGCTTCGACGTGCTATCCAGCATGATGGAACGCCGCCAGGGCGACGCCATCGAACAAGGCAACATGCTGTTTCGCGACCTCGAGCGCCGGTTGGACGAGGTCGCCGACAGGCTGGACCAGCGCATGCCGCAGGTCGACAACGCCGACATTATGGATGCCATCGACGCCCGCTTCACCGCGCTGGCCAAGCGGATGGAGACACGCGTTCCAGATCCCGCCAACGAGGCGGCGATCCGCGGCCTGGAGAGTCGGCTCGAAGACATCTCAAGCCGGCTGGATTCGTCCGCCGCACAAGTCGCCAGCATCGACCCGGCTTTGATCCGCAGCCTCGAAGCGCAGGTCGCCGGCCTGACGGCGCACCTTTCCAAGCCCGGCACGCCGCTGCCGGAATTCGACGACATCAGCCCGCGTCTCAACGAAATCGAGAAATCGCTGGCCGGAACCCGCGATTCCATCCTCGGCGCGGCGCGCGAGGCGGCCGAGAGTGCCGTCCGCTCGCTGGCCGGATCAAGCGCCAACACGGCGGCCGTTACCGGCCTCGCCCAGGACCTGAAGACGCTCGAGGCGCTGACGCGCCGTTCGGACGAGCGCAATTCGAGGACGTTCGAGGCTATCCACGATACGCTGCTCAAGATCGTTGACAGGCTTGGTTCACTGGAGACCAGCGAACCGGCAAGCGCCGAGTTGAGTAAGCGCTCCGGCCGGGCATCCAAGATCTCGGTGCAGGACGCACCGTCGATGGACATCGACCAGTCGCTGCCGTTAACGGGTAACATGGCCGATCTCGACGGCCGCGCCGCGGCGCTCGTGCGCGGAGAGCCAGGTCCGCGAACGCCGGCCGAGGCCGCCGCCGCAGCCGCACTGGCGGCTCTCGGTTCAGACACGACACGTGAAAAGAACGAACAAGGCGGCGGCAGGAAATCGATGTTAGGCGGGCTGGCGCGCGCCCTGAAGGGCAAGAAGGAGGCCGAGACGCCGCCGCTTGCAGGCTCGGCGCCGAGCGCCGAGATACCGAGCGTCGATCTCGACGAGCCCCTCGACCCCAAGCTCGCCAACCGGCCACTGGAACCCGGCTCCGGCGCACCCGACCTCAGCGCCATCATGAAGCGCGTGCGCGACGAGCGCGGGCAGCCGGCCAGAGAAGGCAGCGCCGAGGCGGCGAAATCGGACTTCATCGCGGCAGCCAGAAGGGCCGCGCAAGCGGCGGCCGCCGAGGCGGACGCCCTCAAGCGCCAGTCGACGATGAAAGGCCCGGTCAAGGCACTCAGGATCGGCGACCTGCTCAAGGCGCGGCGCAAGCCGATCCTGATGGGGGCAATCGCCATCATGCTGGCGCTTGCCGGCCTGCAACTGGGCAAAGCCTTCTTCTCCGACCCGGTCGAAGTCGCCGACAATGAGGCGGCGCCGGCCGTGCCCGTACAGCCGGTGGAAACCGCATTGGCCAGCGTTGCCAGCGAGCCGAAGGCGGACGCGCAGACAACAACACAGGAGAGCGAGCCGTCGCCCACCGTCAGGCAGGCCGAGCCATCCGCATCGATGACCAAGGACGACACGGCGGCGCAAACCGGCCCCGCCACACCGGCAGCCGAGGCATCGACGGCGCCCTCGCCTTCCGGAGCGTCCGCTGACCTGGCGGCGCCAGACACCACGGCCGCAGTGCCCGCGCCGGCAGCGGCGACCGCCGAGCCAAAGGCTGCCGCGCCTGCTATTGCCCCCGCTGCCACGCAGGACACGACCGGCACTGTGCCGCCGGCGGATGCTGCCCCGGCAGGCGTTGCCAAGATCGACGTTCCGGCCGATGCCGGGCCGGCCGCCCTGCGCGATGCAGCGGCCGGCGGCGACGCCAAGGCGCTGTTCGAGATCGGCTCGCGTTACGCCGAGTCGCGCGGCGTTAAGGAAGACATGACGGCGGCGGCCAAATGGTATGAGAAAGCTGCCGAACTCGGTTTCGCACCGGCAGAATACCGCATCGGCAACTTCTACGAGAAGGGCATCGGCGTCGCACGCGACATCAAGAAAGCGAAGACCTGGTACCAGCTTGCCGCAGAGCAGGGCAATGCCAGCGCAATGCACAATCTTGCCGTGCTGTTTGCGATGGCGGCGGACGGCGTGACCGACAACGAATCGGCAGCACGCTGGTTCCAGGCGGCGGCGGATCTCGGCGTCAAGGACAGCCAGTTCAACCTCGGCATCCTCGCGGCGAAGGGTGTCGGCATGAAGCAGAATCTCGAGGAGAGCTATAAATGGTTCGCGCTCGTCGCCAAGACCGGCGACAAGGATGCAGCGGCCAAGCGCGACGAGATCGCCAAGGCGCTGAGGCCCGAGCAGTTGGAGCGTGCGCGGGCCGCGGCTGAACTGTGGAAAGCCAAGCCGCTCGATCCAGCCGCCAATTCGGCCGACATTCCTGAATCGTGGCAGGACGGCACACCGCAGACGACCGCCGGCATCGATATGAAGAAAGCGGTCCAGAACATCCAGCGCATTCTCAACAAGAACGGCTACGAGGCCGGCAATCCCGACGGCATGATGGGCCTGAAAACCAAGAACGCAATCATGGCCTTCCAGGCCGACAACGATATGAGGGCAACCGGCGCGATCGACGAAAAGCTGGTCAAGGCGCTGCTCGCGCGTAAATAACGGCGGATGCGTCGTTTCCGCGACGCCCTTGCCACAGATTTGCCTGTTAACTGATTGAGTTGTTTTTTGTTTCGGCGGCGCGGCGAAGTTTGACTTCACCGCCCGGCCGGCGCAAGAACGAAATAGCCTTTTGGCGCAAAATGCCCGCAACGGTTGCATTCGCCAGGAGGCAAACTGATCGAGACTGACGGGTGGGCATCTATCTCCCGATCGCGGAAATTTCCGTCAACATCTTCGTGCTGCTGGCCATGGGTGCGGCGGTGGGTTTCCTGTCGGGCATGTTCGGCGTGGGCGGCGGCTTTCTCATTACGCCGCTGCTGATCTTCTACAACATACCGCCGGCAATCGCGGTCGCCACCGGCGCCAACCAGGTCATCGCCTCCTCCTTCTCCGGCGCCCTGTCGCACATGAAGCGCGGCACGCTCGACTTCAAGCTTGGCGGCGTGCTTTTAGCCGGCGGTATCGTCGGCTCGACCGGTGGTATCTATGTCTTTGCGCTCCTGCGCCGGCTCGGCCAGCTCGACCTGTTTATCTCGCTGCTCTACGTCCTGCTGCTCGGCACTGTCGGCGGACTGATGCTCGTCGAGAGTGTCAATGCATTGCGCGCCACTCGCAGCGGCGCCGCACCGGTGTTGAAGAAATCCGGCCAGCACAATTGGATCCACCGCCTGCCGCTGAAGATGCGGTTCAGGGCCTCAAAGCTCTTCGTCAGCGTCATTCCGGTGCTTGGGCTGGGCGCGGCGATTGGCTTCCTGTCGTCGATCATGGGCGTCGGCGGCGGCTTCATCATGGTGCCGGCCCTGATCTACCTTTTGAAGGTGCCTACCAACGTGGTCATCGGCACCTCGCTGTTCCAGATCATCTTCACCTCGGCCTACACCACGCTGGTCCACGCCACCACCAACCAGACCGTCGACGTCATGCTCGCTTTCCTGTTGATGGCAGGCGGCGTAGCCGGCGCGCAATATGGCGCCAAGGCCGGTCAGCGGCTGCGAGGCGAGCAACTCAGGGCGCTGCTGGCGCTGCTGGTGCTGGCGGTCGCCATCCGGCTTGCCATCGATCTCTTCGTCACGCCACCCAACCTCTATTCGCTGTCCGGCGTGGGCCTGAGCTGATGGCTGGCTTAAGGACGCTCGCGGCCGCCGCCTTGCTGTCGCTGCTGCCGGCTGCGCCACCAGCGAAGGCGCAGGCGCCTCTGACCGAAAATATCCAGATCGGCCTTTCGACCGACAATGTCTCGATTACCGCCGGCTTTTCCGGCGCCGACCTGACCATCTTCGGCTCGTTGGAAAATGCGGATCCGCTTGTCGCGCGGCAAGGGCGCTACGACGTGATCGTCGTGCTGGAAGGCCCGGCCCGACCGGTCGTCGTGCGCCGCAAGGACCGGGTGCTCGGCGTCTGGGTCAATCTGGAGTCGGAGACCTTCAAAAACGTACCTGTCTCCTATTCGGTGGCGACGACCCGGCCGCTGCAGGACGTCACCGATCCGAACAGCTACAAGCAGCTGTCGCTTGGCGCCTCGAACCTCTATTTGCAGCCAGCCGACGCCGGCGACAGCCCGGCGACAATCGAGGAGTTCACCGCCGCGCTGCGCGAACGCAAGTCGGCGACCGGCCTCTACAGCGAGAATGTCGGCGGTGTGCAGTTCCTGTCGCAGAACCTGTTCCGCGCCACCGTCAGGCTCGCCCCAAACGTTCCGGTCGGCACCCATAAGGCCCGCGCCTTCCTGTTCAAGAGCGGCCTGTTCATCAAGGAAAGCTCCGCCCAGCTCGAAATCCGCAAGTCCGGTTTCGAACAGTCGATCTTCCGCGTCGCCCACGACTACTCGTTCCTCTACGGTGTCTTTGCCGTATCGTTGGCCATGCTGACAGGCTGGCTCGGAAGACTGGTCTTCAGGAAAGACTGAACTCTCGTAAAAGTGGTTTCCCTTTCCGAGGGTATGGGTTAGACCGCGACCCCCGGCCCGACCGGACACGAGCTGCTGCTCCCCAAATCAGAAATACAGGAACGCACGATGCGACCAGCATTCGCCGGGATCGACTTCGGCACTTCGAATTCCACTGTCAGCGTGGTCAGGAACGGGCAGCCGCGGCTGGTGGCGTTGGAAGACGGCCAGGTCACGCTGCCCAGTGCGGTGTTTTTCAATTTCGAGGACAACCGCACCTATTTCGGGCGACGCGCCCTTGCCAACTATACGGACAGTATCGAAGGCCGCCTGATGCGCTCGTTGAAGAGTGTGCTCGGCAGCTCGCTCGCCCACGAAAAGACGCGCATCAAGGCGCGTTCGATCGGCTTCATGGAGATTGTCGGCCTGTTCGTCGGCCATCTGAAAAAGAAGCTGGAAGAAGAGGCCCATGACGCGGTCGACAGCGTCGTGCTGGGACGGCCCGTGCAGTTCGTCGACGACGATGCCGAGGCTGACGCGAAGGCGGAGCACGAACTCGAAAATGCCGCTCGTGCCCACGGCTTCAAGCACATCGCCTTCCAGTTCGAACCGATTGCCGCGGCACTCGACTACGAACAAAAGGTGACGCGCGAGGAACTAGCGCTGATCGTCGACATGGGCGGCGGCACGTCCGACTTCTCAATCGTGCGCGTCTCGCCCGAGCGCGCCCGCTCGCTTGACCGCAAAGACGACATCCTGGCCAGCCGCGGCATCCACATCGGCGGCACCGACTTCGACCGGCTGTTGAGCATCGCCCATGTGATGCCGCAGCTCGGCTATCTCTCACTGACCAAGGATGGCAAACGTAATCTGCCGGCGAGCTACTTCATCGACCTGGCGACGTGGCAGCGCATCAACCTGGTCTATACCGCGAGGGCGATGACGCATCTGCGCCAGATCCGCTATGAGGCGGAGCGCGCAGACCTGGTCGACCGCTTCATCCACATCGTCGAGCATCGTTACGGCCACGCGCTGGCGGCGCTGGTCGAAAAGGCCAAGATCGAGCTGACGGACCGTTCGTCGGCCGATGTCGAGGTCGCGCTGCCAGAGGTGAGGTTCACGGCAGAAATCACGCGCAAGGGTCTCGAAGCCACCATAGCCAGAGACATTGAGCGTGTTGCGGCTACAGTCGAGCAGACCATCCGCGACGCACAGGTGAAGGCCTCGGACATCACCGCGTTGTTCTTGACCGGCGGATCGACCGCGATCCCGCTGGCCAGGCAGCGGATCCTGGCGCTGGTGCCGCAGGCGTCGGTAATCCAAGGCGATGTGTTCGGCTCGGTCGGGCTTGGGCTGGCGCTCGACGCGCAGCGGAAGTTCGGCTGATCGGCTTAAAGCGGCGCGAGTCTCTCAGCTTTGCCGCCAAGATGCGCCTTGAGCGCCATCTGGGCCAGGCTCGGCTGCCGGTCGCGATGCGTGATCATGGCAAATTCGCGCTTCGGCAGATCGACCGGCACAGAACGCAGGCTACCTTCGGCGACCGCGCGGGCGGCGACGAGTTCCGAGATGATGCTGGCGCCGGCGCCGGCCTCGACCGCCTGGCGAATAGCCTCATTACTCGGCAATACCAGGAATATCTGCAGGTCCGCGAACGAAATCCCGTCGCGTCGGGCAAGGTCCTCCAGCGCCTCGCGCGTGCCCGAACCGCCTTCGCGAATGATCCAGCGAAGCCCGCCAAGATCGGGATGTCCAGGCGAAACTTCCGCGATCTCAGGGTGCGAGCGCGCCACGACCAGCATCATGCGATCGATATCGACCTTGGCACGCCGCAAAATGTCGGATTCGGTGCGCCCCTCGACCAGGCCAAAATCGGCTGCGCCATCAAGTACATTGGTCTCGACCTGCCTGGTGTTGCCAATGCTCACGCTCAGCCTGACGGCAGGATAGGCTTCGTGGAAAGAGGCGAGCCGGCGCGGCAGCCAATAGCTGGCAATGGTCTGGCTGGCAGCGATCGAGAGACTGCCGGTGATCGTTTGCGAGACATGCTCCAGCACGTTGTGGGCGGCCGCAGCCCGCTCGAGGACCGCCTTGGCCTCGGGCAAGAATCGGCGTCCGGTTTCGGCGAGCTCGATGTTGCGGCCGACGCGGTTGAACAACTGGACGCCATGCTGCTGTTCGAGCGAGCGGATCGCGGCGGATGCGGCCGACTGTGAGATGCCCAGCAACTCGGCCGCTTTGGTCATGTGCGCCCGTTCGGCGACGGCGACGAAGATCCGCAACTGGTCCAGGGTCATTCCGACACTAAGAAGCAAATCCGATTGGAATTACAAGAGCAAGTTGTTAGACGGATCGGTCGCTTTGTTCTAAATTTTGGCTCGAAATTGGAAAAAAGTCGCGCCAGAGCAGTCGAGGGTAAAATTGGTGGGGCGGTTCAAATCCGTGTTTGCGCACTGGACCCGCAGCCTGCGGCGGCGGCTCTTGGGTGAACGCTATCGCCCGGAAGAGCATTACATGCGCGGCCCAGGCCCGAAGACGAGAGCCAAGTTCGCGGGGCGCAAGAGCATCACCGGATCATGACCAACAACCTGCTGCGCGGAGCTAATTCGGCACCATCACAACGGCCGCTTGCCGATACGCGAGCGCCCGCTGAACGCGACGGCGTCGATACTTCGCCTGATGTCTCCGACAGCATCGCCAAGACCACCTGCTATATGTGCGCCTGCCGCTGCGGCATCGACGTCCATATCAAAGATGGCAAGGTCCGCTACATCAACGGCAACAAGGATCATCCGGTCAATCGCGGCGTGCTGTGCGGCAAAGGCAGCGCCGGCATCATGCAGCATTACAGCCCGGCCCGGCTGACGAAACCATTGCTGCGCACCGGACTGCGCGGCTCGGGCGAGTTCCGCGAGATCGAGTGGGAGGAAGCTTTGTCGCTCGCGACAGAGCGGCTTTCGAACATCCGCCAGACCGATCCGAAGAAACTCGCCTTCTTCACCGGCCGCGACCAGTCGCAATCGCTGACCGGTTGGTGGGCGAGCCAGTTCGGCACGCCGAACTTCGCGGCCCATGGCGGTTTCTGCTCGGTGAACATGGCAGCCGGCGGCCTCTACACGATTGGCGGCTCGTTCTGGGAGTTCGGCGAGCCCGACTGGGACAACACCAAGTATTTCATGCTGTTCGGGGTTGCCGAAGACCATGATTCCAATCCGATCAAGATCGGCCTCGGCAAGCTCAAGGCGCGCGGCGCCAAGGTGGTTTCAATCAATCCCTGCCGCACCGGCTACAACGCGATTGCCGACGACTGGATCGGCATCCGGCCCGGCACCGACGGCCTGTTTGTGTTCGCCCTCATCCACGAATTGCTGAAGGCAGGGCGCGTCGATCTCGACTACCTCTTGCGCTACACCAACGCCCACATCCTGGTCATTCAGGAGCCTGGAGCCGCCGATGACGGGCTGTTCATGCGCGACGGCGACGGCAATCCGCTGGCTTGGGACAGGGTGGCGAAGACGCCTGTCGACGCCGGCGATACCGACGCAAAGCCCGCACTGACCGGCAGCGTTCTCGTCGACAGCCGCCGCTGCGTGCCGGTCTTCCAACTCGTCGCCGACCGCTATCTGGACGAGTGCTATTCACCCGACGCCGTCGCTGACCGGTGCGGCATCTCCGCCGACACGATCCGACGCATTGCTGCAGAACTCGCTCATGTCGCCTTCGAACAGCAAATCGAACTGCCGGTGGCCTGGACGGACTGGGCCGGCCGCCGGCACAAGACCATCAAGGGTCGGCCGATGTCGATGCATGCGATGCGCGGCATCTCGGCCCATTCGAACGGGTTTCACACTTGCCGCGCCATTCATCTGCTTCAGGTGCTTCTCGGCACGGTGGACGTGCCGGGCGGCTTCCGCTTCAAACCGCCTTATCCGCGGTCCGCGCCGCCGGGTCCAAAGCCCGCCGGCAAGAATGTGAAGCCGATGACACCGCTCGAAGGCATGCCGCTCGGCTTCGTCTGCGGACCTGAGGACCTGCTGATCGATGAAGGCAGCAGGCCTGTTCGTATCGACAAGGCATACTCCTGGGACGCGCCGCTGGCCGCTCATGGGCTCATGCACACGGTCATCCGTAACGCCTGGGCAGGCGATCCCTACAAGATCGACACTCTGTTCATGTACATGTCCAACATGGCCTGGAACTCGTCGATGAATACGGTCGAGACGATGGCGATGCTGACCGATATCGATGCGGCGGGCGAGTACAAGATCCCGTTCATCATCTATTCCGACGCTTATTATTCCGAGACCGTGCCCTTTGCCGATCTGGTGCTGCCGGACACGACCTATCTCGAGCGTCATGACTGTATCAGTCTGCTCGACCGGCCGATCAGCCACGCCGACGGTCCGGGCGACGCCATCCGCCATCCCGTCGTCGAGCCGGACCGCGACGTCAGGCCGTTCCAGACGGTGCTGATCGAACTCGGCGCGCGGCTCGGTCTGCCCGGTTTCGTCGATGACGACGGCTCCGCCAAATACCGCGACTATGCCGACTACATCGTCAATCACGAGCGTACGCCAGGTGTCGGTCCACTCGCCGGCTGGCGCGGCAAGGACGGGACCCTGGTCGGCAAGGGCGACGTCAATCCCGACCAGTTGCAGCGCTACATCGACAATGGCGGCTTCTGGCACCAGGATTTCGCCGCCGATCAGCGCTACTACAAGATGGCAAACCGCTCCTATCTCGACTTCGCCGAGAGCATGGGCTTCATCCCGAAAGCCGAGCCGATCGTGTTCCAACTCTATTCCGAGCCGATGCAGCGCTTCCGCCTGGCGGCGCGCGGCCATGGCCGGGTGCTGCCGCCGGAAGCCGAGCGTAGCCGCATCGAGACCTATATGGATCCGCTGCCGTTCTGGTATGCGCCCTTCGAAGAGACTGCGGTTGACAGCCAAGCCTATCCGCTGCACGCGCTGACGCAGCGGCCAATGCACATGTATCATTCCTGGGGCTCGCAGAATGCCTGGCTAAGGCAGATCACCAGCCAGAACCGGCTGTTCGTGCATTACCGGACCGCCGCCAGCCTCGGGCTTGTCGATAACGACTGGGTGTGGATCGAGAGCATCAACGGCAAGGTCAAAGGACAGATCAAGCTGGTCGACGGCGTCAACGCCGATACGGTGTGGACGTGGAATGCGATCGGCAAGCGTCGCGGCAGCTGGGGGCTCAAGGATGGCGCGGCCGAATCCAATCGCGGCTTCCTGCTCAACCACATCATCGGCGACCAGACCTCCGCCGATGCCAGCGGCAAACGCTATTCGAATTCCGATCCGGTGACCGGCCAGGCGGCGTGGTTCGACCTGCGCGTGCGCATCGTCAAATGCGCGGCCGAGGAAGGCGGCTTCACCGAGCCGCAGTTCGAGCGGTTCCGGCAGCCGCCGCATTTCGAACCCTCGCCTGACAAGCTCACTTTCGGCGCAGAGTTCCGCCGGGAAAGAGAAGCTGCCAGACCATGACCTGCCTTCCCGCCCAAACCGACAAGAAGCTCGGCCTGGTCATCGATCTCGACACCTGTGTCGGCTGTCAGGCCTGCGTCACCGCCTGCAAGGAATGGAACACCGGCGGCCACATGGCGCCGCTGACCGACATCGATCCGTATGGCGGCGACGCCGACGGGGTCTGGTTCAACCGCGTGCACAGCTATGAGCACATGACTGAGATGGGTGGGCGCACGGTCAATTTCCCGCGCTCCTGTCTGCATTGCGAGACACCGGCCTGTGTCACCGTATGTCCGACCGGCGCCTCCTACAAACGGGCCTCGGACGGCATTGTGCTGGTCGACGAGGACAAGTGCATTGGCTGCAAATTGTGCAGCTGGGCCTGCCCCTATGGCGCGCGCGAGTTCGACACCGATGTCGGCGTGATGAAGAAATGCACGCTGTGCGTCGACCGTATCTACAACAACAATCTGGCGGAAGAAGATCGCGTTCCGGCCTGCGTCGCTGCTTGCCCGACCAGCGCGCGGCATTTCGGCGATCTGGGCGATCCGGCATCGGCTATCTCGCAACTGGTGGCCGAGCGCGGCGGTGTCGATCTGATGCCGGAAATGGGCTATAAGCCGACCAACAAATATCTGCCGCCACGTGCCCACACCACCCGCGCCGCATCGGTGCCGGCGCCGGCGCTTGAAGCGGTGCGGGCCGAAGGCGGCTTCCTCGGCTGGGTCGACCGCATGCTTTCGAACTAACCCGCGTCTCATGCATCCAGCATTCTCCGTCGTCTTTTTCACCACCGCCACGGGCGCCGGTTACGGCCTGCTCGCACTACTTGGCGTGCTCGCCGGACAGGGCTTTATCCCGCCCGATTTCTGGCTTGGCCTCACCGGCATGGGGCTGGCGCTTGGCCTGATCTCGGCAGGCCTGCTGTCGTCGGCCGGCCATCTCGGCCGTCCCGAACGCGCCTGGCGTGCCTTCTCGCAATGGCGAAGCTCCTGGCTGTCACGCGAAGGCGTTGCGTCGGTTGCGACCTTCATGCCGGCGGGACTGTTCGGTATTGGCTGGGTGGTCCTCGGCCGTACGAGCGGCTGGGTGGCTGTCGCCGGGCTGCTCGCTGCCATCGGCGCGGTCGCAACCGTCTGCACCACCGGCATGATCTACGCGTCGTTGAAGCCTATCGCCCAATGGCACAGCCGCTTCACCCTGCCCGGCTATCTGATCTTTTCGGCAATGACCGGCTGCGTGCTGCTCAATGCGCTGCTGCAGGGTTTTGCCGTCGGCTCGAATACGCTTCTCGCGGCTGCCCTATTGCTGACCGTGCTCGGCTGGGGCTGGAAGCTGGCGACCTGGCGGTACAACGACCGGCTGGAAATCCCGACCACAGCCAACACGGCGACGGGTCTGGCCGGCGGCACGGTGCGGTCGATGGAATGGCCGCATACCGAGGAAAACTACTTGCTCAAGGAGATGGGCTTCCGCATCGCGCGCAAGCACAGCGTGCGGCTACGCCAGATCACGCAGGTGCTGGCCTTTGCTTTGCCTGCGTTGCTGTTGGTGGCGGCGTTCGCCCTGCCGTGGCCCTATGCGGCGGTTTCGTCGATGCTCGCCGCGATCGCCCAACTCGCCGGCATGCTGGTCGAGCGCTGGCTGTTCTTCGCCGAGGCCAAGCACACCGTCACTTTGTACTACGGCAGGTAGGTTCAGCCCGGCCTGAGCATCGCGTGGGAAATCGCGAAGATGCGTTCGGTGCCAAGCATGTAGGCCATCAGCGTTTCACGGCGGAACAGCCCGGCATAGGCGCGATCAAGCAGATTGAGCGAGCCGGTATAGGCGCCGAAGGCCGGCATGATCATGCGGCCGCCATCGCCGGCAAAGCAGCGCCGCCGCACCGAGCGGCCTTGCTGCACGATGCGGGCGCAAGGATGCAGATGGCCTGATATCTCGCCCTCCACCCTTACCGCCGAAGGCTCGTGCCGGAAGAGCAGAGAGCCGATGGCCAATTCGCGCACGGTCTCGCCGGGCAGGTCGGCCGGTGCTTCAGGATCATGATTGCCGGTGACCCAGAACCAGTCGCGCCCAACCATCAGGCCTTCCAGCCTTTCGCGAAAGCTTGCGTGCATGCGCGCAGCGCCGCCGCCATCGTGAAAACTGTCGCCCAGGCTGATGACGATCGAAGGTTGGTAGTCGGCGATTACCGCTTGCAAGCGGAGTAACGTGGCTCCGGTGTCGTAAGGGGGAACCAGCGTGCCGCGCCTGGCCAGCGAGGAGCCTTTTTCCAGATGCAGGTCGGACACGGCCAGAAGCCGGAATTCGGGAAAGTAGAGCACGCCGCGGCGGTCGCAGACCGCGCGTTCGCCGGCGATATCGACAGAACCCACCTCCGCCAGAGGTGCAGCCATGGCCAGCGCGACAGTCATTTCGTCCCCATGGCCTCCTCGACCAGCGTGGCTGCATCCATCAGCAGCGTGTCATCGGCCTCGCCGTGCACAGGCATTTTGCCGATCTCGAGCATGATCGGCACGGCGAGCGGCGATATCTGCTCGAGGTTCTTATGCATGATTCGGCCCTGGACGCGCGAGAGCATCTCGGCAAGTCTGCTGACATCCAGCAGACCGGTCGCGGCGTCGGCACGCGTCGCCTGCAGCAGGATATGGTCAGGCTCATGGCTGCGCAGCACGTCGTAGATGAGATCCGTCGACACGGTCACCTGGCGGCCGCTCTTCTCTTGGCCCGGGTGGCGTTTCTCGATTAATCCCGAGATCAGCGCGCAATTGCGAAAGGTGCGCTTCAACAACCAACTGCCGGCGAGCCAAGCTTCGAGGTCGTCGCCCAGCATGTCCTCATCGAAGAGCGCTGCCAGCGACGGTTTCTTCGCCCTGAACATCCGGCCCATATCGGCAAGCGACCATATGGCAAGCGCATAGTCTGTGGCGACGAAGCCGAGCGGCTTGGCTCCCGCCCTGTCGAGGCGGCGGGTGAGCAGCATGCCGAGCGTCTGGTGCGCCAGCCTGCCCTCGAACGGATAGGCCACCAGATAGTAGCGGTTGCCGCGCGGAAAAGTCTCGATCAGCAGATCGTCGCGTTTCGGCAGCACCGACTTGTCGGCCTGGAAACGAAGCCAGTCGGCGACCTGCTCCGGCAGCTTCTTCCAGCGCTGCGGATCGTCCAGCATGGCGCGGACCTGTTCGGCCAGGTACGTCGAAAGCGGGAATTTGCCACCGCCGTAATACGGGACCTTGGCGTCGCTGCCGGGTGCATTCGAGACAAAGCACTCATTCTCGCGGATACCTTCGAAGCGCAGCACCTTGCCGGCGAACATGAAGGTGTCGCCATGCGTCAGCGTTTCGAGGAACGCCTCCTCGATCTTGCCCAGAACCCGGCCGCCACGCGAAGCCGCGCCTCTGCTGCCGGCCTGGACGTAGCGGACGTTGAGCGCCGGCACTTCGATGATGGTGCCGACATTGAGCCGGTATTGCTGGGCGACGCGAGGATTTGAGACCCGCCACAGCCCGTCCTTGTTCAACCGGATGCGGGCATAGCGCTCGTAGTTCTTCAGCGCATAGCCGCCAGTGGCGACGAAATCGATGACGCGATCGAATGTCGGCCGATCGAGATTGGCGTAGGGTGCTGCCGTCCGCACTTCCCCAAACAGCGCATCGGCATGGAACGGCGCACCGCAGGCACAGCCCAGCACGTGCTGCGCCAGCACGTCGAGCCCGCCATTGACCAGCGGCGGCGTATCCTGGGCACCGAGATAATTGGCATCGAGCGCCGCCCTGCATTCCAGCACCTCGAAGCGGTTGGCCGGAATCAGGATCGCCTTGGACGGCTCGTCCATACGGTGGTTGGCGCGGCCGATGCGCTGCGCCAGCCGGCTGGCACCTTTCGGCGCGCCGACATGGACGACCAGGTCGACATCGCCCCAGTCGATGCCGAGGTCGAGCGTCGAGGTGGCGACGATCGCACGCAAGGCATTCTCGCCCATCGCCTTTTCGACGCGCCGGCGCTGGGCGACATCGAGCGAACCGTGATGCAGCGCGATCGGCAAGGTGTCCTCGTTGACCCGCCACAACTCCTGGAACAGCAGCTCCGCCTGGCTGCGTGTGTTGACGAACAGCAGGGTTGTCTTGTGGCGCTTGATCTCGTTGTAGATCTCCGGCGTTGCATAGCGGGCCGAATGTCCCGCCCACGGCACGCGCTCCTCCGAATCGAGAATGGAGATGTCGGGCTTGGCGCCGCCGGTGACGACGATCAGGTCGGCCATCGGCCCTGGTGGATTCTGGCTGACCAGCCACCGCCGCAATTCGTCGGGCTCGGCGACCGTCGCCGACAGGCCTATCGTCTGGAGGGCCGGCACAAACGAGCGCAGCCGGGCCAGCCCGAGCGACAGGAGATGCCCGCGCTTCGAGGTCACCAGCGAATGCAATTCGTCGAGCACGACATAGCGCAGGTCCTCGAAGAAGCGCCTGGCATCGGGCGCGGCAATCAGCAGGGCCAATTGCTCGGGCGTGGTCAGGAGAATGTCGGGCGGCGCCAGCTTCTGCCGCTGGCGCTTGTGTGCGGGCGTGTCACCGGTGCGCGTCTCGACGGTGACCGGCAGCCCGATTTCTGCGACGGGTTTGCCGAGATTGCGCTCGATGTCGACGGCCAGCGCCTTCAGCGGCGAGATGTAGAGTGTATGGATGCCTCGATGCGCCTGCCCCGGCCTTATCCTCGGTCGGCCGGCCAGTTCGGTCAGCGATGGCAAGAACCCGGCCAGCGTCTTGCCGGCGCCGGTCGGGGCGATCAGCAATACCGACTGCCCGTCCTGGGCTTTGGCCAGCAAATCGATCTGGTGAGCGCGCGGCGACCAGCCCTTTTCCGCAAACCATTTGACGAATGGCTCGGGCAGGACGACGGCGGCATTCTGTTGGGCAAGGCGCGGCTGCTCTGTCACGTGCCAGAGGTAGCGCGGCGACGCGCAATCGCCAAGCAGAATCAGAACAAAAGGTGATCGATTCGCGTTATGGCCGGCGAAACCCGGTCGGGCCGCCATAGAGATAACCGATACGGGCGACCGCCTCCCTCATTCCTTCGCGCGACACCAGCATGGTGTGGCCGTTGGCGTGGATCATGGTCTCCGGATCCGTCATGATCGCGACGTGGCCTTTCCAGAAGACCAGGTCGCCGCGCCGCAACCCGGCAAAATCCGGCCCGGGATCGAGCGGTTCGCCGACGGTCGTCGCCTGCATGTCGGTGTCGCGCAGCACTTGCCTGCCAGCCATGTGCATTGCAAGTTGCACGAGACCGGAACAATCGATGCCGAATCCGGAGACGCCACCCCACAGGTAGGGCGTGCCGAGAAACGACTCGGCGACCGCGACGTAGTCGGGGGCAAACTCGGCGACAGGCCTGAGATGACCCGAGATGACCGCCTGGCCGGACGGCAGCAGAGCATAATGCGTGCCGCGCGTTTCCGCTGAGCCCGTCACCGCCACCAATGACCCCATCGAGAGCTCCCCGCTCACCGGGAACCGCAAATCCGGTCCCGGATACAGGAAAGTGCGCGGCACCGAGACAACATGCGTGGCCGCATGATCCCGACCGCCCAGCACAGTGTCGGCGACATAGCCGACGTAGCCGTCGCGCTCGGCCTGTATCCAGGCCCAGCCCCCAACGTCCTCGAAGACGAGGACGTCTTCGCCGAACAGAAGCTGGGTATCGACGCCGGCGTCCGGCCGCGGCGCCCTGCGGATGTCAGCGACGGAGGCTGATATGCGAGCCGGCCGGCCGGCGACGAAACGGTCGGCGGAAACCTCGCCTTTCAGCCTGGCGTCGGCGAGATCGGAGCGGAAGGCATGGAGGCGGGCATCCCTGGCGGTCAAATCGGCAACTCGTTCAAATGGGCAACTCTTGGGCTCTGGCAATGATAACATCGCCAAAGCGCTCGACAAAGAGCGCGCCTTCTACTGTGCGCCTGACCAGCACGTTGCGCTTGTCGAGCTCGTCGCGGTGGCGCGACACCAGTTTCAGCGCCCCCATCGTATCGAGCGCACGGGTGATCACCGGCTTGGTGACGTTGAGGCGGGCGGCTAACCCCCGCACCGTGTGTGGCGGTGGATCGAGATAGATGGTGAACAGGATCGCCGTCTGGCGCATGGTGAGATCGGGCGCGTCGTCACGCACCTCGGATAACACCACCTGTTGCCATAGTCGCAAGGCCTGGCTTGGACGCATGATAATCGACATCCGTCCAGCATGACTGAAAATTGTTTCGGTTCCGTTTCAGTCAATACCTTCGTCGGCTATGCCCGAGAATCAACCGTAGCGGTTCGAAATGGCCTGCTCCAGCGCCCGGATGCCTTGCGCTTCGCCACCGGCAAGACCGTGCGGGCGGTCGGACGGGTTCCAGGCGTAGATGCCGACATGCGCCCAGCCGGCGGTCTTTTCCACGAAGCGCTTCAGGAAAAGCGCCGCGGTGATCGAGCCGGCGAAACCGTCTGACGTGACATTGTTGATGTCGGCCACCTTCGACGCCAGCTTGGCGTCATAGGGCTTCCACAACGGCATGCGCCATAACGGATCCTCGACCGCAACGGAGGCGTCCGCCAGCTCGGATGCAAGCGCCTCGTCACCGGTGTAGAACGGCGGCAGGTCGGGACCGAGCGCAACACGGGCAGCGCCTGTCAGCGTCGCCATATCGACCAGCATCTGCGGCTCTTCGTCATCGGCCAAGGCCAAGGCATCGGCGAGTACCAGCCGTCCTTCGGCGTCGGTGTTGCCGATTTCGACGGTGATGCCCTTGCGGCTCACCAGCACGTCGCCTGGCCGGAAGGCGTTGCCGGCTATCGAATTCTCGACAGCCGGGATGAGCACGCGTAGCCGGACCTTCAGCCCGGTGGCCATAATCATGGAAGCGAGGCCCAGCACGTTGGCAGCGCCGCCCATGTCCTTCTTCATCAAAAGCATGCCCGAGGACGGCTTGATGTCGAGACCGCCTGTATCGAAGCAGACGCCCTTGCCGACCAGCGTTATCCTGGGGGCATTGTTCGGCCCCCAAATCATGTCGATCAGGCGCGGCGCGTCGGCAGATGCCCGACCGACGGCGTGGATCATCGGAAAGTTGGCGGTAAGAAGATCGTCGCCTTTGGTCACCGATATTTCGGCCTTGTGCGTCGCGGCCAAGGTCCGGGCGGCTTTTTCCAGCTGGCCGGGGCCCATATCGCTGGTCGGCGTGTTGACCAGATCGCGCGCCAGGAAAATGCCATTGGCGATGCGGCGGATGCGGGCAGCGTCGGTGCCTGCCGGCAGCGCGAAGCGAAGGCTCTTGCCTGGCTTCTTGCCGTAGCGGGTGAAGACATAGCCGCCGAGCGCCACGGCGAGTGCCGTAAGCTCCGGCTTGGCGGGTGCCGACGCAAAACGCCAGTCGCCCGCGGGCAAGGCTCTCGCCAGTGCGCCGACGGCCAGTGCGCCCTCGTCATCACCGGTGCCGAACAGGGCTCCGGCAATCGCGCCGTTGTCGCCAGGCACGATCAGCGTCCTGCCAGCTTCGCCGGAGAAGCCGTTGGCCTTGGCCCAGGCGACCGAGGATGGCGCAAGGCCCGCTGCCGCCAGAGCATCCTTCGCCACCAGATGGACCGGCAGCGCATTGCTCAATTCTTTCTCGACGAGTTCGACAGGCATTCGCTGGTCTCCGGGTTTTCCGAGTCGGCGTTTCTTAACTCTCCGTTAGGGTTAACAGAATATTTCTGCGGGAGGGAAGATGACCACGCAAATGGTCACGCGATGAACGGAGCCTTGGTGCCGATGCTGACCAACCGCAGGATGAACGCCAGCGCAAACAGGCTGATCAGCACGGCGTTGATGATGGCGCTTGCCGCAGGCGTCGCTGGCTGCGGAACCAGCAAATTGACGACTGGTTCGATTTCTCGTCCAAGCGGCAGGCCGCTGGAAACAATGTCGGCGGGCGAACTGCACAACGCTACGATGGCGCTCGGCCAGTCCTATGCGAAAAACCCCAGCGACAAGCGCATCGCCACAAATTATGCCGCGGCGCTGCAGATGGACGGCGACGCAGACCAATCGCTTGCGGTGATGCGCAAGCTGGCGATCGCCTTGCCGAAGGACCGCGACGTGCTCGCCGCCTATGGCAAGGCACTTGCCGCCAACGGACAGTTCGAACCGGCTCTCGATGCCGTGCGCCGCGCGCAGACCCCTGAATATCCTGATTGGAAACTGGTGTCGGCGGAAGCTGCTATTCTCGACCAGCTGGGCCAGAAGGATGAGGCGCGCCAAGGCTATCGCAAGGCGCTTGACCTCAGGCCGAACGAACCGTCGATCCTTTCCAATCTCGGCATGTCGTACGTGCTGGAAGGCGATTTGCGCACGGCCGAAACCTATATGCGCTCGGCCGCCCAGCAGCCGAATGCAGATAGCCGCGTTCGCCAGAACCTGGCGCTGGTCGTCGGTCTGCAAGGCCGTTTCGACGAGGCCGAGAAGATCGCCTCGCAAGAGCTGTCGCCGGATCAGGCGCAGGCTAACGTCGCTTACCTTCGCCAGATGCTGGCGCAGCAGAATGCCTGGAGCCAGCTCAAGGACCAGGACAAGGCAAAGCCTGCCACCAACTGACCGCTTCGACCGCCGAACCGGCGCGCGAATTCCGCAACATGTCTAACGCAAAGAGCCGCGCTGCACCGGCAGCGTGGCTGAATCGTATCAGCGTTTCTGGCAACGCCGCTGGTGCTACTCGCTGCTGGATTTCGGCTGGTCGCCGAAGATGCCGCGCTGGCTCACCTGGATGCCGGCGGGACCAAGAATGATGGCGAACAGTACCGGCAGGAAGAACAGGATCATCGGCACGGTGAGCTTCGGCGGCAGCGCGGCCGCCTTCTTCTCGGCGGCATTCATGCGCATGTCGCGGCTCTCACTGGCAAGCACCCGCAACGCATGCGCCACGGGCGTGCCGTAGCGCTCGGCCTGAACCAGCGCCTGGGACACCGACCTGACGGATTCCAGGCCAGTTCGGCTTGCAAGGTTCTCGTAGGCTTGCTTGCGCTCCTGCAGATAGGAAAGCTCGGCGTTGGTCAGGATGAATTCTTCCGCCAATGCCACAGATTGCGCGCCGATCTCATCGGCGACCTTGCGAAGCGCCGCTTCCACCGACATGCCGGACTCGACGCATATCAGCATCAGGTCGAGCGCGTCCGGCCACGCCATCTGAATCGACTGCTTGCGCTTGGTAGCGCGGTTGTTGACGTAGAGCACCGGCGCGTAGAACCCCGCATAGGCAACCACGATGCACACGAACAGCTTCACGAAAAACGGCTGCTCGGGCAATCCGCCGAGCACGAACAGATACATCGCCGCCAATGCAAAGCCGATGAAGGGCAGGACGAGACGGAAGAAAAGGAAGCGCGTCAGCGGATTTTGCCCGCGAAAACCCGCCACTTTCAATTTCTGCAAGGTACCTTCATCCGCCAGCGCACGCCTGAGATCCAGGCGATCGACAATATTGCGCATGCCGACCGACTGTTCTTCGCGCAGGCCCTTGCGGCGGCGGTCGGCTTCGATTGCCAGCCGCGCCCGCTGCTTGGCGCGCAGCTCATCGCGCTCCAGCGCCACGGATTTCATGCGCGCCTTGAGCTGGTTCCCGCCAAAGGCGGGCAGCAGCGTGAAGACGGTCGCAAACACCGCTATTCCGACCAGCAGTGCGATCAGCAGGGACGGATCGGTGAGAGTTCTGACGACGTGATCGGTCATACGCGAGTCCTAGACTTCGAAATTCATCATCTTGCGCATTACCAGGACGCCTATCGACATCCACACGCCGGAACAACCGAGGATCAGATTGCCGGTGCTGGTGGTGAATAGGGGCATGATGTAGTTCGGGCTCGTCAAATAGACGAGACAGGCGACGACGAAAGGCAACGCGCCGATAATCACGGCGGATGCCTTGGCTTCCATGGACAACGCCTGGACCTTGGCTTTCATTTTCTTGCGATCGCGAAGCACGCGCGAAAGATTGCCCAGCGCTTCGGAAAGATTGCCCCCGGCCTGAGACTGGATCTGGATGACGATGCCGAAGAAGCTCGCCTCGGTGCACGGCATCGTTTCTGGCATGCGCATGGCCGCGTCGGGGATCGACAAACCCATTTGCTGCGAATCGACGATGCGGCGGAACTCGGTCTTGACCGGCTCCGGGGATTCGTTGGCGATCAGGCGCACGGCATCGTTCAGCGGCAGGCCGGATTTTACCGCACGCACAATGATATCGAGCGCGTTCGGAAATTCGTTGAGGAACGCCTTGACGCGCCGCCCGCGGCGAAACGAGACGAACCAGCGTGGCAGACCCAAGACGCCGACCAGCAGCGCAGCCGGCAAGACCAGCAGCGGTGCGCCGATGAAATATATAAGAGCCGTCAAGACGACGCCGCAGGCCGCCGAGTAGACATAAAAGCGCTCAAGCGAGATCTTCATGCCGGCCTGACGGATTTGGATCTTCAGCGGTGGTTTTTTGACCAGGCTCTGATTGGACTTTTGCTTTTGATCGAGATCCTTCAGCGAATCCTGGACGGACTTGCGACGCTTGGCCGCTTCCGCGACGCGATCGCGCGAAGCCTTGACGACGGAACGATCCGTCTCGGCGGTCTTGATCGATTCAAGCCGCTTACCGACCTGCTTCTCGGTGCTGATCCGGTTGAACAGGAAAGCATAGGCCACAGCGCCGGCGCTGAAGCCGGCGAGCACGACGAATGCCAATACGGTGCCGTCAATTCCGAACATCGATCCTGGCCCCCACGGTTCCGGACGGATCAGTCAGCGCGCTTCTCCATTGCCTCGAGCGCAACGGCGAGGCGCTGCTCCTCGCCGTAATAGCGGGCACGCTCCCAGAAATGCGGACGGCCGATGCCGGTCGACACGTGCTCGCCCAGCAACCTGCCGTTCGCGTCCTCGCCCTTGATGTTATAGAGAACGATGTCCTGGGTGATGATGACGTCGCCCTCCATGCCGATCACCTCGGTGATGTGGGTGATGCGCCGCGATCCGTCGCGCAGGCGTGCAGCCTGTATGATCACGTCGACGGAGCCGACGATGATTTCGCGCACGGTTTTTTGCGGCAGCGTGTAGCCGCCCATGGCGATCATCGACTCTATACGGTTGAGGCATTCGCGCGGGCTGTTCGAATGGATCGTGCCCATCGAGCCGTCATGGCCAGTGTTCATCGCCTGCAGCAGGTCGAACACTTCGGGTCCGCGCACTTCGCCGACGATAATGCGTTCGGGCCGCATGCGCAGACAGTTCTTGACCAGGTCGCGCATGGTCACTTCGCCCTCGCCTTCGAGGTTGGGCGGGCGGGTTTCGAGACGCACCACATGCGGCTGCTGCAATTGCAGCTCAGCCGAGTCCTCGCAGGTGATGACGCGTTCCTCGCGGTCGATATAGTTGGTCAGGCAATTGAGCAGCGTCGTCTTGCCCGAGCCGGTACCGCCCGAGATGACGATGTTGCAACGGACACGGCCGATGATCTTGAGAATCTCGGCCCCTTGCGGCGAAATCGAGCCGAACTTGACCAACTGATCGAGCGTCAGCTTGTCCTTCTTGAACTTGCGGATGGTAAGTGCGGTGCCGTCAATAGCCAAGGGCGGTGCGATGACGTTGACACGCGAGCCATCAGGAAGACGCGCATCGCAGATCGGGCTTGATTCATCGACGCGGCGGCCGACCTGGCTGACGATACGCTGGCAGATGTTGAGGAGCTGCTGGTTATCACGGAACCGGATGCCGGTCTGCTCGACCTTGCCGTTGACTTCGATGTAGACGTTCTTGGAGCCGTTGACCATGATGTCGGCAATATCGTCGCGCGCAAGCAGTGGCTCCAGCGGCCCGTAGCCCAAAACGTCGTTGCAGATGTCCTCGAGAAGCTCTTCCTGCTCGGCGATGGACATCGCGAAATTCTTGATCGCGATGATGTCGTTGACGATGTCGCGGATTTCCTCGCGCGCGCTTTCGGGATCGAGCTTGGCCAGCTGCGACAGGTCGATCGTGTCGATCAGTGCGGCGAAGACCTGGCTTTTGGTGTCGTAGTAGGTTTCGCTCTTTTGGCGCTGGATAGTTTTCGGCTCCGGCGCCAATGGCGGCGGCTCGACTGCACGGCGAACCTGCGCTGCAGGCGCGCCGGACGGCGGCAGCGTCGCGGGTCTGGCAGCTATAGCCGCTTCCATGGGGTTCGCGGCAGCCGGCGCAGCAGCTGCGGGTGCGGGCTGACGGAATTCCGGGATGGTCCGGTTGCCGTCATCGCTGCCTCTTTTACCAAACATGATCGCTTACCAATTCCACCGCTGAGGCATCACTTCTTGTTGCGCGAAAGCTTGCCTATCAGGTTGCCGAGGCCAGCCTTTTTCTTCACCTTGATTTCGCTGCGCCCTGTCAGCACATGGGCGATCTCGTTGATCGTGGCGACGACCGGACTCTTGGCATCCATTTCACCAAGCATACGTCCGTTATTGGCAGCATTTCCGAACAAAAGCGGCTCGAACGGGATGACTGACATCGGCGAAAGGCCGAGGGATTCGGAGAAGTCGGACGGCGTAATCTCGGGACGCTTCGGCACACCGGCCTGGTTGATCACAAGCTTTGGCGCAGGATCGTTCGGACGAAGCCGCTTCAGCATGTCGACCAGGTTCTTCGTGTTGCGCAGATTGGCCAGTTCGGGCGTCGCCGTGATGACGATCTCATCGGCCTTGACCAGCGTGTTCTTGGTCCAGCCCGCCCACAAGTGGGGAACATCGAGCACGAGGAGCGGCGCGCTACGCTGGGCTATGTCGATAAGCTGGGTGAAAGCGTCGGGATCGAAATCGTAGACCCGCTCCAGGGTCGAAGGGGCCGCAAGCAGCGACAGGTGCTCGGCGCATTGGGCGAGCAGTCGGTCGAGATAGACCTCGTCGACGCGTTCCGGCGAGAAGACCGCCTCGGCAATGCCTTGGGCCGGGTCCTGGTCGAAGTTGATATTGGCCGTTCCGAAGGCGAGGTCGAGATCGGCGACAACCACTTCGGATTTGAAAAGGGACGACATGGCCCAGGCCACATTATGGGCTATGGTCGAGGAGCCGACGCCGCCCTTGGCGCCGATGAACGCAATCGAGCGGCCGATCGGCTCAGCTTCCGGATCAACGAAGATCGAAGACACCACGCTGACGATGTCGGCCATCGATACGGGCGCGATGACATATTCGGAGATGCCCGAACGAATGAGTTCGCGATACAGGCCGACATCGTTGTAGTGGCCGACAACCACCACCTTGGAGGTCGGGTCACAATGCTCGGAGAGCTGGGCGAGTTGTTCAAGCAACAGCTTCGGCTCGCTGCGGGATTCAAGCAGGATCAGGTTCGGTGTCGGCGCCGACTGATAGAATTCGATAGCGGTGGGGATGCCCCCCATATGCACCTTCAGATGGGCCTTGGCCATGCGGCGATCCTCGCCGGCGCGCTCGACCGGATTGGCTACGCCTTCGGTCTCGCAAAATGCCTGGATCGAAATGCGCGGGATCGGCCGCAACGCCTGCATCGCGGCAATATCCTGCTCCGAGGTTTCGCCGCCCGGTACCTCTGTGTCATAGGCAAGATTGCTCATTGTCATCACTTTCCGTGACTTGCGCGGCTTAGAGTTTGTTGAGCCTCAACACTCGTTAATAATCGACTTCCGAATTGCCGAGGAATTCGTCCGAAATACCCCTGTCACGATAGACGTCGATCACCGCGCCGCGATTTTCCGCGTCGATCGGCGACGGTTTGCGTGGCCCGATCAGATCGGACGGATTGGCCATCTGGGCAGCCAGGTTGTTCTGATACGAACAGCCGAAATCGGCATAGTGCTTGTTTTCCGAAGTCTGCAGCAGGTCTTCGGGCCAGCGCCCGCATTTATCCGTCTGAGCCTTCACCGAGACATAGGCAACGCGGACCGGTGCGGACGCTTCGGCTGAAACAGACTGATAGGACCGCATGGCGATCCGCTTCCGGCTGATGCCGCTGGCTATGGCGAGCCTGGCGAAATCGCGGCCGGCCGCGGCCGCTGCGATTTCGTTAGCTGAGCCGCTCGGAATCTCGATCGTCAGCACCGGAGCCGCGCTCCTGTCGTATCCGTTGAGAAAGCCCAGGAGCGTGTCACGCTGGGATCTGGTCATGCCACGGTCGCCGGCGCCGACCGGAAGGTCGATCTTCTGGACCTTCTCGGCGATGACGATAGGATGGGTGGTGCGATAGTCGTCCGGTATGGCACCGACCGTGACGCTGTCGCGATTGGCGCAGCCGGCCAGTGATGCCGCTACCGCGATCGCTATGATCGGAACGGCCGGCCGCCAGATCCGCGAATGAACGGACTGTATCGCGGTGACCGCCCTTGCCTTCGATACTGCCTGAGACATGTCGACTTCCCCGCTTACTTGTAGATAAAGCCGACAACGCCGTGATAGCGGCCGTTGGGCTTGTCGGTCTGCATGGTGCCGTAGACGCGGTTGACGCGGCCAAGGAACATGCCGGCGCCATCGCTGGCTGCGTTGAAATTGTCATCCGGCTTGGCAAGATCGTTGCGCGCCACCGGCTTCACCAGATAGGGCGTGATGATGATGACGAGTTCGGTCTCGTTGCGGACGAAATCCCTGCTGCGGAACAGCGTGCCTAGCACCGGTATTTTGGTCAGGCCGGGCAGCCCGGCAACCGCCTGCCTGATGTCGTCGCGGACAAGGCCCGCGATCATCATGGAACCGCCGGAGGGCAATTCCACCGTGGTGTCGGCCAGGCGTTTGCGGATCGACAGCAAAGTGGTGCCGGGTAAGTCGCCGGCTCCTTCCAGGACTGCGGCGCCTTCGGTCGTAGGTTCCGAAACCGACGTCCTCACTTTAAGGCTGATGCGGCCCGCCGAGAGCACGACCGGCTGGAATTCGAGCCCAATTCCATATTCAAGGCGTTCGTGCTCGTAGGTAATCTGGCCAGTTTGATTGTCGTTTGAAACGTTGCTTGTTCGGCCGGTGATGATATTGAATTCGCCGCCGACCTTGAAGGTCGCCTTCTCGCCGGAAACGGCGGTGAGAGTCGGCTCGGCCAGCGTCTTCATGACACCGCTTTGCTCCATGGCGTTTATGTACGCTTGAAGAGTTGAGCTGCCGATCGCCGCCCCCGAATATTGCGACAGTGGCTTTCCCAATCCGTATGCAGGCGTGGTGAGAGCGCTCCAACTGATGCCGTTGCTGCTGCCGTTGCCGACCATGTTGACGCCGAGCTGCTTCATCACCGTGCGGCTGACCTCGGCAACCGTCACCTTCAGCGTCACCTGGTCGTCGCCGATAATCTGCAGCAGGTTGATGATCTGGCTGACGCGGCGCTCGGCATCCGGGTTGTCGATGGCGACGCCGGCTTCGGCCGAACCGCCGGCAGCGGTCTGCGAATATTGACCCGTGGTAGCCTCGCCGCCGGACACGAAGATGTTTGCCAGATCAGCCGCGCGCTTGGCGTCAAGAGGAGTGTCGACGGTTCCGGTCAGAACGACGTTGTCGTTCAGCAACTCGACCTTGACCTCCGATGACGGGATGAAGCGCTTGATATAGTCCTCCAGCCCGGCAACATCGCGTTCGACCGCTAGGTCAAGGCTGACGATCTGCTCGCCATTCGGGCCAAAGACGAAGATGTTGGTCTCGCCGACCGCCTTTCCGAACAGATAGATGCGGCGGGCAGTGCGGGTCACTGCGTCGGCTACAGCGGGGTTGGCGACGAGAATATCATAGGCATCGCTCGGCAGGTCGATGACCACCGATTTATTGAGTCCGAGTTTGACCCGCTGGGTGGCGGTCGAAGCCGTGACCCTAGCATTGCCCGCCGCACTGGCATCGAGGATGCCATATGCATTCGTTCCAACGAGAAACAGGCCGATCGCCGCAGCCAGGGTGAGCGGCAGTTTGGTTTTTAGCCTCATTTCCTTGCCCCCACCTCGGAAACTTCGCCCGACTTGATCAACCGCACGGTGCCGCGCCGGCCATTGCCGGAAACCAGGTAGTCGGCCTCGCCCACATTCTTGTCCTGGCTGTCCTTGATCGAGCGCAGCGCCAGTGTCAGGCGATCCGCCATCTGCTGTGCGACGGTGATGATCTCGGACTGCTGCGGCGTCAGCTCCAGGGTGGCGGTCTGGCCGACTCTGGTCTTCTTGCCTTCCTCATCCTCCTGGATGGTCTGGTCGATCGCCAGGACACGAATGTTTTTGAGGATAGTTTCGGTCGTGAAGCCCGGACCACCGCCATTGGCGGCATCGGTTCTACGGGTCATGATGACGTCGACGAAATCGTTTGGAAGAATGAAGCCACCGGCCGAGGTGTCGGCCGAAATGCTTGTGGCGACAGCCCGCATGCCGGAGGGCAGGATCGACGACATGAAGCTTTGCCCTTCACCGATCAGCTTCGAGCGGCGCAGCGGCTCGCCGGCATAGAGCGCCACGCGGGCGACGGCGCCCTTCAGCTTGTCCAGCGCTTCAGGCTCGGCAGCGCGGGTGATGAAATTTGCGTTGATGCCGGCGGACGGCCATGACTCCCAGGAAATGTTGTTTTCAAGCGGACTGCCCATCGGAACGTCGCCGGAAAGAACAAGCACATCCTGCAGCGCGATCGCCGGCGCCTGAGGACCGGAATCGACAACCGGAGGCGGCGGAGCCACAACCATGTTCTTCGCGACATAGCCTGCACCACCGGCCGCGGCTATCGCCACGCCTAGAATAATTAATCGGGATGCTGGCATCTGTCCGAACCTCGCCTTGGCAAACCACTAGCCAAGCCGGACTTTGCAGCGGCAATCGTCAAAACAAGGTTAATGTTATACTTACGATCGTGATTAATTTAAGGTTTACATAAATTAGAGCGACAACTCTGGCCCGAAGGAAAACGGGGCCAATTCGCCTGCTCGGCGCCAACGGCGGAAAGCGAAATTCAGCCCGCCAGCCTGGTAAGCGCCCAGGCCATCAACGGTGAGTCGGAATAGGTGAGCAGACCGCCAATGCCAAGCGCAATGCCGTACGGAACGCCGGTCGCCTCATCGGCGAAATGGCGCAGGAACCGATTGTGGCTTGTGACGGCGGCAAGCAGCGATTTTCGATAGGCGATGATGGCAAGGGTCAGCAGACCGCCGATGAACGTCGAGGTGACGAGATACTCGACGAGATGGATGTTCAGTCCCATCCATACGGCAGTGGCGGCCAAGAGCTTGGCGTCACCGCCGCCCATGCCGCCAAGCGCGAACAGGCCGAATGTCACTACAAGAACCAGGCCGCCGGCGGCGAAGTGCCCGCCATAAGTGGCCCAGTCCATGCCGGTCAAGGGCGCAACCAAGGCAAAGACAACGACGAGCAGCACAGGCACGCGATTGGCGATCGTCATCGACAGCATGTCGGAGATCGCGGCAAAAAGCATGCAGAATGGAAAGACGACGAAGATCACGGCTTCAAGCATGGGCGTGGCGCCTGTGGTCAAACTGTACCCGGTCCCAGCCTAGGTATGTTCGATTAACGATTGATGAGGTCTAAAGTTCAAAATCATGCGTAGGACTAAATAAGGGCCGCCAGTGCGGCGGCCCTTATTGGGAAGCAACGGAATGTTGTTGCTTACGAAGCGTTGACCTTGGTGGCAATCTTGTCAAACTTGGCGTTCAGCGCGGTGCCGAGCGAGGTGGCGCCGACCATGATGGCGAGCGCGATGAGAGCGGCGATCAGACCGTATTCGATAGCGGTCGCGCCGGATTCGTCCTTCACAAAACGTGCGATGAGGTTAGACATTTGAGCTCCTACTCCAATTGTTACAGCACTTCCGTCAACTTCTCTTGGTGGCTGATCGGATACTGCGAATCTAAGGAGAAGCTGTTTCAATCGGCTTAATAAACAGGCTTACCGATTCCTTTCCCGCTTCGATGGCATTGCGTGGTTAACCCAGAACTAAAATCCCCGCCGCTAGGACCCCGGGCCGACAAAAGGCGCAAAAGGCGCAATTCGGCAAAGACGTTCCAGCCGTGCCGGCTAGGCCCAATGCCGGTTCCTGTGAACTCCAGCCGCTTAACGGTTGGTTCACCAATCTCGTTCATGTTCCGTTGAACAGTTTGCCAGGGGGCGCCTCAATGGCCGGGCCGAGATCATCATTTCCAGTTGCCGTGCTTTGTGCCGCAGCGGCTTTCGCCTTTCCAGCCAAGGCCGGCGTCGGCATCGAGGTGACGATGAACCAGGCAAAGATCATCAAATTGTCGCGCGCCGCCGATACGATTGTCGTCGGCAATCCGGCGATCGCCGACGCCTCCGTGCAGGACGCATCGACGATCGTACTGACCGGCAAGGGATTTGGCGTCACCAATCTTGTCGTCCTCGATCAGGAGGGCAACCCGATCGTCGATGAGCAAATAACCGTCGTGCGGCAGGCGGCGGCGTCGGTCCGCATCTATCGACGCGCCGAAGTGCAGACGATGTCCTGCGCGCCATATTGCGAAAGCTCGTATAAGAGCGATGCCGAAAAGGCCTCTGAAGCCGAGATGAGCGCCGGGCATTAGCTAGCCGACGTCTCCGTCTTTGGCGAGAACGTGCTTCGGTTATGGCCGGGTTAAGGCCTTCCCGTTGAATTTAACGGTCATTCCAACCGGACTTCAATCGGTTCCGACTAAGGGTGGGACCGATACAGAAGCGGCATCGGCGGGCAGAGGACATGAGCAAGGCTGGACGAGCAGGTTCTCCAAGACGGTTTTTAGGCGACCGCCGCGGAAGCACGGCGATCGAATTCGCCATGCTTGCAATTCCTTTCGCACTTCTTGTATTCGCCATACTGGAGAGCTGCATTTCTTTTGCCGCACAGGAAGTGATGGCAAACGCCACAGACGACATCGCGCGTCAGTTGCGTACCGGCCAGCTAAGACCGGCCGATGTGTCCGGGACCAAGCTGCGGGACAAGATCTGCGCCAAGCTGGAGATCATGGTCGCCAAGACCTGTCCCGGACTGCTGGTGGATTTGCGCGAGTATCCGACCTTCGCCGATGCGGCGCTGGCCGGTTTCAAGATCCAGGATGGCGACGTCGTGCTGACCAAGGGCACGAGCACACAGACCTTCACCGTCGCACCTGGCCTGGCGGAGTCGAGAAACATGCTGCGGGTTTTTTACAAATGGCCGGTGATGACCGACTTTATGGCCAAATCGATGGCCAACCTGAAGGACGGCAAAACGCTGCATTTTGCCTCGATCACTTGGCAGAACGAGCCGTTCGACAACTGAGCCACCTAGTCGCTTGAAAAGGGCAAAGCCATGATTCGTGCGGGGGCACAGTTGGGCATCGCAGGGATTTGTACAAGAGCAGTCCGGCTTTGCTCGGACCGCCGCGGTATTGCGGCCGTCGAGTTTGCCCTCATCGTGCCTGTCCTGTTGATCATGTACTTTATGACAATGGAGGCCTCGCAAGCCATCGAGACCAGCAAGAAGGTCAGCCGCATCGGCAGCATGGTAGCGGACCTCGTCACACAGCAGCAGACCATCAAGGCGGCCGATGTCGATGCCATCATGGCGATCGGCAGTTCCACGCTCCAGCCCTACAACCGCTCGAAACCGAAGATCATTATCACGGCGATACAGGTGACGAACGAGACGACGCCGAAAGTCCTGGTCGTGTGGTCGCGCAAACTGGTGGATGGCGTCTCTAGCCTCGACGCGGTCAAGGATTCCACCACAACGGTCCCGAGCGCGCTCAAGATCAAAGGCACTTTCCTCATTCGGGTCGAGAGCGATCTCGCCTACAAGCCAATCATCACCTGGTCGGCGGACGGCCAAAGCCGGTTCGGGTTGAGCTCGGTCTTCAATTCGATATCGATGGCGGAAACTTATTATCTGCGGCCGCGCAGGAGCCCGACCATTCCGTGCAGTGATTGCTGACGCCTGAAGCCCGCTAACCGGTCTTTTGCTATTGGTTGCAACCGCGGGCCGAGACTAGACGCACGATGGCTGCAGCCAGCACATAGTCCCTCGGACCGGCAACGGTTCGGCGACGATACCGATACGGAACGTTCCGATAACATAGCGCCAATCGGCGCGCGCCAGGTTTGCGCAAGACGCATCTAGCAGCAAAGCCAGTACGGCGGCGAATGCTGTCAGGGCAAGCCTCATGCGAGCTCCGCGCCGCGCATTTCCATCCGCAGATCGACCATGCCGCGATTCGTCTCTCCGGGACCAGCATGCCAACCGTGCTGTTTGGGTTTCCGAATTGCCAATGGCGACGCGGAACCCTATGTCTGAGCCAACACAGGCAATGATGAACCTTTCGATGGCACGCGCCTTCCTTTTTGTCCTCGACTCCTTCGGCATCGGCGGCGCGGCCGATGCCGAACGCTATGGCGACACCGGCTCCAACACGTTCGCACACATCGCGCGGGCCTGCGCGGAAGGCCGCGCCGATCGCGAAGGCCTGCGTGACGGGCCCCTTCTTGTACCAAACATGCTCTCGCTCGGCCTCGGCCAGGCCGCGGCAACGGCGACGGGTTTCAGGTTCGAGAATGCCGGCAGTGCGCCGCTTGCCGCCGCCTTTCACGGCGCGGCCCAAGAGGTTTCGAGCGGCAAGGACACGCCATCGGGCCATTGGGAAATAGCCGGCCTGCCGGTCCGTTTCGACTGGGGTTACTTCCCGGACACGATTCCGGCCTTTCCGGCCGAGTTGACCGAAGCAATGGTGCGTGAAGGGAAGGTGCCTGGCATCCTCGGCAATTGCCATGCTCCGGGCACCGAAATCATCGAACGGTTCGGCGAAGACCATATCCGTACCGACAAGCCGATCTGCTACACCTCGATCGACTCCGTCCTGCAGATCGCCGTGCATGAGGTTCATTTCGGCCTGGAACGGCTTTACGAGTTCTGCAAGGTGGTGCGCAGGCTCGTCGATCCGCTTAATATCGGCCGCGTCATAGCACGGCCGTTCATCGGTGAAACCGCCGCCACGTTCGAGCGAACGCATAATCGTCGCGACTATGCCGTACCGCCGCCGGAACCGACGCTGCTCGACCGGCTGACGGCGCGCGGCAGCCGGGTTATCGCGGTCGGCAAGATCGGCGACATTTTCGCCCATCGGGGCATCTCGGAAGTCCGCAAGGCTGCCGGCAACATGGCGATGTTCGACAAAGCGCTTGGCGCCATGGAAGACGCCCGCGACGGCGACCTCGTCTTCGCGAACTTTGTCGATTTCGACACCGAGTTCGGGCATCGGCGCGACGTTGCGGGGTATGCCGCCGCACTCGAAGCTTTCGACCGGCGCCTGCCCGAGGCATTCGCACGGCTGAGGTCAGGCGATCTGCTCATTTTGACCGCCGATCACGGCAACGATCCGACGTGGCGCGGCACCGACCACACGCGCGAGCGGATTCCGGTTATCGGGACACAGCCGGGTTTCAAAGGCGCAGACATCGGACTGAGGATGACATTTGCCGACATCGGCGAAACCGTGGCCGAACATCTCGGGCTGGCGCGCGGCCCTTACGGCACCTCCTTCCATGCGATGATAGGCGGCCATGCCTGAGCTGCCGGAGGTGGAGACGGTCAGGCGCGGTCTGCAGCCGGCCCTTGAAGGTGCCCGCATTGTCGGTGTCGAGGCACGCCGGCCGGATTTGCGGTTTCCGTTCCCCGCGAAATTTTCGGAGCGGCTGACCGGCAAGACGATTGCGGCGCTCGGCCGCCGTGCCAAATATCTGACAATGCACATGGACAACGGCCCGGTTCTGATCTGCCATCTCGGCATGTCGGGTTCGTTTCGCATCGAAACGGCCGACGAGAGCGCAACGCCCGGCGCGTTCCACCACGAACGTTCGAAAAACACTGCTCACGATCACGTCGTCTTCGACATCGCATCCCCTGCCGGCGTCCGCTCTCGCGTGATCTTCAACGACCCGCGCCGCTTCGGGTTCATGCTGTTTTCGGAAGGCGAGCCCGACATGCATCCGATGCTGGCCGGATTAGGCGTCGAGCCTACAGGCAACGCACTGGACGGCACGCTGCTCGCTTCGTTGCTGAAAGGTCGCAAGTCACCGCTGAAAGCGGCACTTCTGGACCAGAGGCTAATTGCCGGGCTAGGCAATATCTACGTCTCGGAAGCGCTTTGGCGGGCCGGCCTGTCGCCGCTGCGCGAAGCGGGCACCCTCGCGAGAGCCGGCAAGAAAGCCAAAGAGCAGAGCGAACGCCTGGCCGAAGCTATCCGCTCGGTCGTCACCGATGCGATCGCCGCCGGCGGCTCGTCGTTGCGCGACTATATGCAGACCGATGGATCGCTGGGCTACTTCCAGCATTCCTTCGCGGTTTACGATCGCGAGGGCGAAGCCTGCTCCAAGCCTGGTTGTGGCGGCCACATCGAGCGTATCGTGCAAAGCGGTCGTTCGACTTTCCACTGCCGGGCCTGTCAGGCTTAAACCAGAAGCGAGGAGGAGCAAAGCATGGGCTATGAAACCATCATCGTCGAAACCCGCGGCAAGGTCGGGCTGATTACGCTGAACCGGCCGCAGGCGCTCAACGCGCTGAATTCACAAGTGCTGGCGGAACTGGTCGCCTCGGTGAACAGCATGGGCGCCAATGCCGACATTGGCGCCATGGTCATCACTGGTTCGGAGAAGGCTTTCGCGGCAGGTGCCGATATCAAGGAAATGCAGTCGATCTCCTACGTGGATGCTTATGTGCAGGATTTCTTCGTCGGCTGGGAAGAATTTACGCGGGCACGAAAGCCGATCATCGCGGCGGTGGCGGGCTATGCGCTGGGGGGCGGCTGCGAACTGGCGATGATGTGCGACTTCATCATCGCCGCCGACACCGCCAAGTTTGGCCAACCCGAGATCACGCTGGGCGTCATGCCCGGCATGGGCGGATCGCAGCGCCTGACCCGCTTTGTCGGCAAGTCGAAGGCGATGGATATGTGCCTGACGGGGCGAATGATGGACGCAGCCGAGGCCGAGCGTTCCGGCCTTGTCTCGCGCGTCGTGCCAGCCGGCGAGTTGATCGAGGAAGCGCTTAAGGCAGCAGCGAAGATCGCCGATTTTTCCTTACCGTCGGTGATGATGGCGAAGGAGGCCGTCAACCGCGCCTATGAGACGACGCTCACCGAGGGTCTACGGTTCGAGCGCCGGCTGTTTCATTCGCTGTTTGCGCTGGATGACCAGAAGGAAGGCATGGCGGCCTTCACCGGCAAGCGGAAGCCGAATTTCACGAACCGATGAGATGACGAGGCACCGGTCAAAAAGAAAACACTGCAGCGTTGACGTGCCGGAAAAGCTGAACTATAAGCCGCAACAACCGAGGCGGCCCTGTGGCTGCCCGTTTGTTTTTTGCGCCCCGCGGTATCCCGCAAGCGCCCACCAGATCAGAAGAGAGGCACCATGGCCAATACCTCCTCGGCCAAAAAGGCAACGCGCAAGATCGCCCGTCGCGCAGCGATCAACAAGAACCGCCGCTCCCGCGTCCGAACCTACATCCGCCAGGTCGAAGAGGCGCTCGCGGCTGGCGACAAGGCGGCCGCACAGGCTGCCTTCAAGGTGGCCGAGCCGGAACTGATGCGCGCCGCGACCAAGGGCGTGGTGCACAAGAACACGGCATCGCGCAAGGTGTCGCGGTTGGCCCAACGGGTCAAGGTGCTGTCAGCCTGATATATCCATTCTTGAACTGCGCTACTTCAAACCCGGCCAATCGCGCCGGGTTTTTTCGTTTGCCGGCAAGTACTTAAAAGAAAGCCCGCAAAATGGCGCTCCGCGAGCATTTCAAAGTTCGAAATGCTTTGCCGGCATATACATGCCTGCTCATATTCGGAGCCTCCGAAACCGCCAATACGAAAATTTCCGAGCGTCACGGATTACCGTTTCCTTTCAGAAGCTTACCGATGGTGATCCACAGCTTGTTCACATCAGCTGCGGCTGATAGGCGACAATTGGCTGTCAAGTGAATTATTTCAGAAAATTTCGCGTTGTGTGGCCTTTTTCATATTCGCCGGAAAAGGGTTTGAATCACAATGGCTTTGTCAAAATCAACTATTGCAGCATGGCGTTCGAAACGTCCCTTGCTAGTCAGATTCCTTAAAAATCCGTTAGGGGTGGCCTTGCCCTATCCACAGCGATTTCGGTAATGTCTGTCCATCGAAGGGATGGGCCCTTGGCCCTTGACCAGCCTGAAACCGGCCAGCTCAAATTGGCAGAGTTTACAGCGCGGCTTCAACTCCGCGGACGGGGTTGGTTTGTCTTTTCGATACGGTAGGGGACTGGCGTAATTGTACATGGCAGGTCGACGGTGCGCCGGCGGTTGTTCGCCGGACGGCATTTTGTTGCCCTGACATGACCAAAGCGGATCGGCTCTTCGGCGCCGGACCGACAACGAGGCGATTCATCAGCCGGCGGCGGCGATGGTGTCGCAGCGAAGACACGGTCGCCGGAAACATGGATGCAGGAGGCGCATCCCCGGCGGAAAACAGGTACAAGAGACAAGGAACTCGATCATGCAGAGCGGCGGCATCGAAAGGGAGCTTACAGGCGACCTCCCATTTCCTGGAACGTTAGTCGGAAGGAACGACATGGCGGCTTCCAATGAAGCTGAACAGAAGTTCGATCGGGTCAAGGCCCAGTTGAAGGCGCGTCTGGGAACCGAGGTCTATTCGAGCTGGTTCGGGCGCATGAAGGTCGCTGAATCCTCTAAGGGCATTGTCCGCATCTCAGTGCCAACCGCATTCCTGCGTTCATGGATCAACGGCCACTATCTCGATCTCATCACCGAATTGTGGAAGCACGAGGATCCGGAGATCCTCAAGATCGAGATCGTGGTTCGCACCGCCACACGACAGGGCCGCAACAGCGTTGAGCCAGAAGTGGCGCCGGCGCGCAAGATGACCAGGCAGACGCAAACCGCGCTCTCTGCGGGCACGGCGAGCCCCAGCAGGGTCGAACGGGTCCCGGCACCCCGCCCGGGGATGCCGGCAGAAACCGAGTTCCGGCACAATGTTCTCGGTTCGCCACTCGATCCACGCTACACTTTCACCTCCTTCATCGAAGGACCATCGAACCGAGTGGCTTTTGCCGCCGCCAAGGCGGTCGCGGAATCGCAGTCGAGCGCGGTGCGTTTTAATCCGCTCTTTCTTCACGCAACGGTCGGACTGGGCAAGACGCATCTGTTGCAGGCGATCGCCGCAGAATCGCTGAAGCAGAATCCGAAATCGCGGGTCGTCTATCTGACGGCTGAGTATTTCATGTGGCGGTTCGCCACCGCGATCCGCGACAACAACGCACTGACGTTGAAAGAACAGCTGCGCGATATCGACCTCCTCATCATCGACGACATGCAGTTCCTGCAGGGCAAGTCGATCCAGCACGAATTCTGCCATTTGATCAACATGCTGCTCGACAGCGCCAAGCAGGTGGTGGTCGCTGCCGACCGGCCGCCGTCCGAATTGGAGTCGCTGGAGCCACGCGTCCGCTCGCGCCTCAACGGCGGCGTCGCGCTGGAAATGTCGGCCCCGGATTTCGCCATGCGTATTGGTATGCTCAAGCTCAGGCTTGCCACCGCCAAGCTCGACGATGCGTCGCTGGATATTTCCGAAGAGATACTCAACCACGTCGCCCGCACGGTGACCGGCAGCGGGCGCGAGCTCGAAGGCGCCTTCAACCAGCTTTTGTTTCGCCAATCCTTCGAACCGCAGATCACCATCGACCGCATCGATGAGATCCTTGGCCACATCTATCGTTCGGGCGAACCGAAGCGGGTGCGTATCGAGGACATCCAGCGCATCGTCGCGCGCCACTACAACGTGTCGAAGACCGAACTGCTGTCCAACCGGCGCACACGCACCATCGTCAAGCCGCGGCAGGTCGCTATGTATCTGTCGAAGGTGTTGACGCCGCGCTCGCTGCCGGAGATCGGGCGGCGTTTCGGCGGCCGCGACCATACGACCGTGCTGCATGCGGTGCGCAAGATCGAGGATCTTTCCGGTGCCGACAACACACTGGCGCAGGAACTCGAATTGCTGAGAAGGCTGATCAACGACCAGGCCTGATGGCCCGAAAAACGCCGGCTCGCGGACTTCGGCCTTTTTATGCCTAGAAAGCCCGCGCAGCCGGTCCGAACCGGTGGCGCGGGCTTGCGTTTGCCGGGTTTTTCCTGTCAGTTTACGCAGATTCTGAGCCTGTTCAGACCTTTCGCGGGGCACCGCTTGCCGGAGACCCGTTCATTCATTCAAGCGAGCCTGTTTCGTCATGCGTGTTATCCTGGAACGGTCAAAGCTCCTGAAGTCTCTCAACCATGTTCACCGCGTGGTCGAGCGGCGCAACACCATTCCGATCCTGTCGAACGTGCTGCTCAGCGCCGAGGGGGCCAGCCTTGAAATGAAGGCGACCGACCTCGACCTGGAGGTGACCGAAGCGACGCCGGCAAAGGTCGAGCGCGGCGGGGCGACAACGGTCCCGGCGCATCTGCTCTACGACATCGTGCGCAAGCTTGCCGACGGCGCGGAGGTGGCGCTGAAGACCGACGAAGACGGCAACGCCATGACGGTGACGTCGGGGCGCTCGAGCTTCCGCCTGCAGTGCCTGCCGCAGTCCGACTTTCCCGAACTTTCAGCCGGGTCGTTCTCGCATATTTTCCGGCTCGATTCCGTCGGACTAAAGGGCCTCATCGAAAAGACCCAGTTCGCCATCTCGACCGAGGAGACGCGCTATTATCTGAACGGCATTTATCTGCACACGCACGAGGCCGGCGGCAAGCTGAAACTGCGCTCTGTCGCGACCGACGGCCACCGGCTGGCGCGCGCCGAGATCGATGCGCCGGCAGGCTCTGAGGGCATGCCTGGCGTCATCATCCCGCGAAAGACGGTCAGCGAGTTGCAAAAGCTGGTCGACGATCCCGATGTTGCAGTCACCACCGAGTTGTCCGACACCAAGATTCGTTTCACCATCGGCAGCGTTATCTTGACCTCCAAGCTGATCGACGGCACTTTCCCGGACTACCAGCGCGTCATTCCGACCGGCAACGACAAGAAGCTGATTATCGATCGCCAGAGTTTCGCCGCTGCCGTCGATCGCGTTTCGACCATTTCGTCCGAACGCGGCCGGGCGGTGAAGCTTTCGATCGCCGAAGGACAGGTCACGCTTGCGGTCAACAACCCGGATTCGGGCAGTGCCACCGAGGAACTGGCGGCCGACTATTCGTCTGATCCGATCGAGATCGGCTTCAACGCCAAATACCTGCTCGACGTTGCCGCGCAACTGACCGGCACGGAGGCGAAGTTCATGCTGGCGGATGCCGGTTCCCCGACGCTGATCCACGATATGGCCGACGAGACCGCGCTCTACGTGCTGATGCCGATGCGGGTGTAGGGCCCGAACGGGCCATCTTGCTGCCGTGACCAAATCTGCAAAACCGCAGCAGACCTACATAAGTAAGCTCACACTTACGAATTTCCGCAACTATGCGGCGTTGGCAATCGACCTTGATCCCGGCGCCGTGGTTTTCTCCGGCGACAATGGCGCCGGAAAAACCAATCTGCTTGAAGCGATCTCGCTGCTCACGCCTGGCCGCGGCTTGCGCCGCGCACCCTATGTCGAGGTGGCGCGCGAAGGCGGCGACGGTGGCTTTGCTCTGCATGCCCGGCTTGACGGGCCGGAAGGCCAGGTCGAGATCGGTACCGGAATAGCGGGCAGCGACGGCGAAGGCGGCCGGCGAGTGCGGATCAACGGCGCGGCGGCACGCTCAGCCGAAGACATGCTGGAATGGCTGCGCGTGGTCTGGTTGACACCGGCTATGGACGGCCTGTTCCCCGGGCCGGCGGCCGATCGTCGGCGCTTCCTCGACCGGCTGGTGCTTGCGATCGATCCCGGCCACGGGCAGCGCGCGCTTGACTACGAAAAGGCAATGCGCGGCCGCAACAGGCTGCTTGCCGACGGTTCGCGCGACAGTGCGTGGTTCGATGCGATCGAGATGCAAATGGCCGAGACCGGCGTGGCAATTGCCGCGGCGCGTGCCGAACTGGTGCGCCTGCTCGCCGCCATGATCGACCGGCTGCCCGGCGACGGACCGTTTCCGCAAGCCGACATCGGCATCTCGGGCGAACTGGAAGGCGAAATCGGTATTTTACCGGCCGTCGACGTCGAGGAACGGTTCCGTCACGCCCTTGCCCAGGGGCGCGACCGCGACCGCACCGCCGGGCGCACGCTCGACGGCCCGCACCGTACCGACCTCGTGGTGCGCCACCGGCCCAAAGCGATGCCAGCCGAGCTCTGTTCGACCGGCGAGCAGAAGGCGCTGCTGGTCGGCATCGTCTTATCGCATGCGCGGCTAACCGGCGAAATATCGGGCATGACGCCGATCCTGCTGCTCGACGAGATTGCCGCCCATCTCGACGGCGGTCGACGGGCGGCCTTGTTCTCGATCCTGGAGGAACTGAACTGCCAGGCCTTCATGACCGGGACCGATGCCGCGTTGTTTGACAGCCTCAAGGGACGAGCGCAGTTCCTGACCGTAGATCACGGTAAGGTCAGGCCGACCATTTGACCTTCGGCCATGGCGCATTGCTGAGTGGCACGTATTGATGCCTGACAAGTTTTTTCCTCCGTTATAAGGTCCGGGGATGATCGCAGCCGCCCTTACCGACGAAGAGCTCGAACGCTACGCCCGCCACATAGTGCTGCCCGAAATCGGCGGCGCCGGCCAGCAGCGGCTAAAGCGGGCGCGGGTGCTGGTCATCGGCGCCGGCGGATTGGGTGCGCCGGTGCTCGAATATCTCGCCGCTGCGGGCGTTGGCACGCTCGGTATCGTCGATGACGACAGTGTCTCCCTTTCCAACTTGCAACGACAAGTGATCCACGGCACGGACATGGTCGGCATGGCAAAGACCGACAGTGCCAAGGCTGCGATCAGCCGCATCAATCCAAACGTCGTGGTGGAAGAGCACAATTTCAGGCTGACCGCAGACACCGCCCCTGCCCTCATCGCCCGTTATGACATCGTCGTTGACGGCTCCGACAATTTCGAAACACGCTACGCAGTGGCCGACGCCTGCGCCGCCGAAAGCCGGCCGCTCGTGCACGCCGCCGTTGGCCGCTTCGACGGCTCGGTCACCGTACTGAAGCCTTTCGAGACCGGCCCGGACGGCAAGTTGAACCCAAGCTACCGCGATCTTTTTCCCGAAGCACCGCCGCCGGGACTGGTGCCGTCCTGCGCGGTGGCCGGCATTGTCGGCGCGCTGACCGGGGTCATCGGCACGCTGCAAGCAATGGAAGCGATCAAGCTGATCACCGGGATTGGCGAGCCGCTGGTCGGGCGACTGCTGCTCTACGATGCGCTGGCCGCACGCTTCGATACGATCCGCTACAAGCGAACCAGCCCGTGAGCCAGCCTGCCGAGGTCTCCATTGTGCAGCTTGCGGCCGATTTCGACCGTTGGGCCGAGCTCTTGGCCCTTGTCCTGCGCGCCTTCGCCTTCATGGACGGCGTCATTGACCCGCCGTCCTCGGCGCATCGACTTACCGTTGAAAATCTCAGGGCTAGAGCGCTGGAGGAGACAGCATTCCTGGCCCTGAAGGAAAACGAGATCGTCGGTTGCGTCTTCGTCCTGAAGCGCGCAGACGACCTCTATATTGGAAAGCTCGCGGTCGAGCCGGTTCTTCAGGGACAAGGCATTGGAAAACAGCTGCTGCAGGCCGTCGAAGATCTCGCCCGCGGCCATAACAGGACCGCCATCGAGCTCCAGACCCGGATCGAGCTGACCGGAAATCACGCAGCCTTTGCCCGCCTCGGTTTTCGTGAAACCGAACGGACAGCGCACAAGGGCTACGACCGACCGACCTCAATCACCATGCGCAAGGCCCTTTGGTAAGCCAACGCTATCCAACGACGAACACGCGGTTGCCGCGGCAAGACCGGTGCCGGTGTGACGGCAGGTCACGCCCTCAATGGCAGCACGCGGTCGGGCGGGCGATGACCGTCGAAGAAGGCGCGGATGTTGATGATTACCTTCTCGCCCATGTCGATACGGCCTTCGAGGGTCGCCGAGCCCATATGCGGCAACAGCACGACCTTGCCTTTGTGGGCAAGTTTCAGCAGCTTGCTGTTCAGCGCCGGCTCGTGCTCGTAGACGTCGAGGCCGGCGCCGGCGATCTTGCCGTCATGGATGAGCTTGACCAGCGATTCCTCATCGATGATATCGCCGCGCGCGGTGTTGACTATGTAAGCTGACGGTTGCAGAAGCGCCAGCCGCCGCGCCGAAAGCAGGTGGAAGGTTGCCGGTGTCGATGGGCAATTGACGGAGATAATGTCCATGCGGGCGAGCATCTGGTCGAGGCTTTCCCAATATGTCGCTTCCAACTCGTCCTCGATTGCCGGAAGCACGCGGTGGCGGTTGTGGTAGTGGATCGAGAGGCCAAAGGCCTTGGCGCGCCTGGCGACGGCGGTGCCGATGCGACCCATGCCGACAATGCCGAGCCGTTTGCCCCAGATGCGCCGGCCGAGCATCCAAGTCGGCGACCAGCCCGCCCATTTCTTGTCGCCGGTCAGCACGTTGGCGCCTTCGGCCAGCCGCCGCGGCACGGCCAGCATTAGCGCCATGGTCATGTCGGCCGTATCTTCGGTCAACACGTTCGGCGTGTTGGTGACGGTGATGCCTTTCTTGGCCGCTGCCGCAACATCGATCTTGTCGACGCCATTGCCAAAATTGGCGATCAGCTTGAGGTTGTCGCCAGCCTGGGCAATCAGCGCCGCATCGATATTGTCGGTCACGGTCGGCACCAGCACGTCGGCCTCCTTGACCGCCGCCACCAATTCCGGCTGCGTCATCGGCCTGTCCTCGACATTCAAGCGGGCGTCGAACAACTCGCGCATGCGGGTCTCGACCGGGTCGGGCAATTTGCGCGTGATGATGACGAGGGGCTTCTTTTTGCCTGCCATTGTTTCCTCGAACCCGATCTCGTTGAGACCTCTTTAACCAAGAACGGCGAAACTGAGAGCCGATCGCGGTACCGGTCATTCATGTAACAAGCGGTTCCGCCGAAGACAAAGAAAAAGGGGCGAAGGCCGATGGGCCGGCGCCGAAAGGAACGAAAGTGTCTGGTTTCGCGTCGCTCCGCCTGACCCTCAGTGCAGCATTCCTCGGCGCTCTCATCCATAGCCCACTGGTGATGGCGCAAAGTGCCGCGGCACCCGCCCAGAGCGTCACGCTCGGACCAAGCGGCTTGCCGCTGCCGCGCTTCGTCAGCCTGAAATCCGGCCGCGTCAACTCGCGCGTTGGGCCGGGCGTCAATTATTCCGTCGACTGGATGTATATGAAGCCAGGCCTGCCGATGGAGATCATCCAGGAGTTCGATACGTGGCGCCGTGTGCGCGATGCCGACGGCTCGGAAGGCTGGATCAATCAGTCGCTGCTTTCGGGCCGCCGCACGGCGATCGTCGCCCCCTGGCAGCGCGGCAAGGACGCTCGCGTCAACCTCCTAGACGACCCGGCAAAAGATGCTGGCGTCATCGCGATCCTCGAACCGGGGGTGATGGGCACGATCAAGTCCTGCGATGGCCAGTGGTGCGAAATGACCTTCGACGGTCATACCGGCTGGCTCGCGCAGTCGCTCGTCTGGGGTGCCTATCCCGGCGAAAAGGTCAAGAACTGACGTTTCTGGACCGCAGGTCGGGCCAGCACGGCAAGCACCGGATCCGGCACTTGTTTCGCTGATCTTCGGTTCGGGGATGGTTTAGCGGCCGATGCGGCCGAGATGGGTATCCTGGAAACTGCTCGACAGCTTCAAGCCATATCCCAAACAACCACCAGGAACACCAGCGATCGCATAGAAGACAAAAGCCGCCACCGCGACGGCGACCCATTCAAAGCCGGAGCGTCAAATCCAGGAATTCATAAGGCGCCGGTCAGTCGCAGCGTTTCGGACGCAGTCTCACCACGATATCGACATTGGCGATCTCCATGCCTTCCGGCGGTTCCGGCAGGTTGGAAACCGTCACCGGGCCGCTGTCGATATCGAAGATCCTGTTTTCGCCCTCGATATAGAAATGATGGTGATCGGATGTGTTGGTGTCGAAATAAGTCTTCGATCCCTCGACGGCAAGGATGCGCAGAAGACCTGCCTGGGTAAACTGGTGCAGAGCATTGTAGACGGTGGCCAGGGACACCGGCACGCCGGCGGCAAGCGCCTCCTCGTGCAGTTCCTCGGCCGAAAGATGGCGGTCGCCCTTGGCGAAAAGCAGATCGGCCAGTGCGATGCGCTGGCGTGTCGGCCTCAGACCGGCCTCGCGAACCCGCTTGTCCACAGCGACATTATCCTTCCGGCAACCCAGATCCATCTATCCGTCGCGCTCACAGTTCCGCCTCAGACACGTCCAACATGGCAGAAATTGAGCATCTGCCGAAACTGGACGTGTCCTGACATATATTCTGTCGACCGAATGCGATCAATAGCGCGCATTGACCCGGGCAGACGGGCAGGTTAAGCGCAAACGCCGGTTTCCGGCCTGAAACAGATTGTGTTAGGAAACCACCGACAAGGGCGCCTTTCGCCCGGGACGATCACGGGGACGAGATTGATGGCGGGTTCGAAATCCAGCTACGGTTACGAGGAATTGCTTGCCTGCGCCCGCGGCGAGCTGTTCGGACCGGGAAATGCGCAGCTGCCCTATCCGCCGATGCTGATGTTCGACCGCATCACCGAGATCAGCGAAACTGGCGGTGCGTTCGACAAGGGTTTCATCCGCGCGGAGTTCGATATCAAGCCGGATTTGTGGTTTTTCGCCTGCCATTTCATCGGCAATCCGATCATGCCGGGATGCCTGGGCCTGGACGCCATGTGGCAGTTGACGGGGTTCTATCTCGGATGGCTCGGTGAACCCGGCAAGGGAATGGCGCTGTCGACCGGGGAGGTGAGGTTCAAAGGCATGGTCACGCCAACGGTCAAGAAGGTGGAGTATGGCGTCGACTTCAAGCGGGTGATGCGCGGTCGGCTTGTGCTTGGTATCGCCGATGGCTGGCTGAAGGCAGATGGCGAGCCCATATATGCGGCAACGGATCTGAAGGTCGGTCTTTCCAAGCAATCGGCCGCCGTCTGAACGAAGACCCTACAGTGCCACGTCTTGGACGTCCAAAGGACGCTGTAGCACTTTAATTTTGCGCATGGTTCCGTTCCGCAAATCGATTTCAGGTTTCGGAGGTCCGCGCTGGAAGGAGTTGCGAATGAGACGGGTCGTAGTCACAGGTCTCGGCATCGTGTCGTCGATAGGCAATAATGCCAACGAGGTGCAGACCTCGCTGCACGATGCCAGATCCGGCATCAGCTTCTCCGACTCTTTCGCCGAGCATGGCTTCCGTTGCCGGGTGTGGGGTGCGCCGACACTGGATCCGTCGGGCATGATCGACCGTCGCGCCATGCGCTTCCTGTCGCAGGGTGCTGCCTGGAACCACGTCGCAATGGACCAGGCGATCGCAGATGCCGGCCTCGACGAGACCGACATCACCAACGAGCGCACCGGCATCGTGATGGGCTCCGGCGGACCGTCGACCCGTGCAATCGTCGAGGCGGCCGAGACCACGATCAAAAACGGCAGCCCCAAGCGGATCGGCCCGTTCGCGGTGCCAAAAGCGATGTCGTCGACCGCGTCGGCGACGCTTGCCACCTGGTTCAAGATCCACGGCGTCAACTATTCCATCTCATCGGCCTGCTCGACGTCAGCGCATTGCATCGGCAATGGCTACGAGCTGATCCAGTGGGGCAAGCAGGACATCGTGTTCGCCGGCGGCCATGAGGATCTCGACTGGACGATGTCGGATCTCTTCGATGCCATGGGCGCCATGTCGTCCAAGTTCAACGACAGGGCATCGGTCGCCTCCCGCGCCTACGACGTCGATCGCGACGGATTCGTCATTGCCGGCGGCGCCGGCGTGCTGATTCTTGAAGAGCTCGAGCACGCAAAAGCGCGCGGCGCCAAGATCTATGCCGAGATCGTCGGCTATGGCGCCACATCGGACGGCTACGATATGGTGGCGCCATCGGGCGAAGGCGCGGCACGCTGCATGCGACAGGCAATGGCGACCGTCACTTCACCAGTCGACTACATCAATACGCACGGCACCTCGACGCCGGTCGGCGACTCCAAGGAAATGGGCGCCATCCGCGAGGTGTTCGGCGACAACATGCCTTTCATCACATCGACGAAATCGCTGACCGGCCATTCGCTAGGTGCGGCCGGCGTGCAGGAATCGATCTACTCGATCCTGATGATGCAAGGCGGCTTCATCGGCGAGAGCGCCCACATCGAGAACCTCGATCCGGAATTCGAAGGCATGCCGATCGTGCGCAAGCGCATCGACAACGCAAGGATCGACACTGTTTTGTCCAATTCGTTCGGTTTCGGTGGCACCAACGCTACGCTGATTTTCCAGCGCTATTCCGCATAAGGATTTGCCGACCATGGACGGATTGATGAACGGCAAGCGCGGGCTTGTCATGGGTGTCGCCAACGATCATTCCATTGCCTGGGGTATCGCCCGCAAACTGTCCGAACATGGCGCGGAACTCGCCTTCACCTATCAGGGCGACGCCTTCGGACGCCGGGTCAAGCCGCTCGCCGAGAAGCTGGGCGCATCGCTGGTGGTGCCTTGCGACGTCGAGGACAGCGCGTCGGTCGCCGCCACCTTCGAGACCTTGGGCAAGGCGTGGGGCGGGCTGGACTTCATCGTTCACGCCATCGGCTTTTCCGACAAGAACGAGCTGAAAGGCCTCTACGCCGACACCAGCCGCGACAATTTCATCCGCACCATGGTGATCTCCTGCTATTCCTTCACCGAGGTTGCCCGCCACGCCGCCACGTTGATGAAGGACGGCGGCTCGATGATCACGCTGACTTATGCGGGTTCGGTTCGCGTCATGCCGAACTACAACGTCATGGGTGTTGCCAAGGCCGGGCTGGAGGCCAGCGTCCGCTATCTAGCCAACGACTACGGCCCGCGCGGCATCAGGGTGAACGGCATATCGGCGGGACCGGTACGGACGCTTGCGGGCGCCGGGATTTCCGACGCACGCCACATGTTCTCCTACCAGCAGCGCAATTCGCCGCTACGCCGTACGGTGACGATCGACGAAGTCGGCGGCTCCGCGCTCTATTTGCTGTCCGACCTGTCCTCCGGCGTCACCGGCGAAATCCACTATGTCGATTCCGGCTATCACATCGTGTCCATGCCGACGCTTGACGAGTTGAAGCAGACTGACGCCGGACGGGAATAGCGCGAGTGACGTGTCGCCGGCTTGCGCCGCAGCGTTTCAGCGTCGCGCCGAGAAGACCTTAAACATGCCGTCACGGGCGAGCTCCGCATGGGTGGAGAAGGCGGCCGCCAGCACCGGTTCGTAGGGAAGCTGACGGTTTGCCACCATGAACAACCGGCCGCCCGGCTTCAGCGCTTTGCCTGCCGCGCGGATCATACCGGCACCGATTTCCGGCTCAGTCGCCCGGCTGCGGTGAAAGGGCGGGTTCATGACGACCACATCGTAGCGGCGCTCCACCGGTTCGCTCAAAAGATCTGTCCAGAAGAAACGTGGCTCCACGCCTGTGTTGCCGACATTGGTTTTGGCGGCCTCCAGCGCCTCGAAATCCGCTTCGTAAAGGTCAAGTGCCGATATGCCGGGTGAGCGGGCGGCGACCTCGGCAGCGACATAGCCCCAACCTGCACAGAAATCCGCAACACTGCCACGCAGATCGTTGGGCAGATTTTCGACCAGCAGCTTCGATCCCGCATCGATCTTGTCGAAGGAAAACATGCCTGGGGCCGTGCGGAAGTGGTCCTCGACCACCAAGTCCGGATTGGCGGCGCGAAGCGTTGCCGCGGCAACGGTATCGGTCGGCCGGCGAAACCAGAAGGCAATGCCGTGATGTTTCGGCAGGTGGCCTTCGAGCCGCACAAGGGCGCCGACATGCTTGCGCAGGCTGGCGACGCCATCGTCCTTGCCGCCGGCGACGACGATCAACCCGCCTGGTACCACGCGTTTGACCGCTTCGGCGACGCGCAACTCGTTTTGGCCGCGATGGCGGCCGGCGAGCACAAATGCCGCGTCGAAAGCCTCGCCTTCGACCTGCGGCGTGACAGTGAAGCCGGAGGCCTGCAAGGCACGAAAATGCGGCCTGAAGCCTTGGACGAGATGAAGCTTGGCATCAAAGCCTGCGGGTAAGCGAAAGCCGGGCTCGGCACCGAGAAAGAGAATGCATTCATCCTTTCGTGGCAGGGACACAGCCCCTGCCTCGAATGGGTGGAAAAGCGTTTTCAGCGGCTCGGCGGACATTCACCACTCTTGAACTGCAAGGCTGTTGTTGAATGCAAACGGGCGCGACCTTCCGGCGCGCCCGCTTCGATTGCATAGTTAGATCAGCTTAGGCGGCGTTTTCTTCGCCTTCGCTCTTTTTGTCGCGAGCGATTTCCTTCCCGGTGGCCTGGTCGACGACCTTCATCGACAGGCGGACCTTGCCGCGCTCGTCGAAGCCCATCAGCTTGACCCAGACCTTGTCGCCTTCCTTGACGACATCGGAGGTCTTGGCGACACGATCATTGGCGAGCTGCGAGATGTGGACGAGACCGTCACGCGGGCCGAAGAAGTTGACGAATGCGCCGAAGTCGGCGGTCTTGACGACCGTGCCTTCGTAGATCTCCCCGACTTCCGGCTCAGCGACGATGGTGTGTATCCACTTCTTCGCCGCCTCGATCTCCTTGGCGTTGGCCGAAGCGATCTTGACCGTGCCGTCATCCTCAATGTTGATCTTGGCACCAGTCTTTTCGACGATTTCGCGGATGACCTTGCCGCCCGAGCCGATCACATCGCGGATCTTGTCGGTCGGAATGTGCATGACCTCGATGCGCGGTGCGAACTCGCCGAGCTCGGCACGCGCGCCGGACAGGGCATGGGCCATTTCGCCAAGAATGTGCTGACGGCCTTCCTTGGCCTGGTCGAGGGCGATCTTCATGATCTCCTCGGTGATGCCCTCGATCTTGATGTCCATCTGCAGCGAGGTGATGCCGTAGGCGGTGCCGGCAACCTTGAAGTCCATGTCGCCGAGGTGGTCCTCGTCGCCAAGAATGTCGGAGAGCACGGCGAAGCGCTCGCCTTCCTTGATCAGGCCCATTGCAATACCGGCGACCGGCTTGGCCAGCGGCACGCCGGCATCCATCAGCGCCAGCGAGGTGCCGCAGACGGTAGCCATCGATGACGAACCGTTGGACTCGGTGATCTCCGAAACGACGCGCAACGTATAGGGGAACTGGTCGGCGGTCGGCAGCATCGGCCGGATGGCGCGCCAGGCGAGCTTGCCATGACCGATTTCGCGGCGGCCCGGCGAACCCATGCGGCCGGTTTCACCGACCGAATAGGGAGGGAAGTTGTAGTGCAGGAGGAACTTCTCCTTGTACATGCCGGTCAGCGAATCGACATACTGCTCGTCCTCGCCGGTGCCGAGCGTGGCGACGACCAGCGCCTGGGTCTCGCCACGGGTGAACAGCGCCGAGCCGTGCGTGCGCGGCAGGACGCCGACTTCCGAGACGATCTTGCGGACCGTCTTCAGGTCGCGGCCGTCGATGCGCGAGCCGGTGTCGAGGATGTTCCAGCGCACGACCTTGGCCTGGAGCTCCTTGAACACGGTGCCGATCTGTTCGGACGTGTATTTGGCCTCTTCGCCTTCTGCCGGCGCGAACGCGGCCTTGACCTTCGCCTTGACGGCGTCGACGGCGGCATAGCGCTTCTGCTTGTCGGTGATCTTGTAGGCGTCGCGAAGCTCGCCTTCGACGATCTTGAGCATCTCGGCTTCAAGTGTGGAATAGTCCGGCGCGGTGAAGTCGCGCGGGTCCTTGGCCGCGACTTCAGCCAGCTTGATGATCGCGTCGATCACCGGCTGGAAGCCCCTGTGGCCGAACATGACGGCGCCCAGCATAAGGTCCTCGCCGAGTTCCTTGGCTTCGGACTCGACCATCAGCACGGCGTCGGCGGTGCCGGCGACGACCAGGTCGAGCTTCGATTCCTGCATCTCGTCGACGTGCGGGTTGAGCACGTATTCGCCGTTGATGTAGCCGACGCGGGCGCCGCCGACCGGGCCCATGAACGGCACGCCGGACAAGGTCAGGGCGGCGGAGGTGGCGACGATCGACAGGATGTCCGGATCATTTTCGAGATCGTGCTGGACGACGGTGACGACGATCTGCGTGTCGTTCTTGTAGCCTTCGGCGAAGAGCGGGCGGATCGGGCGGTCGATCAGGCGGGAAACCAGCGTTTCCTTCTCGCTCGGACGGCCTTCCCGCTTGAAATAGCCACCCGGGATCTTGCCTGCGGCGTAAGTCTTTTCCTGGTAGTTGACCGTCAGCGGGAAGAAATCGAGGCCGGGTTTCGGCTCCTTCATCGAGACGACGGTGGCGAGAACCTTGGTTTCGCCGTAGGTGGCCAGCACCGCGCCATCAGCCTGACGCGCGATCTTGCCGGTTTCGAGAATGAGCGGGCGGCCGCCCCATTCGATTTCCACTTTGTGGTAATTGAACATGTCTTGTCCTTCGTATGCGGAAAGGGCCGCGCCGTTTCAGCGTGCGCGGATGCCCCTTTCCCTTGGCTTCCTTTCTCGGGCAGCCACGGGCAAGACAACGGGAAGCTCGGCTATTCGGCGCGGTGCCGCACGAGCGTCCTGCAATCCTGCCCCATGACCGTCCATGGGCGGTTTCGAGTGGCCCTCTGCTGTTCGAAACCGGGTTGGCCAATCGATCCGACTGGCCTTGCGCGGGGACCCGAAAACCAGGTTTTCGGAAAGTATCCTGCGCAAATCTAAAACTTCAGAGCGTCCTTTGCGCAGCCAAACCGGTGCGCGGCGCTCTGCTTCCTTCATTGGAGCCTTGGATGATCCGATGCTCCAATGCGCGACCGGCGGGCTCTCGAAAGAACCCGCCGGTCAATTCCTCAACGGCGCAGACCGAGCTTCTCGATCAGCGTCTGATAGCGCGCGTCGTCCTTGCGCTTGAGATAATCAAGCAGGCTGCGGCGCTGGGAAACGAGAGCGAGCAGACCACGGCGGGAATGGTTATCCTTCTTGTGGTCCTTGAAATGATCGGTCAGGTTCTTGATGCGCTCGGAAAGGATGGCCACCTGAACTTCCGGAGACCCGGTATCGCCCTTGGCGGTTGCGAATTCGCCCATCAATTCCTTCTTGCGTTCGGCAGTAATCGACATCGTGTTTTTCCTTGTCTGTTTGAGGAAACGGGACGCCCTCAGCCGGGATGTCGTCCAGCAGGGGCCGGTGCAAGCAACGCGTCAAAGCGCGAAGCTGCGGCGCATATAGTGCAATTCCGACAAAAAGGCCAGCCTAATTCACAAGCCGGCTTTTCGCTGCATAAACGGGCACTTCCGCCTAGTCAGAGCCATTTCTTCCATTTGAAGTACGCAAAGAGCCCGACCGCAACAAGCGCCATGAAGGCGAGCGACAGGGGATAGCCGTAATAGGCCTTCAGCTCCGGCATATTCCAGGGCGAGGTGTCGGGGTCGAAATTCATGCCCCATACGCCGACGAGAAAGGTAAGCGGCATGAAGATCACCGAGACGATCGTCAGGTAGCTGATGACGTCGTTGGTGCGCGCCTGGCTGAGCGACAAGTGCATCTCGATCAGGCCGGTCAGCATGTCGCGCTGGGTTTCGACCAGTTCGATCAATCGCAGCGAATGATCGAGCGTGTCGTTCAGGAATATCTTGGTTTCGGCCTTCACATAGGGCACGTCGTTGCGGATCATGGTCGCCAGCGCATCGCGCATCGGCCAAAGCACGCCCTTCAGCACATTGGCATCGCGCCGCAATTCGTGAAGCTGCCGCATCTGGTGCTTGTGCGCCTGGTGCAGCATCTGGTCCTCGATGCTGTCGACCAATTCGCCAGCAGCCTCGATCGGCGGGAAATAGCTGTCGACGATGGCGTCGATCAAAGCATAAGCGAGATAGTCGGCGCCGCGCGAGCGCAAGCGGTTGGGCACCGAGCTTGCGATCCGCTTGCGCACGGGATCGAATGGGTCGCCTTCGCGCTCCTGGAAGGTGACGACGAAGGTCTTGCCGAAGAAGACGGCGATCTGTTCGTAACGGTGCGCGGTGACGTCGTCGATCATCCTGACGACGACAAAGGCGTGGTCCTCGAAGAAATCCACCTTCGGCCGCTGACCGGTGTTGACGACGTCTTCCAGCGCCAGCGGATGCAGGTTGAAAATCCGGCCGATCTCCTCGATCAGCTGGATATTGGCGAGGCCTGTGCAGTCGAGCCAGATGACCGGCCAATTGTGGCAATGGGTGTTGACGTCGTCGATGCTGGCATTGTCGATCGTCTTGAACTTCTCGGGCGAGATCAACGTCAGCCTGAGCTCGGAGCGGCGCGCCGCCGGGTCGGCGATCAGCGTGCCCGGCGAAGCCCCAACCGGCGGCCTCCGTGTTTTGAGCGCCGCTCGTTTGTTGACCGTGTCAGCCTTTGCCATGTGCCCCCTCGAGTGCAGCGTCGAACGGCACTACAGCGCAGCGCATCCTTTCGGACGGCAAACGGCACCGTAGCGCCGTTGATTTAACGCATGATCGTTTCCCAAAATAGAATCCGGTTTGGAGATCATGCGCCGGGCGACAGCTGTTACCCGATAAAGACCCGCTTTGGCTTGAACATGCCTTGCTCGATAGCGCCGATGGCGACCAACTTGCCGCGCGCGGTGGCGCAAGCCTCCTCCGCTTCTACCGGCGCGTCACGGCCGCGAATGATGACCGGATTGCCGAGGCGGATTTTGGTTGCCGCATCATCGCTGATCGCGACCTGCGGCAGGCATTCGAGCGCGGCGGCGGTGTCGACCAGAAGTGCATCGATGGCACCGAAGTCGATCGGGGCGTCCGCTGCTTGCGGCTCGCCCTGCTCGCCGAAGCGGGCGGCTTCCAACTCGGCCAGGGTAACGAAATCTTCCTGCGTGAACGGCTCGACCTCGACCCGCCGCAGCTCGGCGATGTGGCCGAAACAGCCGAGCTCGCGGCCCATGTCGCGCGCCAGCGAGCGGACATAGGTGCCCTTGCCGCATTCGACCTCGAAGATGGTGCGATCGACCATATGCTCGACCAGGTCGAGCCGGCCGATCTCGACCTCGCGTGCCGGAATGTCGACCGTCTCGCCATCGCGGGCAAGGTCATAAGCGCGCTCGCCAGCGATCTTGATCGCCGAAAATTGCGGCGGCGTCTGCATGATGACGCCGGTATATTTCGAAAGCAGCGCCAGCACGTCGGCTTCCGCCGGACGGCGGTCCGAGCTTTTGGTCGCCGGGCCTTCGAGGTCGTCGGTCGAACGCTCCTCGCCCCAGGCAACCGTGAAGCGGTAGACCTTGGCGCCGTCCTGGACGTAAGGCACCGTCTTGGTCGCTTCACCAAGTGCGATCGGCAGCATGCCGGACGCGAGCGGGTCGAGCGTGCCGGCATGGCCGGCCTTCTCCGCCTGGAACAGCCACTTGATCTTGGAGACGGCTTCGGTCGAGCCCATGCCGACCGGCTTGTCCAGTATCAGCCAGCCCGAGATCGGCCGGCCCTTCTTCTTGCCGCGGCGCGCCACTATTCGCTGTCCTTCCGGTCGTCTTTGTCTTTGTCGTCGGCGCTGAGATCGCGCGCCACTTCGGGCGAGTGCAGCAATTCGTTGATCTTCTGGAAATTGTCGTAGCTGGTGTCGAGCCGGAAGCGGAATTCCGGCATGTACTTCATCTGCCGCAGCGCGCCGGAGACGCGGCCGCGGACGAACTTCGCATGCTTGTTGAGCGCTTCGACCACCGCACCGGCATCCTTGGCGCCAAGCGGCGAGACGAAGGCGGTGGCGATCTTCAGATCGGGCGACATGCGCACTTCGGAGACCGAGACCACGGCATTCTCGATCAGCGGATCGAGGATCTCGCCGCGCTGCAAGGTCTCGGACAGCGCATGGCGCACCTGCTCGCCGACGCGCAGCATGCGCTGGGATGGGCCAGCCGATGGTGGTCTTGGCATGAAAATCTCTTCTCTCAGTGCGGGTTCGAACCGCCTCAAACGGTTGACTTAGCGCCGTTGATCCGGCTTGGCTACCCCAAGGAACCTGCACCTCAGCTAATGTAAGGTGCGCGGCACTGAATGCTCTGTCTCCGGGCCGGCCTGTAATGAGACCATGAACGAAACGATCCTGTCGTATTCGGCTTTCAAATCGCTCTCGGACCCAAATGCACTCATCGGAATAAACCAGCCACCCTCTTGCGTCACAAAACCGATGCCGAATTCGGTCAGAGTAACTCGGCTTACGGATTTCCATCCGATGTGGATCTCTGTATCTGCGGCACGCTTTGAGATGCCGGCGACATCCACTCGGATCATGGTGGGTTCAGGCTCGAAATGAGCAACCTCGACTCGCCTCGCCAGAATGGGGCCGAGATTGATCATGATACCCGTGACAATGGTCATCATGCCCACAACTCCCGCGACTCCGGCCAAAGCACCGGAGCCGTCGAGATAGTTTGTGACAAGCACAAGCGGAATGCCAACGAGAAAGCAGTAAAACAACCGTCTCAGGGCGCCGAGACGACTTTCGCTCCGCGCCCTTGAGTAGACCCCTGAAAAATCGGCAGGAGACAGAACAAAGCGGTACTCAAGGCTTCGTTCTTGCTCCATATGCCGACACTACAGCGTCCTGGTCACCATCTCGACGCGGAAGCACTCGATGACGTCACCGACGCGCATGTCCTCGTAGTTTTGGAAGGCCATGCCGCATTCCTGGCCGGCCGGAACTTCCGAAACTTCGTCCTTGAAGCGCTTCAGGGTCTTCAGCGTGCCTTCGTGGATGACGACATTGTCGCGGATCAGGCGCACGCCCGCACCACGCTCGACCTTGCCTTCGGTGACACGGCAGCCGGCGATCTTGCCGACCTTGGTGATGTCGAAGATCTCGAGGATCTCGGCATTGCCGATGAAGGTCTCGCGACGCTCCGGCGAGAGCAGGCCGGAAAGAGCCGCTTTCACATCATCGACCAGATTGTAGATGATCGAATAGTAGCGGATCTCGATGCCTGCCGCAGCCGCGGCCGCGCGGGCCTGCGCATTGGCGCGAACGTTGAAGCCGATGATCGCAGCCCCCGAGGTTTCCGCCAGCGACACGTCGCTTTCGGTAATGCCGCCAGCCCCGGCATGGACGATGCGGGCGCGCACCTCGTCGGTGCCGAGATTGTCGAGCGCCGCGTTGATCGCCTCGATCGAACCCTGCACGTCGCCCTTGATGACCAGCGGGAATTCCTTCAATCCGCTGGTCTGCAATTGCGACATCATCTGTTCAAGCGAGCCGCGCTGGCCGGCATGCCTGGCCACCGCCTTCTCGCGCGCCAGACGCTGGCGATATTCGGTGATCTCGCGGGCTCGGGCCTCGTTGTTGACAACGGCGAAGCGGTCGCCGGCCAGCGGCGTACCTTGCAGACCGAGGACTTCCACCGGCATTGCCGGCGGCGCTTCCTTGACTTGCTCGCCGCGATCGTTGACGAGCGCGCGTACCCGGCCCCATTCGTTGCCGGCGACGAGGATGTCGCCCGGCATCAACGTGCCGGTCTGCACCAGCACCGTAGCGACCGGGCCGCGGCCCTTGTCGAGCTGGGCTTCGATGACCACGCCTTCGGCGGTGCGGTCCGGATTGGCCTTCAGGTCGAGGATTTCGGCCTGCAGCAGGATCGCTTCGAGCAACTTGTCGAGATTGATGCCCTTGGTCGCCGACACCTCGACATCCAACACCTCGCCGCCCATCGATTCGACGAACACCTCGTGGCGCAGCAGTTCCGAGCGCACCTTCTGCGGATCGGCGTCATGCTTGTCGATCTTGTTGATCGCCACGATTATCGGAACGCCGGCCGCCTTGGCGTGATTGATCGATTCGATCGTCTGCGGCATGACACTGTCGTCGGCTGCCACCACGAGGATGGCGATATCGGTCGCCTGGGCGCCGCGGGCACGCATCGCCGTGAAGGCGGCGTGGCCGGGCGTGTCTATGAACGTGATCTTGTGACCGTTCTTCTCGACCTGATAAGCGCCGATATGCTGGGTAATGCCGCCGGCTTCGCCGGACACGACGTTGGCATTGCGGATGGCATCGAGCAACGAGGTCTTGCCGTGATCGACATGGCCCATGATCGTTACCACCGGCGGACGCGGCTGCAGGTCCTCCGGACGATCGGCGATGTTGAACAAGCCCTCTTCGATGTCGGACTCGGCGACGCGGCGGACCGTGTGGCCAAATTCGGTGGCGACCAGTTCGGCCGTGTCGGCGTCGATGACGTCTCCAGGCTTCAGGATCTGGCCCTGCTTCATGAAGAACTTGACCACGTCGACAGCGCGCTCGGACATGCGCTGCGCCAGCTCCTGGATGGTGATGGTTTCGGGCAGGATCACTTCACGCATGACTTTCTCGCGTGGCTCGTTATGCAACGCGCGCTTGAATTTCTCCTGACGACGGCGCATCGACGAGAGCGAGCGGGCGCGCGCATCCTCGTCGGAAAGAGCCGAATTCAGCGTCAGCTTTCCGCGGCGGCGGTCTTCCTCGCCCTTGGTCGGCTTGGCAGGACGTGCCACTTCGGGGGTGACGAGACGGCGCACCGGTGCACCGGCACCGGTCCGCTTCGGCTTGACCTCTTCCTCGTCATCGACTGTCGCCAGTTCGGCGGCGAGCGGCGCACGGCGGCGCGCCTCTTCCTCGGCACGGCGGCGGGATTCGGCCTCGGCTTGCAGCCGTGCCTCTTCCTCGGCCTGACGGCGAGCCGATTCCTCGCGCTCGCGGCGGCGGCGCTCTTCGTCCTCGCTGCGGCGCTTGGCCTCCTCGATGGCGCGCTGGCGATCCTCGACATCGCGGACCTTCGAGCCCTCGAGAGCCCGGCGGCGTGCTTCCATTTCCTGGCGCGACAACTCGTTCAGCACCATGCCGCCGCGTTCGAGCGGCGGCGGAGGCGGCGGCGCCTTGGGAGCTTCCTGCACGGCAGGCACTGCCGCAACCGGCTTCGGCGTGAAAACGGACACAGGCGCTGCCGCCGGCTCCGGCTTGTCGCCAGGCAGCGAGAACTTGCGCTTCTTGGTCTCGACGACCACCGACTTGGTGCGGCCATGCGAGAAGTTCTGGCGCACCGTGCCCTGTTCCATACCGGGGCGCTTCAGCGTCAAGGTCTTCTTCGGCGTAACACTCAGCGTCTTGTCGTCGCCCGATTTCGTATCGCTCATTCCATATCCTCTGCGGCATCATCCTCGTCAGCAACGGCCGCAAGCATTGCCAGATCGTCCGGGGAACCGCCCCGATATCGGTCGAGCGCAACCATGCGCTTCTGGACCGCCCTGCCCGCGTCTCCCGCGAGAACGGCAGCATGTATCACATTTGTACCCCCCAATGCCAAGCTCAACTCGGCCTCGGAGAAAAGTTTGTAAGCGCGGATCGCAGGCCCGCCGAGGTGGACGGTTGCCCGTCGCGCCTGGCTTATCTTGCGGACGCCATCGTCGGAAGCCTCGGTCGCGTGGAGCACGAAAAGTGCAAGTCCGCCGCGCACGGCACTCTCGACCTTGGTCGCTCCGAGCGCTATGGCGCCCGCCTTGCGGGCCAGGCCAAGCATGCCCAGAGCGGACCTGGAAAGCAGCGCGTCGACCATACCGCCAAGATCGGCTGGCACGCTCACCTGCGCCTTAAAAGCACGGGCAAACAGGTTTTTCGCCGCTGCCTTGTCTATATGTAGGCGGTCGGCCGTCACCCAGCAACCGCGGCCGGGCAGGTTTCTCTTGATGTCCGGAACGACGGCCGAATCCGGGCCGACGACGAAACGGATCAGTTCATCCGGTTCGGCTTGCCTGCGGGTGACGATGCAGGTGCGATCGTTCATCTCGTCCAAGGGCGGGTTCGGTGCGATGCGGTTTCACCTCACGCACCGACGGTTTCGTCAGCCGGCACGCCCTCGGCGGCAAGCTCGTCTTCGGTGATCCAGCCAGCCTTCAGGCGAGCCGCCAGGACCATCTGCTCGGCATCGGCGCGTGATACGCCATGGTTGGCGAGCACACCCGGGAATACCTTCGTCTCGCCGTCCTTGCGTTCTTTCCAACCGGTCAGGTCGTCGGCGGCGTAGCCGGCGAAATCCTCGATCGTCTTCACGCCGTCCTCGCCGAGCGTCACCATCATGGCGGTGGTGATGCCGGGAATCTCGCGCAATTCATCCTTGACGCCGAGGGCCTTGCGCTTCTCGTCGTGCTCGGCTTCGATCTTCTCCAGATATTCGCGGGCGCGGGTCTGGATTTCCGAAGCAGTGTCCTCGTCGAAGCCGTCGATCGACGCGATTTCGCCGGAATCGACATACGCGACTTCCTCGACGCTGGTGAAGCCTTCGGAAGCGAGCACCTGGCCGACCATCTCGTCGACGTCGAGGGCTTCCATGAACAGCGACGATCGTTCGACGAATTCCTTCTGGCGGCGTTCGCTTTCTTCCTGCTCGGTCAGGATGTCGATATCCCAGCCGGTGAGCTGCGAGGCAAGACGGACGTTCTGGCCGCGACGGCCAATGGCCAGCGACAGCTGATCATCGGGAACGACGACCTCGATGCGCTCGGCATCCTCGTCGAGCACGACCTTGGCGACTTCCGCCGGCTGCAACGCATTGACAATGAAGGACGCCGCCGAAGGCGACCACGGAATGATGTCGATCTTCTCGCCCTGCAATTCACCGACGACCGCCTGGACGCGGCTGCCGCGCATACCGACGCAGGCACCGACCGGATCGATGGAGCTGTCGCGCGAGATGACAGCGATCTTGGCGCGCGAACCCGGATCGCGGGCGACCGACTTGATCTCGATGATGCCGTCGTAGATTTCCGGCACCTCCATGGTGAACAGCTTCGCCATGAACTGCGGATGGGTGCGCGACAGGAAGATCTGCGGGCCGCGCTGTTCGCGGCGCACGTCATAGACATAGGCGCGGACGCGATCGCCATACTTGTAGTTTTCGCGCGGAATCAGCTCGTCGCGGCGGATGATCGCCTCGCCGCGGCCGAGATCGACGATGACGTTGCCGTATTCGACGCGCTTGACGGTGCCGTTGACGATCTCGCCGATACGGTCCTTGTATTCGTCATATTGCCGGTCGCGCTCGGCCTCGCGCACCTTCTGCACGATGACCTGCTTGGCCGACTGGGCGGCGATACGGCCGAAATCCATCGGCGGCAGCTGTTCGGCGATGAAATCGCCGAGCTGGGCGTCCGGATTTCGCTCGCGCGCCGAGGAAATGGCAATCTGGGTCGCGTAGTCGTCGACCTTCTCGACCACTTCCATCAGCCGCTGCAGCTTCATCTCGCCGGTATTCGGATTGATATCCGCCCGGATATTGGTTTCCTGGCCGTAGCGCGAGCGCGCGGCCTTCTGGATCGCATCGGCCATGGCGGCGATGACGATCGACTTGTCGATCGACTTTTCACGCGCGACCGCATCGGCGATCTGCAGCAGTTCAAGCCTGTTGGCGCTTACAACCATCTTGTTTCTCCCGAGCTTGTCGCCGACCTTACCGCCGGCAGCCCAATCACATTTCCTGTTCGGTTTCGTCTTCCGCACCCGCTGGTGCGTCTTCGGGTTCGCCGCGGCGTTTCCTGGCTTCCTTGCGCGCCCGGTTGTCCTTCGACAGTGCATCGCGGATAAGATCGTCGGTCAGAACCAGCCGCGCTTCGGCAATCGCATCGTAGGGAACACGCACCGTCGGCTCCTCGCCGTAAGCGGCCTTGTCGCGCTCGATCACCACACCGTCCGCGTCGCTTTCGGCGATCTTGCCCTTGAAGCGCTTGCGGTCGGCGACGAGGACAGACGTCTCCATCTTCACCAGATGGCCGGCCCAGGCTGCAAAGTCCGATTTGCGGACCAGCGGCCGGTCGATGCCCGGCGACGACACTTCGAGATGATAAGCCTTCTCGATCGGATCATCGACATCGAGCGCCGGCGACACCGCCCGGCTGACCTCTTCACAATCCTCGACCGTCATGGTGCCGTCCTCGCGCTCGGCCATGATCTGCAGCGTCAGCCCGTTCTGGCCCGACAGGTGCACACGTACCAAGCGAAAGCCAATGGCGCGCAGTACCGGCTGAACGATCAGCGCGATGCGCGCATCGATGCCGCTTTCGCGGATGATGCGGTCGTCGCCTTCGCTCGCCGTCACTGTCATTCGGTCCTGTCGCTCGATCCCTGTTGGTCGGCAGGTAATAAAAAAGAGCGGGACCGGGTGGACCCACTCTTCGTCATACCGACCAAGAATTTGAAGCTGATATAGACGATCATGGTCCTCGTTTCAAGCCCGTCCTGCATGACGGCAAGGCACCGAGTCCGCAGCGCTGCGCCAAATGCATGGCGCCCATGCAGTTATGCCCCTTTGAGCACCGGCCACGCACGACTATCTATGTTGCATTGCACAATTGGAGCGCTCACTGCGCTCGAAAGGGTACGATTATGAACAATCGTGGATTTTTTTCAGCCATAGGCGATGTCTTTAGCGTGTTCGGCAGCGCCGTAGCAGCGTCGCGGGCTGTGGAAAACGGTCGCAAGCCGCGTGCGCATGATCTGCGCAATCTCGGCATGGAGCCGGCAGCCTTCGACAAGATCCGTCGCTTCTGAGCCAAGTGAGCGCCGAGAGCCTTCGGCCGCTCGCCTTTACTCAGCTCTAATTTCCCGCTTATTTCCGCACGAAGGTCAGATAGGCGGGCCGTCGGCCTTCGCGAATGGCCTTGGCCTCATAGCGCGTCCCCGGCCAGCCATCATAGGGCCGATGCCAGTCGGCTGCTTCGTTTGCCTGCCACGTGAAGGCGCCGTGGGCCCGGCAATGCAGCAGCGTCCAGTTCACATAGCTGTCGATGTCGGACGCAAAGTGGAACTTTCCGCCGTGCTTCAGGACGCGCGCGAAGCGGTCGAGATTGACCGGGCTGACGAAGCGCCGCTTCCAGTGCTTCTTCTTCGGCCACGGATCCGGATAGAGGAGGTCAATGCCGTCAAGCGAAGCCTGCGGCAGCCAGTCCAGCAGGCGCGTGGCGTCGTCATCATAGACGCGCAGATTGGCAAGCGGCCGCTCCCGGACCGCCATCATCATCTTGGCCATGCCGTTGACGAAAGGTTCGACGCCGATAAAGCTGGTCGCCTGGCTGGCCGTAGCACGGTGCAGAAGATGTTCGCCGCCGCCAAAACCGATTTCGAGCTGGACAGCGGAAACTCCGGCTTCGAAAAGGCTGCGCAGATCGGCCGGTGGTCCAACCGTCAGATCGAGCTTGTAGGCGGCAAAGCCGCTCTCCAGCGCCGCTGCCTGCTGTGGTCGAATGGTCTTGCCGCGCCGGCGACCGAAAAAGGCCTCGGTCGCACGGCTTGGCCGGTCCTTCGGGTCCATAGGCGCCGCGGTTAGGCGGCGACTGCTTCGGCGACCGGTTCGGCGAGAGCGTCCTTGAGCGCCTTGGCGAGATCGGTCTTCTCCCAGGAGAAGGATCCGTCGCGGCCGGCCTTGCGGCCAAAATGGCCGTAGGACGACGTCTTGGCATAGATGGGCTTGTTGAGATCGAGGTGGCGGCGGATGCCGGACGGCGACAGGTCCATCACGGTGCGCAGTGCACGCTCGAGCTTTGCCTCGTCGACCTTGCCGGTGCCGTGGAGGTCGACGTAGATCGACAGCGGCTGGGCGACACCGATCGCATAGGAAAGCTGGATAGTGCAGCGATCGGCGAGCTTCGCGGCAACCACGTTCTTGGCGAGATAGCGCGCCGCATAGGCGGCCGAGCGGTCGACCTTGGTGGTGTCCTTGCCGGAGAAAGCGCCGCCGCCATGGGGCGCAGCCCCACCGTAGGTGTCGACGATGATCTTGCGGCCGGTCAGGCCGGCGTCGCCGTCGGGCCCGCCGATGACGAACTTGCCGGTCGGGTTGATGTACCAGTTGCAATTGTCGGCGATCTTCAGGTCGCCCAGTGCTTCGCGAATATAGGGCTCGACGACGTTGCGCACCTTCTTCGAATCCCATGTCTCATCGAGATGCTGGGTCGACAGCACGATCTGCGTCACTTCCGCCGCTTTGCCGTCGACATAGCGGACGGTGACCTGGCTCTTGGCATCCGGCCCGAGCCTGCCTGCATCACCGCTGCCTTCATGGCGCGCAGCGGCCAGCAGTTCGAGGATCTTGTGGCTGTAATAGATCGGCGCAGGCATCAGGTCCGGGGTTTCGCGGCAGGCATAGCCAAACATGATGCCCTGGTCGCCGGCTCCCTCCTCACCTTGCCGGTCGGAGGCGTTGTCCACGCCTTGGCCGATATCCGGCGACTGGCCGTGCAGCAGGACCTCGATCTTGGCCGTCTTCCAGTGGAAGCCGGCCTGCTCGTAGCCGATTTCGCGGATTGCCTTGCGGGCGACCGACTTGAACTTGGCCGGGTTGACAATCGGATGGCCGGCCGCATCCTTCAGGACATTGCCCTCCTTGTCCTTCTTGAGCAGCGTCTCGGGGACGCGCACCTCGCCGGCGATGACAACGCGATTGGTTGTCGCAAGCGTCTCGCAGGCAACGCGGACCTTCCACGGGTCCATGCCGGTCTTTCTGGCTTCGCGATAGACGAGATCGACAATCTCGTCGGAGATGCGGTCGCAGACCTTGTCGGGATGGCCCTCGGCAACGGATTCCGAGGTGAAGAAGTAATTGTGCCGCGTCACGGGTGTCCCCTCTTGAAAAAATATCGGCAGGCCGCCGATTTTGGCGCGCCAGTTGTTAACGGTGCCGGGCGCCGGTCGTCAAGCCATGCAGCCGTTCTGGCATGAATTTTGACGTTATTTATCTTTGCATCCCGAGACGGCGGCAGGGCGCACTGCGATCAGCCCTTGCGCCAACAGACTGAGGGAAAACGGCTTCGAGGAAGCGTGTCGAGCAAAATCGATCCGCGCTTTGGCGCATCTGCGGAATGCACATCCCTCGATGCGGGCAAGCGCGAGAAATTGCCTGCCCAGCCACGACGAACTCTACCTCTTTGAACTCTTCGCGAGCCAGTCAATCGACCTCGTCGGTGGAGAGCGACTTCACAAGCTCAATGATCTTACGGCGCACTTTCACGTCGGCGATCTTGACGAAGGCGCGATTCAGCTGGAGCCCTTCCGGGCTGCCGCAGAATTCGACGGCGGAGGTCATCGACGCATCCTCGGCAAATCCACGGTTGCCCACGGGCTCCTGACCGGGCGCATCCTCGAAAAAGAAGGCGACGGGCACGCCGAGTATGGAGGCGATTGCCTGCAAACGGCTGGCGCCAACGCGATTGGTGCCCTTTTCGTACTTTTGGATCTGCTGGAACGTTATGCCGAGGTTTTCGCCCAGTTTTTCCTGGCTCATTCCCAGCATATTGCGGCGAAGCCGGATGCGGCTTCCGACGTGGATGTCGATCGGATTCGGCTTTTTCTTGTTTTCTTCTGTCATTTTGTCCTCGCCGAATTTTTCCGGCTTTTTCTACTTTGCTGCCCAAACGACGCCGCGGCCCGTGCCCCAACAGAACGACCTTATCGACTTCGAAAATTTTCAGGCGCTTACAGTATGAGTTTCTAATGTGTCGGCTGTCAATTCGCCCGTAGCCTTTGCCTTACGTTCAAAATGCATGCCGCTACGGCGAGCAAAAACATGATCAGCATTCCGTTAATGCGTCGTTGGCTGGAGGAAACGATGGCTTGGTTGGAGATCGGCACACGCACATCGATGGCGCCGCGTGCATCGATTGCCAGCGCGTCGACGATGCGACCGTGCGGGTCGACAACGGCCGAAATGCCGTTATTAGCCGCGCGCAACAGGGGCACCCCATTCTCCACCGCCCGGATCTGCGCCTGCCTGAAGTGCTGGTACGGCCCCGGCGTGTCGCCGAACCAAGCGTCATTGGTGACGTTCACAATAAGCGCGGCTGTCGTAGCGTCAACCGCGACGAGATCGGGAAAGATGACCTCATAGCAAATAAACGGCAGCGCCCGCATACCGCCGGGCAGCGCGATCGGGTGCCGCTCATTGCCGGCCGCGAAGGTCATCGGACCGGCAACAAGCTGCTCAAGCCCGAGGCGGCCGAGCAGATCGGCGAAAGGCAGATATTCGCCGAAGGGGACCAGGTGGACCTTGTCCACGGCATCGACGATTTCGCCCCTTTCGTCGATCGCCACGACCGAGTTGTAGTAACGGCTGCGAGCCGCCGAGCCGCCTTCCTCGCGAACGACGCCGGCAAGCAGCATCTGGCCATCGCCAAGCATCTCTCCGATGGCAGGCAAGGCATCCGGACGTTCGGTGAACAGAAACGGCACGGAGGTCTCCGGCCACAGGATCAATTGCGGCCTGTCATGGCCGGGTTCCGGTGCCCTGGCCGAAAGCCCCATCATGGTGGCGAAGATGCGGTCACGCACCGAGGCATCCCATTTTTCCGTGAGATCGACGGCAGGTTGCACGATACGGACGTCGAGGCTATGGGCCGCCGGTTTTTCGGGGGCGGCGAGCCGGATATAGCCGAAGCCGGCATGGGCGGCGACGAGAACGACAAGCAACGCCGCGCCGAGGCGAAGATGCTGGCGCGCCGCAAGCAGCGCCGGCAGCGCGAAGACGAAGACCGCCAGCGCGTTCATGCCGACCATGCCGGTCACCGAGACGCTCTGCATCAGCAAAGGCACCGGCATCGCCGCATAGCCGACGGCATTCCACGGAAAGCCGGTGAACAGGAAGCCGCGCAGCCATTCCGCCAGCGCAAAGCCGAAGGCGAGCGCGGCGATGCGGCCGATGTCGTTGCTCCACAACAGCCGGGCAACCACGGCAGCGAAACCGTAAAAGAAGGCCAGCGCGAGGGGGATGCCGACCACCGCGAACGGCAAGGCCCAGGCAAAGCTGTCGGCCTCGACCAGAAGCGCCGAGCCGACCCACCAGAGACCGGCAAGAAAGTAGCCGAAACCGAACCACCAGCCGACGGCGAAAGCCGGCCGCAAGCGCCGCAGAAAACCGTCCGAGGCTTCGCCGGTCGCGCCATCGAGAAGCCACACCAGCAGTGGGAACGAAACGAAGCAGACGGCGAAGAAATCGTAAGGCGCCTGGGCAAGAACCGCCAGCGCCCCGGCAAGAAACGCCACCAGCGCGCGCCGCCAGCCCCAAAGCAGAATTATCCGGCCGGCCTGGCGCTCCATCAATGCTTCCGAGTCGTGCGAATCAGGACGCAAGATTTATCAGGCCGCGGGCTTGCCTCCAAACAAACCCTAAGCCTGCTCGGTGCGCACGGCGCGGCGCCGCCGCTCGCCCTTCAAGGTCTCGACGATGCGCACGCGCTTGACGCGGCGCGGATCGGCGTCGAGCACATGGAACTCGAAGCCGGGTATGGCCTGCACCACTTCGCCGCGCGCCGGCACCCGGCCAAGCGTATTGAAGATCATGCCGCCGATCGTGTCGACATATTCGCCGTGCTCGCCGGCGGCGAAATCCTCGCCGATCATCTTGGCGACGTCGTCGATCTCGGCCTTGCCGTCGACGATGAAGACGCCTTCGCCGGCCTGGGTGATCATCGGCTCGTCCTCGTCATGCTCGTCCTCGATGTCGCCGACTACCATCTCGACGATGTCCTCGAGCGAGACGAGGCCGTCGGTGCCGCCATATTCGTCGATGACCAGCGCCATCTGGGTGCGCGTCGTCTGCATTCGCCCCATCAGGTCGGAGGCGAGCATCGACGGCGGCACGAACAGCACCGGTCGGATCAGGTTGAGATCGCCGATGGTGCGCGCCAGATCGACCTGGGCGAGATCGAGAACCGTCGCGACCGGGGTTTTCCTGGTCGTCCTGCCCTTTCTGACGCGGGCGACCTTGGTGATATGCGCCAGCACGTCGCGGATATGAACCATGCCGCGCGGGTCGTCGAGCGTCTCCGAATAAACTGGCATGCGGGAGTGGCCGGACTGTTCGAACAGCCCCAGAAGATCGCCGAGCTTCGTCGTGATCTCGACCGCCTCGATGTCGGCGCGCGGCACCATGACGTCCTCGACCCGCACTTCGCGCAGGCGCAGGATGTTGTTGAGCATGGCGCGTTCGCCGGGCGAGAAGGATTCTGCATCGCTCGCCGTTTCGGCAAGCGCACCGGCAATCTCCTCGCGCAGGCTGGTGCCGTTGCGGTGCCTGAAAAGCCCGAGCACGCGATCGAACAGGGAAGGACCGGCAGGCGATGCCTCGCTGGCGAAGCTGCCGGTCGTGGTACTCGGACTCGAGCCCTCTTCCGTCGTTTCGGAAGGCTTGATCACACTGCCGGCGTCGGAGCGGGCGGCAGTCTCTGGTTTGTCGTTCATCATCGTCCGGTCAATTGGTCTTTTGTAATTACGTGTAGGGATCGGGAATGGCAAGCCTCGCAAGTGCTGCGCGCTCTGTCGCTTCCATCAGATCCGCTTCGGCATCCGTTTCGTGATCATAGCCCAGCAAATGCAGCAGGCCATGGATGACGAGATGGGAGATATGGTCCTCGACGGGCTTGTCTTCCAGTGCCGCCTCGCGCGCGACAGTCTCGGCGGCCAGCACGATGTCGCCGAGCATCGGCGGCAGAGGCCCGCCCCTGGTAAAGGGAAAAGCCGGAAAAGACAGGACGTTGGTGGGCTTGTCCTTGCCGCGCCAGCCGGCATTGAGCGTACGGATATGGGCATCGTCGGAGAAGACGATGCTGAGCTCGGAACGGCCGTCCGCACCGGTTTCGACAAAGGCGGCCGATACGGCGTGGTCGACCAGCCGCGTCAGCGTCGTCTCGTCGGGCCAGTCGCCCGCCTCTATGGCGATATCGATCTCGACGGGAAGCGGCCCTCCCGCCTTTTGCTCCTCAGCCATGCGGCCGCATAATCATATCAGCTTTCGACACCTAAGCCCCTGGCCAGCTTGCCGTCACGGTCGTAGGCCTTGACGATCTCGGCGACCAGCGGATGTCTGACGACGTCGCCTTCATTGAAGCGGACCGTCACCATGCCGGTAACGCCGTCGAGAATTCTCAGCGCCTCGACCAGGCCGGACTTGGTGTTCGGCGGCAGATCGATCTGGGTCGGATCACCGGTGACGATCATGCGCGAGTTCTCGCCGAGCCGGGTCAGGAACATCTTCATCTGCATCGGCGTGGTGTTCTGCGCCTCGTCGAGGATGACGGCGGCATGCGCCAGCGTACGGCCGCGCATGAACGCCAGCGGCGCGATCTCGATGACCTCGGCGGCAATCGCCCGCTCGACCTTGTCGGCCGGCATCATGTCGTAGAGCGCGTCATAGAGCGGCCGCAGATAGGGATCGACCTTCTCCTTCATGTCGCCCGGCAGAAAGCCAAGCCGTTCGCCGGCCTCGACCGCGGGGCGCGACAGCACAATGCGTTCGACCATGCCGCGTTCGAGCAGCATTGCCGCGTGCGCCACCGCCAGGTAGGTCTTTCCGGTGCCGGCCGGGCCGATGCCGAAGACGAGTTCCGACCGCTCCAGCGCGCGCATATAGGCGTCCTGGTTCAGCGAGCGGGCATAGATGGTCTTCTTGCGTGTCGATATCTGGGCGGCGGACACCTTGCCCTTGCGCTCCAGCGTCGGCAGCGTCAGCTGGTCGTCGGTGGCGATCGCCATGCGCACCGCGCCGTCGACATCGGACTGGCCGATATCAGTGCCTTTCTGCAGAATGCCGTAAAGATTGTCCAAGGCGCGGCGTGCCTGCTCGGCGGCTGAGGAAGAGCCCTTGATGGTCAATTGGTTGCCACGCGAGCGGATGTCGACGCCGAGCTTCTGCTCGAGCCTGGCCAGATTCTCGTCGAACTGGCCGTAAAGGGCGCTGGCAAGCTTGTTATTGTCGAAAGTCAGTACGATGTGCGCCATATCCGAGGCCCCGGAGGGTAGATTCTGGGGCAGGTTCTTGACTTCAGCAGCGCTCAACCGTCTCTCCTCATCTGCCGAGGCCTTCAGGCCAATTCGGCGAACAGGCTGTTGTAGCCCGCCTTCGTGATTCGTACCTGGATAATGTCACCGATTTCGCCGGCCTTTTCATCAACAATAACCGGCTGCAGCCACGGCGAGCGGCCAACCTTCTGGCCGGCCTGGCGGCCCGGCTTTTCGACCAGCGTGTCGATGGTCCTGCCGACCAGGCTTGCGCCGAAATGCTGCTGCTGTTTCAGAAGCAGCGCTTGCAATCGCTGCAGGCGCTCGTCCTTGACGGCCTCCGGCACCTGATCGTTCATTTCGGCGCCCGGCGTGCCGGGCCGCGGAGAGTATTTGAACGAGAAGGCCGAGGCATAGTTGACGTCTTCCACCAACTGCATCGTCGCCTCGAAATCCGCTTCCGTCTCACCGGGAAAGCCGACGATAAAATCGCCGGACAGTGCGATGTCGTTCCGCGCGGCACGGATGCGGTCGATCAACGTCAGGTAGTCCTTGGCCATATGCCTGCGGTTCATCGCCTTGAGTATGCGGTCCGAGCCGGATTGCACCGGTAAATGTAGATAGGGCATCAGCGCGGGCAAATCACGATGGGCGGCGATCAATTCATCGTCCATGTCGCGCGGATGGCTGGTCGTGTAGCGCAGCCGCGCCAGACCTGGAATCTCTGCGAGCCTGAACAGCAGCCGGCCAAGGCCCCATTCCTCGCTGTCTTCGCCTCTTCCATGCCAGGCGTTGACGTTCTGGCCGAGCAGCGTCACCTCGCGCACGCCGGCATCCGCCAGGCGCTCGGCTTCGGCGACGATCTGTGCCACCGGCCGCGAGACTTCCGAGCCGCGCGTATAGGGTACGACACAGAAGGTGCAGAATTTGTCGCAGCCTTCCTGAACGGTCAAGAACGCCGTCACGCCGCGCCTGATCAGTTCGGCGCGCTTGGGCTGCGGCAGATGCTCGAACTTGTCCTCGACGGCATAGTCGGTCTCGACGATCTTTTCTCCGCTCCGCGCCTTCGCCAGCACACCGGGCAGCCGGTGGTAGGTCTGCGGGCCGATGACCAGATCGACCACCGGCGAGCGACGGATGATCTCGGCGCCCTCGGCCTGCGCCACGCAGCCGGCGACGCCGACCAGCATTTCGCGCCCGGCCTTGGCACGTTCCGCCTTCAACTCACGGATGCGCCCAAGTTCGGAATAGACCTTTTCCGCCGCCTTCTCGCGGATGTGGCAGGTGTTGAGCAGCACCAGATCGGCCTCGCCAATGGCGTCTGTCGCGGCATAGCCGTCGATGGCCAGAGCATCGGTCATGCGCTGCGAATCGTAGACGTTCATCTGGCAGCCATAGGTCTTGACGAAGACCTTCCTGGTCGCGGCAGGCAGAACGACCAGGTCTTCGGCGGCAGCGCCGATGTCGTCGCGTTCTATCGTGTTCAATTCCATTTCGCGGCTTCTAGCGCCTTTCCCTGACAAAAAACAGACGAATCTGGCCGGTACCGAGCAGACTACCGGCTCGGGCGCGGTTCGGCGAGCGCCGCCTGCACCATCTCGCGCACCTGGCGTTCCATCTGCTTTGCCGTCTCCTTGCGGCTGGACCCCTTGGAGAAAGCAATCGCCTCGCCAAAATGCACCTCGACGTCGAGAGCGCCCTCGGCCATCAGCACCTTGAGGTGCGGCATCAGCTCCTCATCGCCGATCCAGGCGGCAACCGGCCGATGCCGGCGGCCGAGTGGCACGCCATGCAGGCGCGTATAAACGATCGCCACCGGCTGGATGAAGACCTGTTCGGCCGCCCCTTCAGCAATCGCCATCGTAGCGGCGCCGAACAGTGTGCTCTTGAACGGCAGGATCATGTTGCCGTCGCCGGTCGAGCCTTCGGCGAACAGCACCATGGCGTCCCCCTTGGCCATCCGGCGGGCGATCTCGCTCGCCTGGTCGCCCGACGAACGTTTGCGCTCACGTTCAATGAAGACGGTGCGTTGCAGCTTCGACAGCATGCCGATCAGCGGCCAGCCGGCCATGTCGGCTCTGGCGATGAACGTCACGTCGACCATCGATCCCAGCACCATGATGTCGGTCCAGGAGATGTGGTTGGCGGCGACCAGCAATGGGCGTTGGCCGGATAGCGCCCCTTTGACATGGATGCGCAGCCCGAGCGCCCTGATGATCATCCTGTGCCAGATCTTCAGGATGAAGGTCTCGCGCCAGAGCCCGGTCTTCATCGACAAGACCTGCAGCGGCACAAGCACCAATGAGCCGACGACAACCAGCCCCAGCGCCAGGAAAATCCTGATTTTTCCGATCATCCGCACCACCCCGGCGTTTGGCTAGCGAAGATCGCGGCGCATGACAAGGGCGCCGGTCGGGCCGTGCTCCGGCGACTTGTAATAGTTGGCGCGCTTGCCGACCTCGCGGAAGCCCAGCCGCCGGTAGAGCGCGATCGCGGCGACGTTGGTCTCGTCGACCTCAAGGAAAAGCGCCTCGGCGCGCTGTGCGTGCAGTTCACGCAGCACCGCATCCATCAATTGCCAGCCGAGCCCCCGGCGCCGGTGCGAGCGTGCCACTGCGACCGTCAGGATCTCCCCCTCGCCGGCGGCCAGCCGCGCCAGGACGAAGCCCACCGGCGGCTTGGCGCCCTGTCCGGTCTCGCGCGCGGCATAGCCGAACACCGTGTCCTGCTCGAGCAGCGCGGCGAATTCGTCGTCGGTCCACGGCCGCGCGAAATCCTCGCGATGCAGCACCGACATGGCCGCGCTGTCGGCAACCGTCAGCGGCTCGATCGCATAGTCCCTGCGACGCGGCTGGAGGAATGGAATACGCATCAGTTTTTTTGCCTGGATAGAACAAAGCCGGCCTGCGGCTTGGCGTCGGCGCCCCGCAGATAAAGCGGTTTCGGCTTTTCGCCCTCGCCGTGTTTACCGGCACCTTGGGCCGCGGCCAGCCGCGCATAGACAGCGATGTCGGCGGTGGCCGCCGTCTCACCGAGATCGAAGCTGCGTCCGGCCGCCGCGGCAATTTGGGTTGCCGCCGTGCCCGCCAGAACCGGAGAGATGTCGATCGCCATGGCTGCGGCGTGCGAGAGCGTGGTCACAGCCGGACCATAGATCAGAACCGACCTCTCATCGTAAAGTGCCGCATGGATCTCCTCGCGGCCTGCATCGAGCGCTGCGATCACGGCGCGGCGGGGAAATATCGCTGCGGTCTCTGCCGCCAGTGCCTCCAGAGTCGTCACGCCGATCGCCGGGATTTTCAGCGCCAGCGCCAGGCCGCGCGCCGCCGAGACGCCGACACGCAGTCCGGTGAAGGAGCCCGGACCGGTTGAAACGGCAATGGCGCCGAGGCTGGCATAATCGCTTCCGGCCGCCTTCAACGCGCCTTCGATGACACCCATCAGATGCTCGGCATGACCCTTGCCGAGATCGAGCACCGAACGGCCGAGTTCTTTCCCGGCCGCCGCGTCGTAGACGCAGGCGGCGCAGAGATTGGCGGCACAGTCGATGGCAAGCAACTTCATGAAGCGGCCGGTTGAGACAGTTTCGAAAACAGCTTCCCTCTGCCCGCCAGAGCTGATCCCCGCAAGGGAATAATGGATAAATCGTCAGGCGACTTGGCTTCGGCGCGGGTCCAAGAATGTAAGTTCCAACGCACGCAATCGCCACAATAGGTATCGGAACTAGCCGACCTGCTCGATACGCAGCAGGTGATTGTCCCAGACATAGTCCGGCTCGGAACGTATCGAGCCACCGGCCTCGACGATTTCGCCGGCGCCGGTCGTCGCCATGAAGCTTTCCCCATCGGGTGCAACGCCGCAGACCTCGACCAGCGCCTTGCTGGCGACGATGCGGCCGCTGGCCGTGTCGATCACGGCAAGCGAATTCCCCTCAGGCGAAGACACGGCGATGGTGCCGGCGGCAGGGTTGGCCGCGACCGAGCCGATATAATTTCTGAAGGCCGAGAGCACGTCCTGCGGCATGTCGAGCAATTTCAAGTCCATGCCGCGCGGCGCGCGGCCGAGCAGTGGGGGACGATCGGTACCCGGCCCCCTGTATTGACAGCCGAACCAGACGGTGCCGGAGCGGTCGGCATCCATATGGCGGATCGACAGTTGGTGCAGCGCTGGCGGCAATTCGTGCTTTTCGGTGAGATCGCCGGTAAGGCGGTCGACCAGAACATAGGAAGGCTTCATCGTTGCGATGTTGAGCTCGGCGCGGCCATAATCCGGATGCGTCTCGATGCCGCCATTGGCCACAGCAATCGTCCTGCCGTCGGAAAGCAGCAAAAGCTCGTGCGGGCCTGTGCCGTAGGTCGGGAACTCGCCGATGCGCTTGAATTTCGCATGCGCGTCATAGACGCCGACGACGCCGTCGGCATTGTCGAAATCGTTCTCGGTTGCGTAGAGCAGCGTGCCATCGGCCGAAAACACGCCATGGCCGAAGAAATGCCGGCCGGCAACGCTGGCAATGGTGTGCGGTTCATCGCGGCCGGTATGGTCGAAGACGACAGCAAAGGTGCCCGGCTGCCTGGCAAACACCACCGAACGCTTAGACACCGGGTCGAAGGTAACGTCGTGGCCCCGATCGGGCAGATCGATCGTGTGCAACAACTTGCCGGCCTCGGACAGGACGGCCGCGCCATAGCTGCCGTCGCGCTTGACGAAAGCCGTGGCGAAGACCGCGTCGGCGTCGAGTGTATTTGCCCAGGCCGACGGCGCCATCGCCGCCACGAAACCAGCGCCCGCGGCCCTCAGGAAATCGCGCCGATCGATCAGCGGCGTCCTCATGATCAGTCGCCATCCAGTGACGAGAACCCGGCGGTCAGGCCGAATTCGGCGGTCAGCCTGGTGCCGATCAGGGTCGTCAGGCTGGATGTCACCAGTGCGAAGTAGTCGAGCTTCTGGCGCAACGTCGGATCGGCTAGTGCCTTGTCGATCGGACCCCTGATCGCCTTGGCGGCCTCGATCCCGTTGGTGAATTGGATGTGGACCGATTCCGCCATCCAGCGTGCATCAGGCGGCAGCGCATCGCCAAGCTGGGAGGCCTGGAACAGCGCATCCATGCCCGCCAGATTGCCGGTCAGCGAGCGTGCGGTGTTCTGCGAGCGCCAATAAATCGCCTGTTTCGGTTTGTCGGCCTCCGGCTTGGCGCCCAGGAAGCCTTTCAGGCGCACGTCGCGAACCATTTCCAACTCGTTGATGAAGACGCCGACCAGTTCGGTCACCGCTTCGGTTCCGTCGTGATAGAGCGCGTTCTGCGGACCGGGATGGGCCCAGAGCGCGGCAAAGCCGTTGGGCTTGTTCCAGGCCTCGCCGACCTCGGCGGCAATCGTCTCGACATTGCCGGCAATGGCTGCACCATAGGCGCAGCGATAGGCGTCGCCCTTGCCGGCCAATTGACCGGCGTCATCGCCGTAGAGCACGAACTCCAATGCGCCGAGCCCTTGCATGGCGACACTCTTTGTCGCCAGTTGGGCCGGATCGGCGGCCGCCGGATCCTTGCCGGCCAGTGCTGCCTGCACCTGCTTCAGGCCGATGCTCTTGCGGTCCGGCCAAAACAGCATGCGCTCAAGCCGGTTGTTTTCGGCGATCGGCCCGAAACGGATGATTTCCACCACCGACCAGGCATCCACGACGCCTGAGAATTCGGCGCGTGCCGCATCGAGAGTATCTTGCGAAGGCGCCTGGCAAAGCGCGTGCATGGTCTTGGCCAAGCTGTCCGCGTGGTCATGCAGCCTGGTATAGGCCGGGCGGACGAAGCCGTCGATCGCCCGCTGGATCACATCCGAAGCCTTCACCGCGGCGGATGCCGGCAGCGCATCGGCGAGGACCAGCATCAGCGCGAGTGCAAGACGCTTCCGCATCAGAGCGACTCCAGAAACTTCATCAGCGCGGCGCGTTCGGCCGCATTGGCAGCGGCAAAGCGGTCACGCGCCTTCTCGCCCTCGCCGCCATGCCACAGGATTGCCTCGGCCAGGCTGCGTGCGCGCCCGTCATGCAGGAAGAAGGTGTTGCCGCTGACGGTCTGGGTGAGCCCGATGCCCCACAGCGGCGGCGTGCGCCATTCGCTTCCCGTGGCCTCGCCCACCGCCTGTCCGTCGGCAAGGCCGGGTCCCATGTCATGCAGCAAGAAATCGGAATAAGGCCAGATCAGCTGGAAGGCGTGCGCTCTGTTCGGGGTTCCGCGACGGGTGACGAATTTCGGCGTATGGCAGGAGATGCAGCCCATATCGTAGAACAGTTTTTTGCCGGCGAGCACATCCGGTCTGTCGAGATCGTGCCGAGCCGGCACGGCAAGGTTTTGCGAATAGAAGGTGACGAGGTCCACGACCGGCGGCGGCGCTTCGACCGGACCGAGGCGCTCCTGTACACCGTTGGGTAGGGCAAGGCAGGTCTTTTCTGCGGCGCTGCAATCGCCCCAGTGCCTCGGCACCTCAGGCGTCGAAATGCCGATATCGCCGGCAAAAGCGTCCGCCGATTGCTGACGGATCGAAGCCGCCTGCGCCTTCCAGCCGAAACGGCCGAGCGTCAGTTCACCGCTGCTGCTGTCGCGTATTATGTTGGGCCTGCCGGAAATCCCGTCACCATCGCGGTCGGTCGCATCGGCATGCGCAAGGATGTCGGCAGGAGCGATCTGCTCCACCAGGCCAAGGCCGATCATCGGCGGTGTCATGCGCGGCGACAGCGTGGTGTGCGGATCGAGCGGCCCGTAGGCGAGACCCTCGACCGAATAGCTCGGCTTGCGCAGCGACACGACGCTGCCGTCCGCCAGTTTTACTTTCTGCTCCTGATAATCGACATGCATCCTGCCTTCGCCCTGCAGGCCGGGAACGGCTAGCTCCTGAAGTTGTGTGCCATAGACCGGGTCGGGAAAGTTGAGCACCTTGTGATCGGCGAGTGCGGCTTTCTCCTCCTCGGTACTGGCTTCCCTTGCCAGGCGCAGGAACATCGAGGTGGTGCCGCTGTCGCCTTCGGGCGGATGGCCGCGGCCGTCCTTCAGATGACAGTTTTGGCAGGCGCGCTCGTTGAACAGCGGACCGAGCCCATCCGAGGCTTGTGTCGAGGATGGCGACGACACCCAGTTCTTGCGGAAAATGGCATTGCCGAGCTTGAAGGTACCCTCTTCCTCGAAGCCGATGTTGGCGGAGGATTGCGAGAAGGCATCCTTGTTGACGTCCTTCTTCGAGGTGCCGGCGCCGCCCTGCATCAATTCGAATTGCTCGGGCTTGGAGAAATCGCTGGTCGGCCTGGTGATCGCGATGACGCGCGCCAGATCCTTCGGCGTCAGATCGGTGCGGCTGGTGGCAAGCCCCGCCGGTTGCGGCGCTCCGGCCAGCGCCGAGGCTGTGAGCGTCGCCACCACGGCAAGAAAAGGGCCGCGAAGGATCCCGTACCGCGGCTTCTTCTGAGGCGGCAGGCCGCAATCTTCGGCCGGCAAGCGGCGCAAGAAATCTAGGGGGCGCCGCATTCCGGCATGTCCTTATTCCGCCTCGTCGGCCGACGCTGCGTTGAGTTGGCCGTACTTTTCCTCGCCGATGGAGGCGAGCAGGTCGAGTTGCGTCTCGAGGAAGTCGATGTGACCTTCCTCGTCAGCCAGCAATTCCTCGAACAGCTTCATCGTCACGTAGTCGCCTGCTTCGTTGCAAACCTCGCGCGAACGCTTGTAGGCGGTGCGCGCGTCATATTCGCCGGCAAGATCGGATTCGAGCACTTCCTTGACATTCTGCCCGATACGCAGCGGCGCCACGGACTGCAGGTTCGGATGGCCCTCAAGGAAGATGATGCGCGCCACGAGCCGGTCGGCATGGTGCATTTCTTCGATCGATTCAGCGCGTTCCTTCTTCGCCAGCTTGGCGTATCCCCAGTCTTCCAGCAGCCGGAAATGCACCCAATATTGATTGACCGCTCCAAGTTCCAGAAACAGAGCCTCGTTAAGCCGCTCTATGATCTGCTGTTCGCCTTTCATGGATTCTGCTCCCGTATTGGACGCGCAGGCCTCTGACGCGATCCAGGTGTGAAACGATGTCCACGCCGCTCGCCGCCGAGCGGGCGTGATAATTTTCGGTGACCCGAATGATCGTTTCGACCACATTTGGGAAGCAGCCGCAACAGCGACCGCGCTTGTGCATGGCATGGTAGACCTTCGCCGGCACGATCAGCTGCCAGGGGTCCTCATCCAGCAGTCCGACGATCGTCTGCTCTATCTCCTTTTCGGTGATGATGTTGCAATGGCAGATCAGCATTTGTCGCTCTGGCTAACGGCGCTCATTGCGCCGCGTGGCTGTTGGTTTCGAAGTTTACTGGAACACCTTGTCCGGTGAATCGAGGCTGTCCGAGCCCTCGAAGGCGATGGCATTGAGCTTCAGGGTGCCGACGGCGCGTTCGATCGACTTGGTCTGATCGACCAGCGCGTCGATCGCCGCCTGCACGGTGGCGTTGCCGTCAGCGTTACCCTCGGCGATCTGCTGGTCATAGGCCTCGCCGGCAAGCGCCCGCGCCTTGATGGCCTCCATCTTGGCGATGGTGATATCCAGTTTAGCCGACAATTCCTTGTCGATCGCCGGATCGGCCGCCTTGACCATGTCGGCCACCGACGGCCCCTCGACGACAGTGCCGTCAAGCCGCGTGTAGCTGCCGTGATAGGCGGCACGGATGCCGATCGCATCGTAGAGATGGGAGTTGTAGGTGTTGTCGGAGAAGCAATCATGCTCCTCTTCCGGATCGTGCAGCAAAAGGCCGAGCTTCATCCGCTCGCCGGCGAGTTCGCCATAGGACAGCGAGCCCATCCCGGTGAAGATGGTCGAAATGGCGGCGTTCGGCTCGCCATCGACAAGGTTCTTGCGGGCGGCGCCGCCTTCCTTCCAGTAGTCGACCATATCCTTTAGATCGGAAACCAGAAGGTCGCTCGCCGATTTCAGGTATCGCGCCCGACGGTCGCAATTGCCGCCGGTGCAATTGGCGAGGTCGTAATCGGTGTAGGGCCGCTCGCCGGCGCCCGGACCGGTTCCGTGCAGGTCCTGACCCCAAAGCAGGAATTCGATGGCGTGATAGCCGGTCGCCACATTGGCCTCGATACCGCCGGCCTCCTGCAGGGTGCCGGAGAGGAACTCCGGCGTCAGATTGGTGGCGTCGACCTTCTTGCCGTTGATCTCGATCGACTTATTGGCGATCACATTGGCGGTGTATAAAGCGTTGGCATCCGACTCGGTGCCGTAGCCCTTGGCGACATAGTCGATCAAGCCCTCGTCGAGCGGCCAGGAGTTCACCTTGCCTTCCCAGTCGTCGACGATGGCATTGCCGAAGCGATAGACCTCGGTCTGCTGATAGGGAACGCGCGATGCCTTCCAGGCCTCGCGGGCGGCGTTCAGCGTCTCGGCCGATGGCTTGGCGAGCAGCGCATCGACAGCCTTGTCGAGCGCCTCGGCCGTGATCAGCGAATCCTCGTATTTGGCGAGCGCGATGTCGGAATAGGTCTTGATGACCGCCTTGGCATCGGTTTGCGCCTTGGCCGGCAGCACGAACACAGCCGCCGTGAGCATCGCGGTGGCCCCGATCGCCGCAAGCCTGCCGCCATACCGTGCCCTGATCATCGTTCTCATGACTGTCTCTCCTCGGGAATCAATGAAATGCCGGCGCCGCGGCGGGCAGCTGCCAGCGGGCAAAGAAGGGTCGCGCCATCGCGCGGTTCGCGGAAGAAAGACACCGAAATGCCTCCAATCGAAAGGGTTCAAGGCCCAGACATCAAAGGGATGCGCTGACGCGCGAGCTTCCATAAAACGGCGAAGACACCGGATGTCAACTGGTGGCGTAGAAAAAATTCAATTGAAACAATAGTTTAGAATTATTCTAAACTAGAACTGTCAACTTTAACACCGATGTATAGGAATGCCGGCGCATGACGCGGTTGACAGGCGGCCGTTCCGGGTGCGACCCGGATCGGCGCTCTTGCGGCGGGACCAGACAATCGCCACCTGGCGTGACGTCCTAGATTTGGGTGAGGAATCGGGCTGTTATGAAGATCGGGGTCGTCATTGTCGGTGCGGGTCATGCGGGCGTGCAAGCGGCCGCCAGTCTGCGCGAAGAAGGCTATGACGGGCCGGTAATCCTGATCGGCGACGAAGACGAATTGCCCTACCACAAGCCGCCGCTGTCGAAGACCTTCATCAAGGATCAGCAAGCAAAGCCGCAACCGTTGCGCGGCGAGGCTTTTTATACCGGCAGCGCCATCGACTACCGGCCAGGCCTGCGGGTCGAGCGGATCGACGTCGCCGGCCGCCGGCTGGAGATATCAGGCGGCGTGCTGCCGTTCGACCGGCTGATCCTCGCCACCGGCGCGCGTCCGCGCCTGCTGCCGCTGCCGGGGTCGGAGCTTTCTGGCGTTGTGTCGCTGCGCTCGCTCAGTGATGCCCGCCTGATCCGCGAATTAAGCGCGCAAAGCGAGGAGGTCGTCATCCTCGGCGGCGGCTTCATCGGCCTTGAGATTGCCGCAACGCTCACCGCCGCCGGCCGCAAGGTCACGGTGGTCGAGGCGGTCGACCGGCTGCTCGGGCGCGCCGTCGCGCCGGTCATCGCCGGCCATGTGCGCCAGCGGCTGGAGGCGACCGGTGTGCGCATCCTTACCGGCACCACCATCGAACGGCTGGAGGGCGAGAACGGCCGTGTTTCGGCTGCAATCACCTCATCTGGCGAAAGATTGCCGGCGCAGATGGTCGTCATCGGCATTGGCGTCGTGCCGAATGTCGAATTGGCCGAAGCCGCCGGCATTGCCATCGCCAACGGCATCCGCGTCGACCAGCAGATGCGCACGTCGGTGCCGGAAATCCTCGCCATCGGCGACGCGGCGTCCTACCGGCACTGGTTCACAGGCGGCGACGTGCGGCTGGAATCGGTGCAGAACGCCACCGACCAGGCGCGGCTCGCCGCTCGCACCATTGCCGGCCACACCGACAATTACTCGGCGGTGCCGTGGTTCTGGTCCGATATCGGCGACATGAAGCTGCAGATGGTCGGCCTGATTGCGGGCGGCGACAGCCATCTCGTGCTGGGCGACGTGGCCGAGAACAAATTCTCTATCTACCACTATGCCGGAAGCCGGCTGCTCGGCATCGAATCGGTCAACCGGCCCGGCGACCACATGCTTGGCCGCAAGATGCTCGGCGCCGGCTTTTCGCCGTCGCCGCAGATTGTCGCGACTGGGCCCGACGGGCTGAAGGCGGCGCTCGCCGCCTTCCAGGAAGAAGAGCCTGTCCGCGCTGCGGGATAAGATCAAACCCAATCACCCTGAATGACCTAGTCTAGTTCGACCGGGAGCTGACCTTCAAACATATAGCGAAGTAAAGGAAACAGCGGTATTTTGACCAATTGAAATCGTCGGGGGGTGCTCATGGCTCTATATGTCATTGGCGCAGGCATGGGTCGCACTGGCACATATTCGCTGAAGCTCGCGTTGGAGCATCTTGGGTTCGGGCCGTGTCATCACATGGCAGATGTCCACGCCAATCCCGAGCAGAAGACGCTGTGGCGCGCAGCCGGCCAGGGACAACTCCCGACCTGGGATGCGGCATATGCCCGCTATCTTTCCGCGGTCGATTGGCCAACGGCGCATTTTTGGCGCGAAGTGAGTGACCACTACCCTGATGCGAAGGTTATCCTGACAGTTCGTGACCCCGAAGCCTGGTATGACAGCATGGCGCAAACAATAGGGCTCACGATGGATGCTGCTACCAATGATCCACAGTCCTTTGGTGTGGCGGTGATTGGAAACACTGTCTTTGGCGGTCGATTTGATAACCGTGATTACGCAATCGCTGTCTATGAAGCACATAACGCTTCCGTGAAATCAACGCTGCCACCTGAACGCCTTCTTACTTATCAGGCCTCCGAAGGGTGGGAGCCGCTTTGTGCCTTTCTCGGTGTACAGTTGCCTTCCGAACCGTTTCCACGCACCAATTCGACTGCCGAATTTCGTGCTCGCATAGGGCGTTGAACGGCGGCTTGCCGCCTATCTCGGCCTTCGCCGCAGTTGAATCCCAGGCCATATCCTCGCCGCTCAGGCGGCGCGGGCGTCGCGGATCGAACTTTCCAGGATGTCGAGCGCCTCGTTCATGACGCCGTCCTGGATGGTGATCGGCGCGAGGAAGCGGATGACGTTGCCGTAGACGCCGCAGGTCAGCAGGATCAGACCCTTGTCGAGCGCCTTCAGCCGGACCGCATTGGCGAGTTCCGGCGACGGCAGGCCCTTCGTCACATCGTTGAACTCGACCGCGTTCATAAAGCCGGGGCCCCTGATATCGACGATCTCCGGCGCTTCGTCACGGATCGATTGCAGGCGCTGCTTCAGACGGTTGCCCAGCGTGTTGGCGCGGTCGCAGAGCTTCTCCTCGTCGATGACGTCAAGCACGGCATGCGCCGCGGCGACGCCGATCGGACTGCCGCCATAGGTGCCGCCGAGCCCGCCGGGGTTCGGCGCATCCATGATCTCGGCACGTCCGGTGACCGCCGCCAGCGGAAAGCCGCCGGCAAGGCTCTTGGCCATGGTGGTGATGTCGGCCGCCACCTCGTGGTGGTCCATGGCGAACATCTTGCCGGTGCGGGCAAAGCCGGTCTGCACCTCGTCGGCGATCAGCAGCATGCCATGCTGGTCGCAGATCTTGCGCAATGCGGTCATGAAGTCGCGCGGCGCCTCGTAGAAGCCGCCCTCGCCCTGCACCGGCTCGACGATGATGGCGGCGACGCGGGCCGGATCGACGTCGGCCTTGAACAGCCGGTCGAGCGCCGCCAACGAATCGGCGACCGACACGCCGTGCAGCGCAACCGGGAACGGCGCATGGAAGACATCCGCCGGCATGGCGCCGAACCCGACCTTATAGGGCACGACCTTACCGGTCAGTGCCATGCCCATGAAGGTGCGGCCGTGAAAGCCGCCGGAAAAAGCGATGACCGCCGGCCGGCCGGTGGCGTTACGGGCAATCTTGATAGCGTTCTCGACCGCCTCGGCGCCGGTGGTGACAAAAATCGTCTTCTTGTCGAACTTGCCGGGCAGCATGCCGTTCAGCCGTTCGGCCAGCCGGATATAGCTCTCGTAGGGCACGACCTGGTAGCAGGTATGGGTGAAGCGGTCGAGCTGCGCCTTGACCGCTTCGATCACCCTAGGGTGACGGTGGCCAGTGTTGACGACAGCGATACCGGACGAAAAATCGATATAGCGGCGGCCTTCGACGTCCCAGATTTCCGAGTTTTCGGCGCGATCGGCGTAGATCTGAGTGGTCATGCCGACGCCGCGCGAAATCGACTGGTTCTTGCGTTCGGAAATGGCTGAATTTGTCATCGTATCCCTCACCGGACCGGCGCCCGCTCTCGTTTGATGGCTGTTGAGACTCTTTTGGGCTTATTTCAGGTTTTCCTCAAGTTGGCACCGTCGCCCGGCGATTGGGCCTGTCGATGCCGATGTCGGCAACCGAACGCCCGTCGCTCAAGCCGTCCTGACAAACCCCACGCTCGCCCTCAGCAGATTGCGCGTGTAGTCCTTGGTGACGCGGCGCTCGACGAGGTCGCCGGCGGTGAGGTGCTCGACCGCCTCGCCGTTCTGCATCACCATCAGCCGCTCGCACATATGGGTGATGATGGCGAGGTCGTGGCTGACCATCAGGAAGGTCAGCTTGCGCCGCCGCCGGATCTCCTCCAGCAGGTTCAGCACCTCCGCCTGCACCGAAGCGTCGAGCGCCGAGGTCGGCTCATCGAGCAGCAGGATCGACGGTTCGAGGATCAGGGCACGGGCGATTGCCACGCGCTGGCGCTGGCCGCCGGACAATTGATGCGAATAGCGAAAACGGAAGCCGGTGCCCAGGCCGACCTCGTCCAACGCCCGCTGGATGCGCTTTTCGCCGTCAGCAAAGCCGTGAATGGCGAGCGGCTCCTGCAGCAAGCGGTCGACGGTCTGGCGCGGGTGCAGCGAGCCGTACGGGTCCTGGAAGACCATCTGCACCTCGCGGTAGAACGCCTTGTCGCGGCGCGCGCCGAGCCGTTTGCCGTTGACGGCGATGGTGCCCGAAGCGGCCGGCGCCAGGCCGGCGATTGCCCTGAGTAACGTCGACTTGCCGGAGCCGGACTCGCCGACCAGGCCGAAGGATTCACCGGACTCGACTTCAAGGCTGACGCCCTTCAGCGCGCGAAAACGGTCGAAGACCACCTCCAGCCGGTCGACGGAAAGGGCTGCCGTCATGCCGCCCACTCCGGCTTGCGGTCGAGCACCGGCAGCGGGTGACGGTCGGCGCCGATCTTGGGCATGCAGTTGAGCAGGCCGCGCGTATAGGGATGCTGGGCACGGCCGAGCTCCGAGGCTTTGAGCTGTTCGACCACCTTGCCGGCATACATGACGATGACACGATCGCAGAAAGATGAGACCAAGCGCAGGTCGTGCGAGATGAAGATCAGCCCCATGCCGCGCTCGCTGACCAGCCGGTCGAGGATGCCGAGCACGTCGAGCTGCACGGTGACGTCGAGTGCCGAGGTCGGCTCATCGGCGATCATCATCTCCGGCCCGGCGATCAGCATCATGGCGATCATGGCGCGCTGGCCCATGCCGCCGGAAACCTCGTGCGGATGCAGGTCGAAGACACGGGCCGGATCGCGGATCTGCACAGCCTCCAGCATGGCAAGCGCGCGGTCGCGGGCTTCGGCCTTGGAGACTGTCTCATGCGTGCGCAGTGTCTCGACGATCTGGCGGCCGATGCTCATCACCGGGTCGAGCGAATATTTCGGATCCTGCAGGATCATGGCGATACGCTTGCCGCGCAGTGCGCGGCGCTCGCGCGGCGAGGCGGCCAGCAGGTCGATGCCGTCGAAAGCAAGCGTCTTTGCGGTCACCTCGGCCTGCGGCGGGGTGACGCCCATAATGGCGCGGCCGGTCTGCGACTTGCCCGAACCGCTCTCGCCGACGATGCCGAGCCGTTCGCGGCCGAGCGAGAAGGAAACGCCGCGCACTGCCTCGATCAGGCCGGTGCGCGTCGGGAAGGTGACGCGCAGGTCGTCGACTTCGAGAAGCGTGCTCATTGGTCACCGCTTCGCGGATCGAGCGCGTCGCGCAGGCCGTCGCCGAGCAGGTTGAAGCCGAGGCTGACGATGAGGATGGCAAAGCCCGGCGCGCCCGCCACCCACCACTGGTCGAGCACGAAGCGTCGGCCCGACGCGATCATCGCGCCCCATTCCGGCAGCGGCGGCTGCGCGCCGAGGCCGAGGAAGCCGAGGCCGGCGGCGGTCAGGATGATGCCGGCCATGTCGAGCGTCACCCTGATGATCAGCGAGGAGATGCAGAGCGGCATGATGTGGCGAAGCACGATGCGAAACGGCGAAGCGCCCATCAGTTGCACCGCCTTGATATAGTCGGAATTGCGCACCGTCAGCGTTTCGGCGCGGGCAATGCGGGCATAGGGCGGCCACGAGGTGATGGCGATGGCGAGCACCGCGTTTTCGATGCCGGGGCCGAGCGCGGCGACAAAGGCCAGCGCCAGGATCAGCTTCGGAAAGGCGAGAAAGATGTCGGTGATGCGCATCAGGATCGCATCGGTCCAGCCGCCGGCATAGCCGGCAACGGTGCCGACCAGCAAGCCGATGGGCGCGGCGATGATGGCGACCAGAATGACGACATAGAGCGTCCAACGCGAACCGAAGATGATGCGCGAATAGATATCGCGGCCGAGATCGTCGGTGCCGAACCAGTGCGCGGCACTTGGCGCCAGCAGCCGCGAGCCCTTGAGGTCGCCGAATGTCGGCGAATAGGGCGCCAGCACATCGGCGAAGGCCGCGACCACCAGCAGGGCGATGATGATGAGCAGGCCGACAAAGGCCAGCCGGTTGGCGGAAAAGCGCCGCCAGGCTACATAGGCGCGGCCGAGCCTTGCCTGCACGCGCGACGCCGGCCGCTCGCTGAGCAGCCAATCACGGCGGGTTTGAATCGCTTCTGCGCTCATCCTGCCTTGGTCCTCATCCTGCCTTGGTCCTTGGGTCGAGCAGCCGGTAGAGCAGGTCGGACAAAAGATTGATGCCGATGAAGACCGAGCCGATGATGATCGTGCCGCCAAGCACGGCATTCATGTCGGCGTTCTGCAGCGAGTTGGTGATGTAGAGGCCGATGCCCGGCCACGAAAACACCGTCTCGGTCAGCACCGAGCCTTCGAGCAGCCCGGCATAGGACAGAGCGATCACCGTAACCATCGGCACCGCGGCGTTGCGCAGCGCGTGACCCCAGATGATGCGCGTTTCCGACAGGCCCTTGGCGCGCGCCGCCACGATGTATTCCTGGGTGAGTTCGTTCAGCATGAAGGAGCGCGTCATGCGGCTGATGTAGGCGAGCGAGAAATAGCCGAGCAGCGAGGCAGGCAGGATGATGTGGCGGAAGGCATCGGCAAATACGTCCCACTGCCGCTGCCAGAGTGCATCCAGCAGGTAAAAGCCGGTAATCGGCGTGAAGGTGTATTCGTAGACGATATCGAGGCGGCCGGGAAAGGCGACCCATTGCAGCTTGGCGTAGAACAGCACCAGCGCCAGCAGCCCCAGCCAGAAGATCGGCACGGAATAGCCGACAAGACCGATGATGCGCACGATCTGGTCGATGATGCTGCCGCGCCGCACGGCCGCCAGCACACCAAGCGGCACGCCGATCACCGAACCGATCAGCGTCCCCAGTGTTGCCAGTTCCAGCGTCGCCGGAAAGGCGCGGCGGATGTCCGTCATCACCGGATTGGTGGTCAGCACCGAGGTGCCGAAATCACCATTCAAGGCATGTTTGACATAGATGTAGAACTGCTCGACCAACGGCAGGTCGAGACCCATCTCGCGGCGCGTTCGTTCGACGACATTGGTCGGCGCCCGGTCGCCGAGCACCGCCAGCACCGGGTCGATCGGGATCACCCGGCCGATGAAGAAGGTCACCGCGAGCAGACCGAGATAAGTCGTTATCGCGATGACCAGGAACCGGGCGATCGATGAGGCAATGGCAACGGCGCGAGCGCTGCCGCGCCCCGCCGTCGTTTCCCTTTCAGCCAAGCTCATGCGGCGCGTCCGCCGACATCACTCCTTCGAAACCGGGCCGACGAAGTTGGTGTCGAAGCTCGGGCCGAGTGCAAAGCCCTTGAGGTTCTTGCGCAGGCCAGCCACTTCCAGCTGCTGGTGGATGATGACGAAAGGACTGGTATCGAGGATCTTCCTCTGAAGATCCTGGTACATTGCGGCGCGCTTGGCCGAATCCTTCTCGAGCAGGGCAGCTTCGGTCTGCTTGGTCAGGTCCGGGATGTCCCAGGCGTTGCGCCAGGCCAGCGTCTTGGTCTTGCCTTCATCCGAATTGTCCGGGTTGCTGGCAAAGGTCTGGGCATTGGAATTCGGGTCGAAATAGTCCTGGCCCCATTGGCCGATATAGATGTCGTGGTTGCGGGCGCGGTATTTGGTCAGCGTCTGCTTGCCGTCGCCGGGGATGATCTCCAGCTTGATGCCGGCCTGTCCCAGCGTCTGCTGGATCGATTCAGCCATGCCTGTCTCCGGCTGTCTGCTGCGCACGTCCATAGTGACACTGAAGCCGTCGGCGAGGCCAGCCTTGGCGAGCAGTTCCTTGGCCTTGGCGACGTCGAGCTTGAACGGATTCTCGTCCAGCTCGCCGAGCACGCCTTTCGGCAGGAAGGTCTGGTGGATCTCGCCGATGCCCTTGAGGATGGTCGAGCTCAATGCATCATAGTCGACAAGATATTTGAAGGCCTGGCGAACCTCGGGCTTGGCGAGATTCGGGTTCTTCTGGTTGAGGCTGATGTAAAAGACCGTGCCCTTGGGGGCTGAGGTGGTGGTGAGGTCGGCGTTCTTGGCAATGGCATCGAGATCGTTCGGCTCGAGATTGCGGGCAACGTCGATGTCGCCAGCCTCAAGCGCCAGGCGCTGGCCCGAGCTTTCCTTCATGAAGCGATAGATGACGCGGGCAAACTTGGCTTTTTCGCCGTAGTAATTGTCGTTACGCTCCATAACGACGGCCTCGTTGGCCCGCCATTCGCGCAGCTTGAAGGCACCGGAGCCGGCATAGCCGGTCTTCAGCCAGGCATTGCCGAAATCATTGTCCCATTTGTAGTCGGCGCTCGGCGTGACCGCGGCGACATGCTCCTTGACCAGCTTGGCGTCGACGACCGAGGCGACCGTCGCCGACAGGCAGTTCAGCACGAAGCTCGGCGCATAGGCCTTGTCGACGGTGAACTGGAACGTCGTATCATCAACAGCCTTGGCCTTCTCGGTGACGTTGCCGCCGTCGATGCCGAACTGGCCGATAATAAAGGCCGGGGTCTTGTCGAGCTTGATGGCGCGCTCGAACGAATAGGCGACGTCCGCCGCCGTGATCGGATTGCCGGAGGCGAATTTGAGGCCGGGCTTGAGCTTGAACGTGTAGGTAAGGCCGTCGTCGGAAACGCTCCAGCTTTCTGCGAGATCGCCTTTGACCTTCGAGGTGTCGCTGAGGTCGAGGCGCACCAGGAGATCGTAGGTGTTGCCGGTGATTTCGGCGGTCGACAATTCGAATGCCTCGCCCGGATCCATGGAGATGATGTCGTCGATGGCCAAACCCTCGACCAGCGTGTCGGCGGGCGTGACCGCGAAGGCAGGCGCACCGGCCAGGAGCAGCGCGGACATTGCCGCGCCCGCGAGCAAGAAGCGGGTGCCTAGAGCAAACTTTTCCATCATCATTTTAAGTGTTCCCTGTTTTTGTTGACCTGAGTTCCCGGCTCAGGGTTGTGGCATTTCTTGCCGCGTCGAACGGTGATCCCCGGTCCGTCGATCGGCAATTTTTATGCGGTTCCGGCTCACCATATCCGGCGGTTTCGAGCGCGGCAACGAGCATTTGCAGAACGGTTGATTGGGCCAGACCGGCGGTGCGAAAATCCGGCTATTTCAGCGCGGTAACCAGGTCGGCGTCGGGAAAGCAGGTAGCGGAACGGCCGTTGCTGGCCTGCCACTTGCCGATCGAGCGGCGCGTCTTGAAGCCAGGCAGGCCGTCGGCGCTGCCGACATCGTAGCCCTTGGCTTCCAGCGCCCGTTGCAGGGCGGCGATGTCGGAGCGGTAGAGCCCGCCGACCGCGCCCCAATTGCCCGAGAAATTGCTGTCGCCATGGGCGATGCGATCGGCGCCATGGCCGATGAACAGGGCATAGAGATCGCTGGTGTTATACTGCTTTAGCACGTAGAAATTGGGGGTCACGATGAAGGCCGGGCCGCTACGCCCGGCCGGCATCAAAAGAAAGCCCTCGGCTTTCAGTTCGCTCGCCGGGAACGGTTTACCCGACACACGCCTGATGCCCATATCAGCCCATTGGGAAATCTTCTTGCCCTGGTCCGGACCTTCGAGCGAGCAGGAGACGCTCTCCGGCACCGTCACCTCGAAGCCCCAGCCGCGGCCCCTGACCCAGCCATAATGCACGAGATAATTGGCGATCGATGCCAGTATGTCGGGCGTCGAATTCCAGATGTCGGTGCGGCCGTCGCCGTCAAAATCGACGGCATGCTTGAGGAACGACGTCGGCATGAACTGCGGCTGGCCGAGCGCGCCGGCCCAGGACGATTTCATCGCACCGACCGGGGCAAGCCCGCGCTCGACGATCTCCAGCGCCGCCAAGAGCTCGGTGCGGAAGAATTCCTTCTTGGTCGACATGAACGCCTTGGTGCCAAGCACCTCGAAGGCGTCATAAGGCAGCTTCGCTGCGCCGAAGCCGCTCTCGCGGCCCCAGATCGCCAGCAGCACTTCGCCAGGCACGCCGTAGCGTTTCTCGATCGCTGCAAGGGTCCTAGCGTTGGCCGCCTCGCGGGTGCGGCCGCCGGCGGTCACCGCACGGACGACCGTTTCGGCGAAATAGGCGCCGGGCGAACCGAACTCGGCCTGATGCTGCTTCCGCGGCGTCGTCGCCTTCTCGCCAGGCTTTACCAGGCCGGGCAGTTTGAGGTTCGGCTTGACGCCGTCGAAGGCGGCATCGAAGGTTTTCCTGGAGATGCCTTTGGCCTTGGCTTCGGGCCAGAGGTCGTTGCCAAGCCAGGCGCGGAACTGGTCGTCGATCTTTGCCGCGGAGGCGGGGGTGGCGAGGATGAGGGCAAAGAGGACTGCAAGAAGAAACGCGACGGCTATTTTGCGAAAACAGCGATCCGTCCTACCCCCCTCTGTCCTGCAGAGGGGGGTGGGACGGAGTGCCAGCCTTAAAGAATGCTTAGCAACCATCATCCTCCCCGCAACTCGCCTCAAAACACCGTCCGCGAGCGCAGTGCCGCGGCGAGCGTGCCTTCGTCGAGATAGTCGAGTTCGCCGCCAACCGGAACACCGTGCGCCAGGCGCGTCACCTTGACGTTGAAGCCGGAAAGCTGGTCGGTGAGGTAGTGCGCGGTAGTCTGGCCCTCGACCGTAGCGTTGACGGCGAGGATCACTTCCTTGACCTCGCCGCCGGCGACGCGATCGACCAGCGAACGGATGTTGAGCTCATCGGGACCAATGCCGTCGAGCGGCGACAGCGTACCGCCAAGCACATGATAACGCACGTTCATGGCGGTCGCCCGCTCCAGCGCCCAAAGGTCGGCCACGTCCTCGACAACGATGAGCGTGGTGGGGTCGCGGCGCGGGTCGGTGCAGATCATGCATGGATCGGAGGTGTCGACGTTGCCGCAGGTCGAGCAGATGCGCACCTTGTCGACGGCCTCGCCCATGGCAGCGGCAAGCGGCGCCAGCAGCTGCTCCTTCTTCTTGATGAGGTGGAGTGCGGCGCGGCGCGCTGAACGCGGGCCAAGCCCCGGCACCTTGGCCAGCAGCTGGATCAGGCGTTCGATCTCGGGACCGGCGATTCGCTTCGACATCGCTCCGGTTTAGGATTTTTCAACGGGTTTTGGAACAGCGCTGAGGCGCGCTGTTCAGCCCGCAAAGAGGCAATCGCCCGGCGTTGCGCCGCCCCTCATTGCCCTGCCGGGCATTTCTCCCCGTACAACGCGCCGACGCCGACCGCCTCAGTTTTCCTCCAGCGGCCGGGTCTGGCCGGCGATCATCGCGCCGATGGCGTCGGTGTTCTCGGGCGTCGTCTCGAACGACATTGTCGGCTCTGCCGGCGCCGCCTGGAATGATGTGACCGGCCGGGGGTTCACGGTTCCACCGAAACGGGCCGCGTCCGGTTCCTGCATTGGCTCCTGCAGCGCCACAAGGATTGGCTTCTCCGGTGCCGCCCTCGCCGCGGTCGCCATTCCTGCAGTCACCCTAGTCTGCCTTGCCGGCAGCGATGCGGCGGCGGTAACATAGGTTGCCTTGGCGAATGTCGGCTTGACCTCGCGAGCCGGCTCCGCCGAGGCGACAAGTATAGCCTGAGCGGCAGGCGCTTGCGGCTTGGCCTGGGCCATGGCGACCACCGGTTCGTCCGGCAACGGCTGCCAGTTGCGGCCGCGCTTTTCATAAAAGGCATTGCCGCCGGCGACCATGGTGTAGTGCATGTTCTTGTAGGGGAAGCGCAGCCCGGCGGTGTGGAAATACATGGTGTTCTTCAGCTTGGCTTTGCGCTCGCCCTTGAGCACCGACTCGGCGGCCTCCTCGACGTCGGGCATCGCCTTCGAATTCATCGGCCGTGTCATGACGCCCGGCGCGAACTGGCCGCGCTCGCCAACCACTTCGCAGATGGTGCTGCCGTGCTTGCCCGACCGCAGCCGGTTCATCACCACGGTGCCGACCGCAATCATGCCGTCACGGCTCGACCGGTTGGACTCGAAGAACATCGCCCGCTCCAGGCATTCCTTCTCCTTCGGCGTGGAATTGTAAGAGCGCGAGCTCAGGAAACCCGGCGTAATGGCATCGGTCAGGCTGGACATGCCGTGCGAGGCGGTCTGACTGCAAGCGGCCAAAAACAGCGGCGAGACAACGACGCCGAGCCGCAACGGCGTCTTCCATCGGGTAGAGATCAACAGGTGTCCCCTCATTCTGCTGCCAGCCCGCCCCTGGTTGCGGCAAGAATGAGACACTTTCAGGCAAAAAGATGGCTAAAGCGTTATTAAGTTTGGGGCGTTGCCCAATAGACACAGCTGGCGGGCGAAGAGCGTTGGATCGCTGCCCTCTTCGGTCAAGTGCCGGCATGGTTCCAGGGATTCATGCCGTGACCTTGGAGCGCCGCAATCTGCGCAAGAGGGCTTGCCCAAGCCTGGAGAGATTGGTTCAGTCGACGCGGTAACTGTAAACACAGCTCGAGGTGTGCTGAGATTCAGGTCAGGCCGAGCCGAAAATGGCGGCTTCCGAGAACCGGAGCGGAGCGTACGTTTCGTACGTGAGCACCGGAAGCGCAGGAAGCCGCCGTTTGCAGGCCGGCATCACGTGAATATCAATACACCTTAGAACGGCAGCTTCATTCCCGGGGGGATCGGCAGTCCCGCGGTCAGCGCCTTGGTCTTCTCCTGCATGATCTGCTCGACCTTGGTCCTGGCGTCGTTGTGGGCAGCGAGGAGCAGGTCCTCGAGAATCTCGACCTCGTCCTCCTTGAACAGCGCCGGGTCGATCTTCAGCGACTTCATCTCGAATTTGCCGGTCAGCGTCACACTGACCAGGCCGCCGCCGGCCTGTCCGGTGGCTTCCAGCGTGGCAATCTCATCCTGCATGGCCTGGAACTTGGCCTGCATTTCCTTTGCCTTGCCCATCAGGCCGAGAAGATCTTTCATCGCACGGTCCTTTGCAGTTGGTGCTGGTTGTTCAGGTTTCGTCGTCGTCGGCCGGTGGCTCGACCGGTACTTCGGCCTCTGCCGCATCGGCTTCCGGCGCGTCGGGAATGCGCACGTCGATGATCTTGGCGCCGGGAAAGCGCGCCAGGATGGCGGCGACCGTCGGGTCGCTCTTGGCATCGAGGAAGGCGTTTTCGCGCTTTGTCGATTCCATCTCGGCCAGCGTCTGGCCGCCCTCCTCCTTCGACAGCGACACCAGCCAGCTGCGGCCCGTCCAGGCGCGCAGCTTGGCGGTCAAATCGTTGAGCAGCATCTTCGGCGCATCGTCGGTCAGGCTGACGTCGATACGGCCGGGCTCGATGCGCACCAGGCGCACGCAACGCTTCACCAGCACCTTGAAGGCCATGTCGCGCTGGGCGTCGGCAAGGGCGACAATATCGGCCAGCGATTTCACCGGCACCAGCGGCGCCTCGACCACCGGCTCCGGCGGAGCAACGAAGTTGGTCGGCACGGGCTCGGCCTCGACCAGGCGCATCGTCTGCGCGCCGCCATTGGCCGTCGGCATCCGCGTCTGCGCCACGGCACCGGCACCACCGCTTGCAGGCGCATGGTTTGCGGGGCCGGGGCTTGCCGGCGCGCCATTCACGCGCGGCGCGGCGCCCGGCGGCGAAACGCCGTTCTCCAGCGATTTGAGCGCCTCGTCCAGCGTCGGCAGGTCGGCGGCATGCGCCAGCCGGATCAGCACCATCTCGGCGGCGCTGACCGGGCGGTTGGAAGTCTGCACCTCGGGAATGCCTTTCAAGAGCATCTGCCATGTCCGCGACAGCACCTTGACCGACAGCGTGCTGGCGAAATCGGCGCCGCGCCGACGCTCGTCCTCGGACAGCGAGGCGTCGTCGATGGCAGCCGGCACGAAACGCAGACGGGTGACCAGATGGTTGAACTCGGCAAGGTCGGTCAGCACCGCGGCAGGATCGGCGCCGGTATCGTACTGGGCACGGAATTCGGTAAGCGCGGCCGCGACGTCGCCCTTCATGACATGCTCGAACAGATCGACGATGCGGGCACGGTCGGCAAGGCCGAGCATGGCACGCACCGCTTCGGCGCTGACCGCGCCGCCGCCATGGGCGATCGCCTGGTCGAGGATGGACTGCGCATCGCGCATCGAGCCTTCGGCCGCGCGCGCGATCATCGCCAGCGCGTCGTCTTCAACTTCGATGCCCTCCAGACCGGCTATCCTGGCAAGGTCGGCCTTGATCATTGCCGCATCGATGCGCCTGAGGTCGAAACGCTGGCAGCGCGACAGGACGGTGATCGGCACCTTGCGGATTTCGGTGGTGGCGAAGATGAACTTGACGTGCGGCGGCGGCTCTTCCAGCGTCTTCAGCAGGCCGTTGAAGGCCTGGTTGGAAAGCATGTGCACTTCGTCGATGATGTAGACCTTGTAGCGCGCCGACACCGGGGCGTAGCGCACACGCTCGATGATGTCCCTGATATCGTCGATGCCGGTATGCGAGGCGGCGTCCATCTCGATGACGTCGACATGCCGGCCTTCCATGATCGCCTGGCAATGCTCGCCGAGCACGGCAAGGTCGACGGAAGGCTGGTCGACCGTCGGTGTTTTGTAGTTCAGCGCCCGGGCGAGTATGCGCGCGGTCGTCGTCTTGCCGACGCCGCGCACGCCGGTCAGCATCCAGGCCTGGGCGATGCGGCCGGTGGCAAAGGCATTGGTCAACGTGCGGACCATCGGCTCCTGGCCGATCAGCTCGGAGAAATTCGACGGTCGGTATTTGCGCGCCAGCACGCGGTAGGCGGCAGGCTTGTCCAATTTCCCGGCCTCGTTTCCGGCTTCGCTCATTCGCCCGTCAAGCTCCAAGGGCTGCCACTGGAGGCCGCCGATTCCTGCGCATAGTTTCGCCCGCACGGCTTGGCGCCGTCAATGTCGGGGCAAAAGGCGAAGAGGCGGGAGGCTGGAACAATGACCCGTTCCGGGCTCGTTAGGGCTGCTTCCTTCCGGACCTGACCCGGTTGGCGAGTGGACCGTCCACCACCAACCTCCCAGCATCCATATCGGCAATCCGGCGATGAAATGCAAGTGCGGATGACAGGGGCCTTGAGCGACGGCGAAAGCTGAAACCAAAAACCCGCCTCGGCGGGCGGGTTTTTGGTGCGAATAATCACCATAGCGGGATTAGTAGCATAGCTGCCGGCACAAAGCAAGAACAAAATGTGGCCACGATCAAAATCGTCGACCTCGGCGGGGCAGCGCCAACCTGATGCAATTTGCCCGGGCCTTCACTTCTTCGCGCACAATCAGCGCCGCGACGGCCAATGTTGCTTGCTGCCCCTTGCGGCCCTTCGGAAGCCGCTCTAGCGTCGATAGAGTTCAAGAAACGTCCAAAAGTGAGGGAAACGCCGATGCTGCCGGGCCTCAAGGCCGGATTCACGATTGACGCCCAGCTGGAAGCCGACAGCGAACAGCTGATGTGGCTCGGCCTGTGCGAATTGCGCGTCATGAACGACCGCCGCTGGCCATGGCTGCTGCTGGTGCCGCAGCGGCCGGGCATCGAGGAAATCCACGATATGACGCCGCTCGACCAGGCGATGCTGACCTTCGAGACCAATATGGTGGCGCTGGCGCTGAAGCGGGTGACCGGCTGCACCAAGATCAACACCGGCGCACTCGGCAACATCGTGCGCCAGCTGCATGTACACGTCGTCGCGCGCTCGGAAGGCGATCCCGGCTGGCCCGGCCCGGTGTGGGGGCACGGCCTGCGCGAGCCCTATCAGCGCTCCGACCTTCGCAAGTTTGCGGAAAAGATCAAGGCAGCGCTATAAGCCTCTCCCGTGTCCACCTTGAACCTTCCCGAGTCTGCATGAGCTTTCGCCTGTTTGACGCGCCCTTGCGCGAGCCGAGCCAGTTCGTCGGCTTCGCCGGCAACATTATCGACCGGCAGTCCGAAAACCGCGCCGACGATTCCGTCGAAAAGGCACTCGCCGATCCCTCGGCGCGGCTTTTGCTGATGCGTGGCGGCCGGCTCTACCTGAAGCTTGCGCAAGGCGCATTCGACCCCTGGTTCGGCGTGGCCGAATGCCGGCCGCTCGAGGCATCGCTCGAAAACGGCGTCCTGCTCGGTTTTTCCGAAAGCGGCCCGGTGCTGGCGGTGCCGGCCGGGGTCGAGCCCGAGCAGCTTCCCGAGACGATCAGGGCGATCGACTATCGCTCGGTCTATATGCAGGGGTTGATCGACGAAGCGGCCGCCGGCGCGCTGGCGCAAGGGGCGGCGCTGCTTGCCTGGCATGCCAGCCATCGCTTCTGCAGCAAGTGCGGCACCGAAGCCGAGATGCGGGCGGGCGGTTACAAGCGGCATTGCCCGGCCTGCGGCACGGAGCACTTTCCGCGCACCGACCCGGTGGCGATCATGCTGACGGCAACACGCGAAAAATGCCTGCTCGGCCGCGGCCGGCATTTCGGGCCCGGCATGTATTCGGCGCTCGCCGGTTTCATCGAGCCGGGCGAGACGATCGAGGCGGCGGTGCGCCGCGAAACGCTGGAGGAAGCCGGCATTCGGCTAGGCCGCGTCGTCTACCACGCCAGCCAGCCCTGGCCGTTTCCCTATTCGCTGATGATCGGCTGCTTCGGCGAACCGCTCAACGACGATATCCACCCCGACTTCAACGAGCTGGAAGATTGCCGCTGGTTCTTTCGCGACGAGGTGCTCTCGATGCTGGCCCGCGAGCATCCGGGCGGCCTGGTGACACCGCCGAAGGGGGCGATCGCCTATAACCTTATCCGCGCCTGGGCCGACAGCGCGTGATACGAAGACATCGCAGGAGCAAAAAATGATCCGTCACACCGTCGTGTTCACGCTAAAGCACCCGCCGCATTCGCTCGAGGAAAAAAGGTTCCTCGCCGACGCCAAGACGATCCTCACGGCGATAAAGGGCGTCACGCATTTCGAGCAGTTGCGGCAGGTCAGCCCCAAGAACGACTACCGCTTCGGCTTCTCGATGGAGTTCGCCGATCAGCGGGCTTACTCCGGCTATAACGACCATCCCGACCACGTCGCCTTCGTCCGCGACCGCTGGATCCCGGAGGTCGAGGCGTTTATGGAGATCGACTACGTGCCGCTCGGCTGGGGCTGAGACTGGAAAGCGGCGCTCTAAAAAATCAATACCCCGCGTCGCGATCCACCACATTTTCCAGCGCTTCGCCGCGCTCGAAGGCGTCCATCTGACGCAGCATGATCGGCGCCAGGTGGACTGGATCGGAAGTTGCCGCCGCGTGCGGCGTCACGAACACTTTCGGGTGGCTCCATAGCGGGCTGGTCTTCGGCAGCGGTTCGACCTCGAACACGTCGAGGCTGGCTTCCTTCAGCGTGCCGTCGTCCAGCGCGCGCAAAATGTCGGCGTCCTTCTGCAGCCTTCCGCGCCCGGCATTGATCAGCACCGAGCCGCCGAGGCCATTGCGCTTGCGCAGCTCCTTCAGCACGCCGTGGTTGATGATGCCGTGCGTCTGTGGCGTCAGCGGCAACAGCACCACCAGGATATCGGTGGCATTGAGGAACGGGATCAGGCCGGCCTCGCCCGCGTAAGTCGAGACACGTTCCATCGGCCGATCGCTGCGCGACCAGCCATTAACGGGAAAGCCGAGCGACAACAGTACCGATGCCGCCGCGCGGCCAAGCGTGCCGAGCCCCATAATGCCGACCGAGATGTCGCCGGCCGGCCGCTGCTGCGGCTCGTGCCAGATCTTCTTCTGCTGCTGGGCGCGGTAGAGCATGCCCTGGCGATGGTGGTCGAGCACCCGCCAGACGACGTATTCGGTCATGTACTGGGTAAGGTTGTCGGCGACCACTTTGACGACCGGTACGTCGGGCAAGGTGGGATCGGCGAAAATGTGGTCGACGCCGGCGCCGATCGAGAAGATAGCCCGCAGATTGGGCAGCGACGACAACAGGTTCGGCCTCTGTTTCCACACCACAGCATAGGTGATCGAGGGATCGCCGGCGCCATTCGGCTCGAGCACCACTTCGCGCTCCGCCGACAGCAGTTCGCGCCAGCGCAGCGGATGAATACCGGTGAGGGCAAGCAGGATGCGGCCTTTTTCCATTGCGGATTGTTTTTCCCTTTTACCAACAGCGTTCGCGTCCGGACTCGCAGGGGCGCGGCAGCGTTTTGATTTTGTGCATGATCTCTGGCGAAAATCTACTCGCTGACGATACCGACCGGCGCCGTTTCGATCTTGAAGGCGGCCGAGATCAACGCCTTTGTATAGTCGGTCCGCGGGTTGCCGAAAATCTGTTCGGAAGGACCGGCCTCGACGATCCTGCCATTACGCATGACGATGACTTCGTTGGCGAGCGCGCGGATGACCCTCAGATCGTGGCTGATGAAGAGGTAGGCGAGATCGTGCTTGGCCTGCAGGCTGCGCAAGAGGTCGACGACCTGCGCCTGCACGCTCATGTCGAGCGCCGAGGTCGGCTCGTCCAGCATGACGAAACGCGGGTTGAGCACCATGGCGCGCGCGATGGCGACGCGCTGGCGCTGGCCGCCGGAGAATTCGTGCGGATAGCGGTTGCGCGTCGCCGGATCGAGGCCGACTTCCTTCAGGACGTCGACGACACGCTCGTCGCGCGCATCAGGAGACAGTTTCGGCTCGTGGATCTTCAACCCTTCCTCGATGATCTCGGCGACCGACATGCGCGGACTGAGCGAACCGAACGGATCCTGGAAGACGATCTGCAACTCGCGTCGCAACGGCCGCATTTCGCTGAAGGACAGCTGATCGATGCCGCGTCCGTTGAACTGGATGGTCCCCGTCGACGAGATCATCCTGGCCAGCGCCAGGCCGAGCGTCGTCTTGCCTGAGCCGGATTCGCCGACGACGCCAAGCGTCTGGCCGGCCCGCACGGTGACGTCGATGCCGTCGACCGCCTTCACATTGTCGACGGTGCGCCGGAAGAAGCCCTTCTTGATCGGAAACCAGACCTTGACGTCCTTGCCGACCATCACCGGCTTGGCGGCCTGGTTGGCCGCCGGCGGCTTGCCTTTCGGCTCGGCGGCAAGCAGATGCCGCGTGTAGGCGTGCTGCGGATTGGCGAATATCTCCTTGGTCGGGCCGGTCTCGACGATCTTGCCCTTGGTCATCACGCAGACCCGGTCGGCGATCTTCCTGACGATGCCGAGATCGTGGGTGATGAACAGCATCGACATGTTCTTGCGGCTTTTCAGGCCGGCCAGCAATTCGAGGATCTGCGCCTGGACGGTGACGTCGAGCGCGGTCGTCGGCTCGTCGGCGATCAACAGTTCAGGCTCGTTGGCGAGCGCCATGGCGATCATGACGCGCTGGCGCTGGCCGCCGGAAAGCTGGTGCGGATAGGCGTCGAGCCGTTTTTCCGGTTCGCGGATGCCGACCTCGTGCAGAAGTTCCAGCGTGCGCGCCTTGGCGTTGCGATCGCCCAGGCCCTGGTGCAGCTTCAGCACCTCGACGATCTGCTGCTCGATCGTGTGCAGCGGGTTGAGCGAGGTCATCGGCTCCTGGAAGATCATGGTGATCTTGTTGCCGCGCACGCGGCGCAAGTCTCTCTCGTCCGCGGCAAGCAGGTCGGCGCCGAGGACCAGGATCTTTCCCGACGGGTGGCTGGCGGTCGGATAGGGCAGCAGCTTCAGCACCGACAGCGCGGTGACCGACTTGCCGGAGCCGGATTCGCCGACCAGCGCCACCGTCTCGCCCTTGGCGAGGTCGAAGGAGATATGGTCGACGGCGACCGACTGGCTGCCGCCTTGCGTGAAGGCGACGCTGAGATCCTGGACCGAGAGGAGAGGGGGGGTCATAGCTCAACTTCCGCGACAACCCTGTCCAAGGCGGAAATTTCCGGTCGTATGATCGAAATTTTGGCTGCCATTTGAGGGGGGACGAGACGATTTGGTGCGATAGAATAGGTCTCTTTCAACCTCGTGTCCGCGGTCAGAAATTGGGTGCAGCCGAAGTGCATCGCTGTGGAAAGATGGATCGCGTCTGGTAATCTCAACGAAAGGAATTCCGAACGTAACTGTGCTGCGTGCCAGAGAACGTCGCGAGTTATCGTCCCAATTGAGATGAAGGCATTGCCGATTGAAATATTGTCGTAGAGCTCGATCAGTCGCTCATTGTTCTTTCTCAAGGGATCGACCATCAACTCCGCGAGCACGATCTCACTCGTCGCCAGGAAAGGCTGCTTTCTGCCCTCGTTCAGTGAAATGAGCTGAAGCAGTTTGTTTGCAAGCGCATCATTGTTTTCAAAGGCATAGATGAAAATGTTGGTGTCGACATAAAGCCGGACTGCAGCCATCAATCCTCCCACTCATCGCGGAGGGCACGAACACGCGCGACAGCCTCGTCGAGGCTTGTTCCCGGCGCGTTGGCCTGAGCATCCCGCATGAGTTCAAGCAATTGTTCGCGGCCAAGGGGCCTGTTGGCCTCCTCCTCCACTGTCACTCTGACCGAGGCGCTCGGCGCTATGCCTTTTCGCAGTTCATCCGGGAGCTTCGATGCCGGGTAGTGTTCAAGGATGATCCTATTCATAACCCTTCCTTCCCCAACGTGCGGATTGACGGACTGCACGGACGCCAACACACCGTCATGGCTCCGGGTTCGCTCATATCGGCCAATTTGCTCTCCAGTGATCGAGCGATGGCTGCCACTGGTGTTTCACCGATCAAAGCCGCCGGTCACTTGAGGGTACGTCCGCTTTTGTCCGGATTGCCATTTCCGGAATATAACATGCCGAATGCCAGCCTGCATCGCCCTCATCTGAACGTCTTGCGCGGATCGAAGGCGTCGCGGGTGGCCTCGCCGACGAAGACCAGCAGCGACAGCATCAGCGAGATGACGACGAAGCCGGAAATGCCGAGCCAGGGGGCGTTGAGGTTGCGCTGCGCCTGCTTCAACAGTTCGCCCAGCGAGGCGGAGCCGGGCGGCAGGCCGAAGCCGAGATAGTCGAGCGAGGTCAGCGTCGAGATCGAGCCGCTGAGCAGGAAGGGCAGGAAGGTCAGCGTCGCCACCATGGCATTGGGAAGCAGATGCCGGAACATGATGGTGATGTTGGGCACGCCGAGCGCGCGCGCCGCATTGACATATTCGAAATTGCGGGCGCGCAGGAACTCGGCCCGCACCACGCCGACCAGCGCCACCCAGGAGAACAGCAGCATCAATCCGAGCAGGATGAAGAAGCCGGGCGGCAGGATGGCGGCGACGATCAAGAGCAGGTACAGCACTGGGATCGCCGACCAGATCTCGATGAAGCGCTGGAAAAGAAGGTCGGTCCAGCCGCCGAAATAGCCCTGCAAGGCGCCGGCCGCCACGCCGATCAGCGCCGAGCCGGCGGTCAGGATCAGGCCGAACAGCACCGATATCCTGAAGCCGTAGATGACGCGCGCCAGCACGTCGCGGGCCTGGTCGTCGGTGCCCAGCCAGTTCCAGTTGCCGACGTTGCAATTGGGGTCCGCTTCGCCTTTCGGATACTGGTTGCATCGCGTCTTCTTGTCGTAGAGCCAGGACGGCTTGGTCGGTGCTGCTTCGGGAATGGCGTTGTTGACGGTCTGGTAGGAGTAGCGCACCGGCGGCCAGACCATCCAGCCATTGGCATTGATCTCGTCCTGGATGACCGGGTCGCGGTAGTCGGTGACCGCATAGAAGCCGCCGAACTTCTCCTCGGGATAGGCGACCAGGACCGGAAACAGGATCTCGCCCTTGTAGGAGGCGATGATCGGCTTGTCGTTGGCGATCAGTTCGGAAACCAGCGACAGCACGAACAGGAACAGGAAAATCCACAACGACCAGTAGCCGCGCCTGTTGGACTTGAAGTTCTGCAGGCGCCGCTGGTTGAGCGGCGACAGAAAGGGCCGCGCGATCCGAGGCGGCGCCGTTTCGGCTGTCGCCTGCTCCATCAGACGTCTCTCCGCTCGAAGTCGATGCGCGGATCGACCCAGGTATAGATCAGGTCGGACAGCAGCCCGACGAACAGGCCAAGCAGCGAGAAGATGTAGAGATTGGCGAAGACCACCGGATAGTCGCGCTGCACCACCGAGTTGAAACCAAGCAGGCCGAGGCCATCGAGCGAAAAGATGTTCTCGATCAGCAGCGACCCGGTGAAGAATGCCGAGATGAAGGCACCGGGGAAACCCGCGATGACGATCAGCATGGCGTTGCGGAAGACGTGGCCATAAAGCACCTGCCGCTCCGACAGGCCCTTGGCGCGGGCTGTGACCACATATTGCTTGCGTATCTCCTCAAGGAAGGAATTCTTGGTGAGCAACGTCGTCGTGGCGAAGGCCGACAGCACCAGCGCCGTCAGCGGCAGGGTCATGTGCCAGAAATAGTCGACGATCCGCTGCGGCCACGACAGCTGGTCCCAATTGTCGGAGGTGAGGCCGCGCAGCGGAAACCAGTCCCAGAACGAGCCGCCGGCAAACAGCACCATCAGCAATATGCCGAACAGGAAGCCCGGAATGGCGTAACCGACAATGACGACGCCGCTGGTCCAGACGTCGAAGGTGGAGCCGTCCTTGACTGCCTTGCGGATGCCGAGCGGGATCGAGATCAGATAGGACAAGAGTGTGATCCACAGTCCGATCGAGATCGACACCGGCATCTTTTCCAGGATCAGGTCGAGCACCGAGATGTCGCGGAAATAGCTGTCGCCGAAATCGAAGCGGAGATAGTTCCACAGCATCATGCCGAAGCGCTCGAGCGGCGGCTTGTCGAAACCGAACTGCTTCTCCAGCTTCTTGATGAATTCCGGGTCGAGCCCTTGCGCGCCGCGGTATTTCGAGCCGACGTCGCCGGCGACATCGAAATTGGCGCCGCCGGCATCACCGCCGCCGCCGCCTAGGCGATCGCTGCCGCCCTGGTTGGTCAGCCTGGCGATGACCTGCTCGACCGGCCCGCCCGGCGCGAACTGGATGACGGCGAAGGATACCGCCATGATGCCGAACAGGGTCGGGATCATCAACAGGATGCGGCGCAGTATATAGGCGCCCATCAGGTTCCCTGCCTCGCTTGTGCGAAAATCTCAGCCTTTGCCAATCTTTGCCGCCTTGTCTTTGTCGAACCACCACGACGTCTCGACCGGAAAGTCGTAATCCGGCTTTTGAGCGGGAAAGCCGAACATGTCCCAGAAGGCTGCTCGGTGATTCGCCAGATGATATGTTGGAATCCAGTCTAGCCGCGCGCGCAAGACCCGATCGAGCGCGTTGAGCGCGGTTACGAGTTCGATCCGGCTCTGCGCCTTGCCGGCTGCCTCGATCAGCGCGTCGATGGCTTTGCTTTCCGTACCCGGATAGTTGCGCATCCCCGGCGTTTTCGCCATTTGGGAAGCGTAGAGAATCTCCAAACCGTCGGCGGTGGGCGTCGCTCCGATCGACCATGCGAGCATGTTGAAGTCGAAGTCGAAATTGCTCTGCCGCGCTTCAAATTGCGTCGAGTCGACCTGCCGGATCGAAGCGTCGATGCCGATCGCCTTCATATTCTCGGACCATGGCGCGAAAATACGAACGAGACCCTCGTCCTCGGCAAGCATTTCCACGCGCAGGCGCTCGCCTTTGTCGTTGAGGACGAAATTGCCCGCTCGCTTCCAGCCGCCTTCGGCAAGCAGCCTCGAAGCCTCGCGCAGCAGCTTACGGTCGTGCCCGGAACCGTCGGAGACGGGTTGCATCACCGGTTCGCCGAAGGTCTCCGGCGGCAACTCGGCTCGAAACGGCTCCAGCAGGGCCAACTCCTTGGGTGAGGGCAGGCCCTTGGCCTTGTAATCCGATCGCTCGAAGTTCGATTGCGAACGCTCGTAGGAGTCGAAAAACAGAACCCGCCTGGTCCATTCGAAGTCGAAGCAATAGGCGATTGCCCGTCTCACGCGAATGTCGCGGAACTGCGGACGGCGCTGGTTCAGCGCGACAGCCTGCATGGATGGCGTTTTCTCGCCAGGAAATTCGCGTTTGACGACCCTGCCATCCTTCAGTGCTGGAAAGTCGTAGCCGGTCGCCCATACCCGCGAGGTGAACTCCTCGCGAAAATGCGTATCCCCTTTCTTGAATGCTTCAAAGGCTGCCTGGCGATCAAGGTAGAAATCGATACGGATGCGGTCGAAATTATAACTGCCGCGGTTCACGGCCAGATCGCGGCCCCAATAGTCGGCGACGCGTTCATATTCGACAGTCTGCCCGGCCACCACCCGTCCAACCCTGTATGGTCCGGAGCTGAGCGGTGGCGTCATCGTCGAGGCGTCGAAATCATTGGCGGTGTAGAACGCTTTCGACACGATCGGCATTACGACGATCGCGAGGATATTCTGCGCGGACTGTTGGCCGTTGAAGGTAAGGTTGACTGTAAGCGGATCGATTGCGACCGCTTCTGTCATGTGCCGCAGCGCTTGGGAAAGGTTCGGATGTCCCCGGTCTTTGTAGAGGTTCAAGGCGAAGGCAATGTCGTCGGCGGTCAGCGGCGACCCGTCATGGAAGCGCGCTTGTGGCCGCAGGCTGAAGCGGTAGCCATTGCGATCCTGCGACAAGGTAACGGATTCGGCAAGCAGGCCGTAGACCGCATCCGGTTCGTCGACTGCCCTTGCCATCAGCGAATCGAAGCAGAGCTCGGTGCGCGGCGGCGAATCCCCCTTCAACACCAGTGAGTTCAGTGTGTTGAAAGTCAGGAAGCTCTGATTGAGGGTGGAGTTCGGCGGGGCGAAATTCATCCGGCCGCCCTTGGGAGCGTCCGGATTGACACAGTCGAAATGCGTGAAATCCGGCCCGTATTTGAGATCGCCAAAAGCCGACAACCCGTGCAGTTTCACGCCGGTTGGAATGGCCGCGAAAGCCCGGCCGGGCAGCAGCGCTGCGGCCGCGGCGGCACCGCCCAGGGCGAGGAAGTCGCGACGGGGCAGCGCCGCCATCAATTGCCGCTCTTGTATTTGGCCGCCAGCGCCTTTTCCTTGGCCGGGTCGATCCACCAGGAATTCTGGTCGACGCCGCTATAGGCGGGCTGCTTTTCCGGCATACCGAACTTGTTCCAGTAGGCGAGCCAGACCACGGCGCGGTAATATTGCGGCACGACGTAGAAATTCCACAACAGCACCCGGTCGAGCGCATGGGTGGCGGCAACGAGATCGTCGCGGTCGGTGGCATAAATGATCCGATCGACCAGCGCATCGACGACCGGATTCTTGATGCCGGCGTAATTGCGCGATCCCGGCGAATCGGCGGCCTTGGAGCTCCAGAAGTCGCGCTGTTCGTTGCCGGGAGAGTCCGACTGGCCGAGTTGCCATATGATGACGTCGTAATCGAAATGCTTGACGCGGTTGATATACTGGGTCTGGTCGATCAGGCGCAGCGTCGCGTCGACGCCGATCTTGCGCAGATTGGCGATATATGGGCTGGCGATGACCTGGTCGGTGTCGTTCCAACCGAGGATCTCGAATTTGAACGGTTCGCCGGTCTTGGCGTTGACCATCTTGCCGCCCTTGATCACCCAGCCGGCCTTGGCGAACAGATCGACCGCGGTCTTCAGGTATTTGCGCTCCGCCTGCGGCGTGTCGTAGACCGGCAGCTTGAATTCCTGGGTGAAGACTTCGGGCGGCAGCTTGTCGCGGTACTGCTCCAGGATCTCCAGTTCCTTGCCTTGCGGCAGGCCGCTCGACGCCAGTTCCGTGCCCTGGAAATAGCTGCTGGTGCGGGTGTTGGAACCGAAGAACAGGGTCCGGTTCATCGTCTCGAAGTCGAACGGGTACATCAGCGCGGCGCGCACCAGGCGATCTTGGAACAGCGGGCGCCTGGTGTTGAGCATGAAGGCCTGCATCGGTTCGGGCGACGCGGTCTTGAATTCCTTCTTGATGACGTCACCGGCCTTGACTGCCGGAAAATCATAGAATGTGTTCCAGCGCCTCGAACTGTTCTCCGGCTTGATGTCGTCCAAGCCGCCCTTGGTAAAGGCCTGCCAGGCGGCGTTGTCGTCCAGAAAATAGCTGAAACGCTGCCTGTCGAAATTCTCGCGGCCGATTTTTACGGGCAGCTTGGCCGCCCAGTAATCGGGTACGCGCTGCCAGATGATTTCGGACCCCGGCTTGAAGCTGGCGATCTTGTAGGCGGCCGATCCCAGCGGCGGCTCCAATGTCGATTTGGTGACGTCGCGTTTCTTGCCGCTGGCGTCCGTGCCTTCCCACCAGTGCTTGGGCAACACGACGAGGTCGCCGATGATCTTCGGTAGCTCCCGGTTGCCTTTCTGACTGAAGTGGAACTCGACCTCGCGGTCGGAGATGGCGACGGCGTCGGTGACGTTTTCGAAATAGCGGCTGTACATCGGGCTGTTGGCCTTCAGTACCTGGAACGACCAGATCACGTCGTCCGTGGTGATCGGCTGGCCGTCATGCCATTTCGCCCGCGGGTCGAGCCGGTAGGTCGCCGAGGAATAGTCGGCCGGATATTTATAGGCGTCGGCGATCAGCGGATGGCTGGTGCTGCCCTCGTCGGTCGCCTGCTCCATCAGCGTGTCGTAGAGCAGGCCGCCGCCAAACTGCGCGAAGCCGGCGGCCGGCGAACCCTGCACGATGTAGGGATTGAAGCTGTCGAACGTGCCCAGCACAACCGAATTCAGCGTGCCGCCCTTCGGTGCATCCGGATTGACGTAATCGTAATGCTGGAAATTGTCGCCGTATTTGGATTCGCCGATCAGCGACGAGGTCGTGCGCCATTCGTCCGCGAAGGCCGCCTGCAGGCCGCCGGCAAAAGCAGCCAGCATCAGCACTGATTTCAGAAGCATCCGCGCTCGGCCAACCGTCATGCGTTCTCCTCTTCGCGATATAGCGCCGTCACCATAGCGTCTGGGCTCAATCTAGATCATTTGGCGGCGCTGAAAACCGCAACCGAGAAGCTTTGTCGCCGCATATGCATTTTTCCTAAGCAAAAAGCCGGGCTGAACCCGGCTTTTTCAAGGATTATGTCATTACGGTTTTGTTATTTTGCGGGTGCGGCCGGAGCGGCGGGCGCCGCGCCTTCTGCCGGCTTGGCAGGGGCTGCGCCTTCGGCCGGCTTGGCGGGCGCGTTTTCGGCCGAGGCGCCGGGCGCCGGCAGCGGCTTCGGATTGTCCGACAGCGTGCGCAGATAGGCGATGACGTTGGCGCGGTCCTCATCCTTCGGCAGGCCGGCGAAGCCCATCGCCGTGCCCTTCACGAACTTCTTCGGCGAGGTGATGAAGTGGTTGAGATTGTCGTAGGTCCACTTCTCGCTGCCGCCCTTGGAGAACTCCTTCATGTCGGCCGAATAGGCAAAGCCCTCATGCTCGGCGACCGGACGGTCGATGATGTCCCACAGATCGGGGCCAACCTTGTTGGGGCCGCCTTTTTCGCCGGAGTGGCAGGCCTGGCATTTCTTGAAGATGGCGGCACCCGCTTCGGCGTTGGCGGTGGCCAGCAGCTCGGCGATCGGCTTGGCCTCCGCGGCGGGAGCGGCCGGGCCGCCTTCGGCGGGCTCGGTCGCCTCGATGGCGAAGCCGGGCTTTTCCGGCGTCGGCGAGGCAAACAGCGCGTCGGATACGATGCCAACGGAAAAGACAATGAACACCGTGCCGAGGAAACCGGCGAGCAGCTTGTTGACTTCGTTGGAATCCATACGCCCCAGGCTCCCTTTTCCGGCGGACCGATCCGTCCACTCCGTCCGTCGGTATCGTGAACCACCCTGCGAGGCGGTCAAATCGCGCGGAAACTAGGTCTTTTGCTCCGGCGTTGCAACACCTATAAGGGCGCTGCCAGTGAGACCTTTTGCCACTTTTGTCCCCCTCTTTTTCGAGCCTCTGCCCGCCTCATGTCCACGCTCATCCTGATCCCGGCCCGCATGGCCTCGACCCGCCTGCCGGGCAAACCGCTGGCCGACATTGCCGGCACTCCGATGATCGTCCACGTCGCCCGCCGTGCTGCCGAGGCGGGGCTCGGCCGGGTGGTCGTCGCTACCGATACGCAAGGCGTTGCGGAGGCGGTGCGCGCGCATGGTTTCGAGGCGGTGATGACGCGGGCGGACCACGAAACCGGCTCCGACCGCATCTTTGAAGCGCTGACCATTCTCGACCCTGGCAACAGCGTCGAGACCATCGTCAATGTGCAGGGCGATCTGCCGACCATCGACCCCCTTGTTATCGGTGCCGCGCTGAAGCCTTTCGAGAACGCGGCGGTGGATATCGCCACGCTCTGCGTCGAGATCGTCCGCGATGAGGAAAAGACCAATCCGAACGTCGTCAAGCTGGTCGGCTCGCCACTCTCGACGACGCGGCTCAGGGCGCTCTATTTCACCCGCGCCACCGCCCCTTGGGGCGAAGGCCCGCTCTACCATCATATCGGCCTCTATGCCTATCGCCGCGCCGCACTCGAACGCTTCGTTGCGCTAAGGCCGTCGCCTCTGGAGCGCCGCGAGCGGCTCGAGCAGTTGCGGGCGCTGGAGGCTGGCATGCGCATCGATGCGGAGATCGTGCAGTCGGTGCCGCTTGGCGTCGATACGCCGGACGATCTCGAACGCGCCAGGGCGCTCCTTTCCAACTAAGAAATTCTTCCCCCAATTCCCGAGACTCCGCGCATGCCTGAAAAGACCAACAAAATATCCTTCCAGGGCGAGCCGGGCGCCAATTCCGACACCGCCTGCCGCAACATGTTCCCTTCGATGGAGCCGTTGCCGTGCCCGACCTTCGAGGACGCCTTCAACGCCGTCGAGACCGGCAAGGCCGATCTGGCCATGATCCCGATCGAGAACACCATTGCCGGCCGCGTCGCCGACATCCATCACCTCTTGCCGGAATCGAAGCTGCACATCATCGGCGAATACTTTCTGCCGATCCACTTCCAGCTGATGGTGCTGCCGGGCGTCAGGCGCGACGAGATCAGGACCGTGCACAGCCACATCCACGCGCTCGGCCAATGCCGCAAATACATCCGCAAGAACGGCTGGAAGGCGGCGGTTGCCGGCGACACCGCGGGCGCCGCCAAGATGGTCGCCGCGATGAAGGACCGCACCATGGCCGCGCTGGCGCCGGCACTGGCCTCGACCCTCTACGGGCTCGATATCATCGAGGAGAATGTCGAGGACACCGACAGCAACGTCACCCGCTTCGTGGTGCTGACCAAGAACAAGCAATGGGCCGAACGTCCCTCGGCCGACGCCAAGATGATGACGACCTTCATCTTCCGCGTCCGAAACGTGCCGGCGGCGCTCTACAAGGCGATGGGCGGGTTTGCCACCAACGGCATCAACATGACCAAGCTGGAAAGCTACCAGCTCGGCGCGTTTACAGCGACGCTATTCTACGCCGACATAGAGGGCCATCCCGACGATCCGCTGGTGAAGCTGGCACTCGACGAGTTGCGCTTTTTCTCGCGCGAAATGCGCATTCTCGGCGTCTATCCCGCCAGCGCCTCGCGCGAGCAGTGGAAGGTGGCGGATTAGGACCCGGTCAGGTCAGGCCGAGCTTGTTCTGTTTGGCCGGCTTGCCGCATTCGCGGCGGGCAATCGACCGGTTCATGGCGTCGATCTTGCCGCTTGCCTGGTCGGCGTCGCGCTTGGCTTTTGAGCGCATATCCGGCGTGAACGGGCCAAAGCCCGTCGCCGGGTTGGAGAAGGACGGCTTGGCGTCCACCGGCAGATGATATTGCTGCGCCAGGCCGTTTCGTTGCGCCAGCAATTGATCGCAAGGCACCTTGTCATACAGCAGCGAGGACTGGACGTTTTCGTCTTGCCGTTCGGACATCGAATTGCCGACGCAGCCGGCCATCGCCAGGCAAGATGCCAAGACCGTCATGTTCCAGCGCATGAACGTGCTCCTTGTCTTTCGCAGCTGCGGCTTCTCATGCGCAGCGGCAGAAGTCTTAGCCAGATTTTACGCTGCCGGAAAGCAACCTTGCCACTACGGCCAGCCCTTCGACCGGTTCGCGGCGATCCTGCCGGATGATCGTTGGCTGCAGCGACAGGACCGAAAAGCCGTTGGCGTCCAGAACCCGCTCTACATAGCTTTGCGAATGCGCGTAGCGGCGCGACGGCAGCAAGGCGAAGCCGGCGCGGTCAGACGATTCTCCGCCCGGGAGCGTCTCGACGGAGAACGCAAACAGACCGCCGCCGGCGAGCATTCCGGCAATCTTGTTCGCCACTCTGTCGAGTGCGCCGACATAGATGAACACATCGGCCGCCGTCACCAGATCGGCTTTCGGGCCAGAATAGCAAAAATCCTGCAGGTCCGTCTTGACGAGCAGATCGTAGAGGCCTTTGGCGCGCGCCTGCCGCAGCATGCCGGCCGAGATGTCGTAACCCTCCAGCCGATCGGCGATCGGCCGCAGCTTCTGGCCCATGAGGCCGGTGCCGCAGCCGAGATCGAGCGCCAGCGAAAACCGGCCCGGCCGCGCTGCCCGGATGGCGCGGTCGAGGCATTCGGGCAGACGGTAGCCGAGCCTGTCGACCAGCTCACCCTCGAAGCTCCCGGCATAGTGGTTGTAAAGCGTCTCGACAAAGGCGCTGGGCGGCGCCTGGGCCGCGGCTGCCCTGCCGATCAATTGCAGCTTGAGCACCGCGCCGAGCCTGTCCGCCGGGTCGAGCCGCAGTGCCGTCTTCCAGGCCTGCGCGGCACGATCGGGCGCGCCCGCCGCTTCCTGCATCTCGCCGAGGCGGAACCAGCCGGCTGACCATTGCGGCGCCAGTTCGAGAGCGCCGAGCAGCAATTCCGCGGCGGCCGCATGATCGCCGGATGCATAGAGCATTTCGGCATAGTCGGCGCGGCGGTCGGCGGTCAAATCGCCGGACGAGGTCTGGAGCGGTTTCATCGTGATCGAGTTCCGCCGGGTGTTTGCAGCCGGCTTGCGCTCTATGCTGGAGTCAGCAGTGACTTACAACAGGCTTCCCGCGCCGGAATTAGCGCCTATCTTGGGGCCATGCGCGCCAGCGACCTGCTTCATCCCCGGCCGGAAGGGCTGTATTGCCCGCCCGGCGATTTCTTCATCGACCCGGTGCGACCGGTCAACCGGGCGCTGATCACGCATGGCCATTCCGACCATGCCCGCTCCGGCCACCGCTCGGTGATGGCGACGCAGCAGACGCTCGATATTATGGGGCTGCGTTACGGCGAAGGTTTTGCCGGAACGACGCAAGCCGCCGTGCTCGGCGAGACGATTGCGCTTGGCGGTGTGGCCGTCAGCTTTCACCCGGCCGGCCATGTTCTGGGCTCGGCGCAGATCAAGGTCGCGCATCAGGGCACATGCATCGTCGCGTCCGGCGACTATAAGCGCCAGAAGGACGCGACCTGCGAGCCGTTCGAGCCGCTCAAGTGCGACGTCTTCATCACCGAGGCGACGTTCGGCCTGCCGGTGTTTCACCATCCGCCCGATTCCGAAGAGATCGCCCGGCTGCTGAAATCGACCGAGCAGTTTCCCGAGCGCACGCATCTGGTCGGCGCTTATGCGCTGGGCAAGGCGCAGCGTGTCATGCGGCTGCTGCGTGATGCCGGCTACGAAAAGCCGATCTACATCCATGGTGCGCTGGCCAAGCTCAGCGAATATTACCAGAGCCAGGGCATCGATCTGGGCACATTGGAACCGGCGACCGTCGAGACCGGCCAAAAAAGCGACTTTGCCGGCGCCATCGTCATCGGCCCGCCATCCGCCTTTGCCGATCGCTGGGCGCGGCGTTTTCCCGATCCGATGTCGTGCTTCGCCTCAGGCTGGATGCGCATCCGCCAACGCGCCAAGCAGGGCGGCGTCGAGCTGCCGCTGATCATCTCCGATCACTCCGACTGGGACGAGCTGACAACAACGATCAAGGAGACCGGCGCGGAAGAAATCTGGGTGACGCATGGCCGCGAGGAGGCGCTGGTGCGCTGGTGCGAACTCGAAGGCATCGCCGCCAGGCCGCTGCATCTCGTCGGTTATGAGGACGAGGGCGATTGATGGTACTCATGGCGCCCCTCCCATGAACCGCTTCGCCGAGCTTCTCGACCGGCTGGTGCTGACGCCGTCGCGCAACGGCAAGCTGACGCTTTTGACCGACTATTTCCGCAGCGTCGAGGATCCGGATCGCGGGCTGGCGCTGGCGGCCATTACCGGCGATCTTTCCATCGCCGCGGTCAAGCCGGCAATGCTGCGCACGCTGGTGGTCGAGCGCATGGATCCCGTGCTGTTCGGCTATTCCTACGACTATGTCGGCGACCTGGCCGAGACCGTGTCGCTGGTCTGGCCACAATCGCCTCTCGATATTGCGAACCACGCGCCGACGCTGGCCGAGGTGGTGGCCAAGCTGCAGGCGGCAAGCCGTTCCGACGGGCCACAGGTGCTGGCCCGGCTGCTCGACAGCGCCAGCACGTCCGCGCGCTTTGCCATCATAAAGCTGGTCACCGGCGGCCTGCGCATCGGTGTCTCGGCGCGGCTCGCCAAGCAGGCGCTGGCCGATTTCGGCAAGGTCGATATCGCCGAGATCGAGGAACTCTGGCACGGGCTGACGCCGCCTTATGCGGCTCTGTTCGCCTGGCTGGAGGGCAAGGCGGTAAAACCCAGGAAGACGGCGCTGGCGCTGTTCAGGCCAGTGATGCTGTCGAACGCCGTCGGCGACGGCGACCTCGAAAAGCTCGACCCCGCCGACTACGCGGCCGAATGGAAATGGGACGGCATCCGCGTCCAGGCGGTTTGCGAAGGCGGCATTCGCCGGCTCTATTCGCGCACCGGTGACGATGTCTCCGGCGCCTTTCCGGATCTTGCCGAGGCGATGGATTTTTCAGGCGCCCTCGACGGCGAGCTTCTGGTCGGTGACCCCAGGCAGGCGACGGGCACGTTCTCGGACCTGCAGCAGCGGCTGAATCGCAAGAGCGTGTCACCCAAGATCCAGCAGCAATACCCCGCCTTCATGCGCTGCTACGATGCGCTGCAGATTGGTGACGAGGATGTGCGGGGATTGCCCTTCCGCGAACGACGCGGCCGGCTCGAGGCCTTCGTCAGGACACTCGATCCGAGTCGCTTCGATCTGTCGCCGCTGGTCGAATTCACCGACTGGCAGGCGCTGGAGGAATTGCGCCGCAAGCCGCTGCATCCGGTCATCGAAGGCGTCATGCTGAAGCGCTGGGATTCGCCCTATGTGGCCGGGCGACCGAAGGGCCCGTGGTTCAAATGGAAGCGCGATCCGCACACGGTCGACGCCGTGCTGATGTACGCCCAGCGCGGCCACGGCAAACGCTCGAGCTTCTATTCCGACTACACATTCGGCGTCTGGTCCGGGCCGGAAGGATCGGAGGAGCTGGTGCCGGTGGGAAAGGCCTATTTCGGCTTCACCGACGAGGAACTGAGGCAAATCGACAAATATGTCCGCGACAATACGATTGAGCGCTTTGGCCCGGTGCGCTCGGTACGGGCCGACCGCAGACAGGGCCTGGTGCTGGAGGTGGCGTTCGAAGGGCTCAACCGTTCGACGCGGCACAAATCCGGCGTCGCCATGCGCTTTCCGCGCATTTCGCGGCTGCGCTGGGACAAGCCGGCCGCGGAAGCCGACCGCATCGAGACGCTGCAGGCGCTGCTCGATAGTTAATGCATGTCGCGCAAAAAGTGTGCAGCGGTTTTGCGGTAACGACATGCATCAAAACAAGAACCTAAACTGCGTCGCATGAGGCCGGTCCGAACGCGACGTGCTTTACGGAACGACCGAGACGCGAATTTCGTAGATGTCGACCGACTTGCCCTGCTTGTCGAAGTCGGAATTGATGGCGATGGTGCCGGCAGCACCTGGATGCTTGTCGGGAAAGCGCACGTCGAACAGATATTCATTGCGCTCGCGACCGACGGCATAGCGTTTGCGGCCGCAGTCGCCGAGTTCGCCGAAATTGCAATCGACGGAAATCTGCGTCTCCTGGCCCTCCTCGGAGCGCGCGATGATGTCGAATGTGGCATGCTTGCCGGCGAGTTTTTCCAGCACGCCTTGCCCGACGTCGAAGCTGATGGCCGAACCGGATGCACCCGAGCGGATGCGCAGGAAGGAACCGCTTTCGTCCTGGATAACGTCGGCCTTGGCGTCCGACGGTGCATTGACCTGCGTCGGGTCGCCCGGCGAAAACACGTTGATCCAGTCGCGCGCCTGGTCCGCCTCGCCCTGCTTTGGCGGCGAAGCGGTGTTGTCCGGCGTGAAATCATCGCCGTCGACCGTTGGCGGCGCTTCTGGCGGCGCCGTGTCGAGCTCGGTCGCCGATTTGAAGACGCCGGTCTGGTTGGCGAAATAAAGGCCGATGCCGGCGGCTGCGAGCAGCGTCACGCCGAAGAAGATCGCGGTCAAAGGCAGGCGCCGCCGCCTCGCCCGCCGGTCGTCGCGGTCGGGCGTCACTTCCGCGTCGTCGGTTTCGGCGTCGGCTTCGGTCGGAGCCAAGGCCCCAATGTCGATCACCGGCGCCTCGGGAACAGGCGCATCGGGCATTATGTCGGGGACGACCGGCAGGACGCGCGACCGGGGCGCATCGGATTCGGGCGACTGCGGCGGACGGTCAACGACGACATCGGGCGACGGCGCGGGCTCGGCTTCGGCCGGAGGCTCCACCTCCGGTGCTGCCTCCAAACTGTCGGTCGGCGCGGCGACGGCGGCAACCGCCGGCAGGAATTCCGATTCAATTTCGGTGATCTTCGCCTGGACCGCCTTGCGGCGCTTGATGGCGACTTCCACGGTGACGTTTGGATTGGCCTGCAGGGCACGGTCGAGTGCCGCGAAAGCCGATCGGTAGACCCGCTCGCGAAACGCCCGGTCGTCGGCATTGCCTTTCTCGAAGGCGTTGCGGATCGCTTTTTCGATCGCGTCCAAACGAATTCCCTCTGCAATTTCACTCACATTGTCATGATCGTTAGCCGCAGGCGACCAATCAATCAACAAGCGAGCGGCTGCATTCTGCCTTGCCGAGGGATACAAAGCTCATTTCGGCGGTTTTCGGTAAAGAAATCAACCTTTTTCGGTGATTTTTCCGTCACGGCCCCGACGTGACGGACGGGGCGGCCTGCCGATACGGCATCGCATCGGCGCGGCGGCTGCCCTTGTGCCCGGCCTGGGACGGAGACGAATTGCCTCGTCCTGAATTCGCGGCAGCCATCTTGAATTCGCGGCCGGTTGCGTCTATCACCCAGCCCATCTTGGAAGCACGGCTTCCCGGGCCGCTTTAGCTCAGTTGGTAGAGCACATCATTCGTAATGATGGGGTCGCGTGTTCGAGTCACGCAAGCGGCACCAAACGACCTATCCCGCACGCCTGCTTCAACCAGCGCTCAGCCGAGTGGAAAAGCTGATGCTGCCGAGACGAGGGCGAGCATTGCCAGCACGATCCCCGCCGCCCGGCAGATGACGCGATGATGCCGCATCGCGGCAGCGCGCACGGGCGGACGCGAAAGCGCGACGGCCAGAAATCCGTACCAGCCCGAGGCAGCAGGCGTCGGCAAGTCCGGCGAAGCGGATATCTGCGAAGCAACGGCTGCCCCGAGCCTCGAAAACTGCCGCTCACCTCACCGGATTGTCGCCCAGCGACGCCACGGTCTTCAGCGCGCCGTCGAGCATGTCGCCCTTCTCGTCCTTCAGTGCTGCTTCGCGCAGGCGCCGGATCCAGTCGGCGGCGTCCGGGCGGCCCTTGACCAGGTCGAGCGCCGACAGCACCCGGTCGAATTTCGACTGCGCGCGGGCGTGGGTGTCGCTGTAACCCTTGATCAGCCGGCGGCAGTTGAGGATCTCCGTACCAAGCGCGTAGTCCTGGCCGACTTGGCCCAGCGCCAGCGCATACCAGCGATCGAGATGCGCGGTCTCGACCTTGTGGCGCAACAGGCGGCGGCGCCAGCGGCGCAGGCCGCCGATGAACCACAAAGCGGCAAAGCCGGCGAAACTGTCGGTGCGGATGTGGCGGCCGCGATTGATGCGGCGGTCGAGAAAGGCGGCGAGCTTCGGCCGGTCCTCGATGTAGCTGCCGAGCCCGGCCGGCAGCGTGCCGCAGAATTCCTCGATGCGCGGATGGAAATATTCGGTCACCTGCAGGACTGAGCCTTGCTTGACACCGACTTCGCGGCGTACGCGCTGGTCGCGCGTCGAGCGTGTCTTCAGATCGGCGACGCGGATCATGTCATCGTAGCACATGGCGTTGGCCAGATGCTTGGCCGCGGCGATCGACAGCACGTAGTCATGTTCGGCATTGTCCAGGACGACCGCCCGGTCGAGCCGGTCGAGATACTCGCCGCCATAGGCGACGTCCTGGTAGTCGACGACTTTTTTCAGGCCGCGAAGCGCCATGTCGTGCACGGGTAAAGGCAAAGCAGCGACGCGCGCCGCCAGTTGTTGCCAGCCCTTCAACTGGCTTTCCGGGCCGCGAACTTTTGTCGCCACGCCCGAGCGGGTTTCAGTTGCCGCCGGCTGTGCAGTCTTGTCGCCCGAAGGCGCACTCGCGATGGCGCGCGCCCGATCGTAGGCGGCGGCGAAGGCGGCGAGGCTTGCCTTGACGCCGCGGCCGCCGGCGCCGATGGCCTGCTCATAGCTCTCGCGTGTGAACGGCAAGGCATCGGACCCGGCCAGCGCGCCGAGCAGGCTGGCCGAGATCATCGACCCGTTATCGACGGCGATCTTCTCCATGTCGAAGGCGATGAAGCGCTTGGCCGCGGCTTCAGCCGTGGCATGCACCTTCGAGGACGATGCGCGGCCGTCGCCGGGTTCGATCTTCTCGGAGACCGCTGCGATGCGGTGCGACGAGGCGATCAGCGTCGTGCGCTCCGGCGTGACGAACCCGCGGATGATGGCGCGGCCGGCCTCCATCAGTTCGGCGGCGATCAATATATCGACGTCGCCCTGCGACGGCGACAGCGCGAAGACGGGCGGCCGGCCGGTGTCGCGGCACATTTCGACATAGTAGATGGTGGCGCCGGTGCGCTGGGCGACGCCGGCAACCGAGGTCGATTGGGCGACGTAGCCGTTGCGCTCGGCGGCGTCGGTGATCCAGTCGGCCAGCACGCCGCCGCCCTGGCCGCCGACCGCCAGCACGGCAAGCTTTATGACGCGCCCGTCGTCCAGCGCGCCGGCCTTGGAACGGGTTGATGGGACAGCGTCAAGCATCGGCAAATATCAGCCGCCGGCTTTCGCGGCGGCGCTGCAAGAGGCGGATCGTGGCGCGCCGCGCGGCTTCAAGCAAACGGTCCCAGCGGCTTGGATTATGCACCACGTCGGCGCGGTAGAAGGATGGGCACAGCACCGCCGCATCGGCAACCTCGCCACAGTTGCCGCAGCCGACGCAGCTCTGGTCGATATGCGCCACCGGATCGTCGCGCAGCGGGTCATCGAGCGACTTCACCGACAGCGACGGACAGCCGGAGAGCCGCATGCAGGCATGATCGCCGGTGCAGATGTCCTCGTCGACGCCGAATTTCGGCTTGACGACCCGCTCACCGCCCTTGATCGCCTTGTCGACCAAAGGCTTCTCGCGACGCTGGCGGTTGAGCATGCATTCGGACGAGGCGACGATGACTTTCGGGCCCTTCTCGTCCGTCGTCAGCGCCTCGCGCAGCGTGTCCTGCATCCTGGTTACGTCGTAGGTGCGGTCGATGTGGCGCAGCCATTTGACGCCCATGCCTTTCACCGCCTCGGTGATCGGATGCTTGGTCGACTTCGTCTTGTTGCCGGCGCGGGAGGAAAGGATATCCTGCCCTCCCGTCGCCGCCGAATAGAAATTATCGACGATGACGATGACGCCATCGTTCTTGTTGAACACGGCATTGCCGATCGAGGACGTCAGGCCGTTGTGCCAGAAGCCGCCGTCGCCGACGAAGGAAATCGAGCGGCGCTTGGCATCGGGCGAGTTGAACGCCGAGGCCGAGGCCGGCCCCAGCCCGTAGCCCATGGTGGTGGCGCCGAGCTCGAAAGGCGGCATGATCGAGAACAAATGACAGCCGATGTCGGAGGCGATGTGGTGCTTGCCCAGCTCCTGCTCGACCAGCTTGGTGGCGGCGAAGATCGGCCGCTCCGGGCAGCCGACGCAGAAGCCGGGCGGCCGGCCCGGGACGACGTTGACCAGGTCGGCGGTGTCGAGCCCGTCGCCGATCTTGTTGGGCGCGCGGACCTCGCTTGGCAGCAGATGCGGGATGGTGGCACGCAGGAACGATCCGATGCCGTCGAGCATCACCTGGCCGGTATATTCGCCGGCCATAGGCAGATGTTCCTTGCCAACGAGCTTGGTGCCGCGGCCGGCCTTGTGCAGCATCGCGGCAAAGGCCTGTTCGATGTAGTTGGGCTGGCCTTCCTCGACGACGAGCACGGCGTCCTTGCCTTCGCAGAAGGACAGGAATTCGTCATCGACCAGCGGGTAGACGGCGTTCAGCACATAGAGCGGCACGTCGGTGTCGCCATAAGTGTCGGCGAGGCCGAGCCGCTGCAGCGCCCGGATGACCGAATTGTACATGCCGCCCTGCATGACGATGCCGACCGAGCCGTGCTCCGGGCCGAAAAACTCGTTGATCTTGTTGGTGCGGATGAAATCGACCGCCGCCGGCCAGCGTTTCTGCACCTTTTCTTTCTCGTGCAGGAAGGACGCGGGCGGCAGCACGATGCGGCCGGTGTCGCGGCGCGGCGCGGCGAGCGCATCGGCCACCGTCATCGCCGGGCGCCTGTTGTCCTTGGCGATGAAATGGCCGTGGACATGGCAGCAGCGAATGCGGACCTGCAGCATGACCGGCGTGTTGGAAACCTCGGACAGCTCGAAGCCGTCCTCCACCGCCTTGACGATCGACGGCAGGTTCGGGCGCGGGTCGAGCAGCCAGACCTGGCTCTTCATGGCGAAGGCATGGCTGCGCTCCTGCATGATCGAGGAGCCCTCGCCGTAATCCTCGCCAACGATGATCAATGCGCCGCCGGTGACGCCGCCGGAAGCGAGATTGGCGAGCGCGTCGGAGGCGACATTGGTGCCGACCGTCGACTTGAAGGTCGCCGCACCGCGGATCGGATAATGCACGGATGCCGCAAGCATAGCGGTGGCGGTCGCCTCCGAGGCGCTCGCTTCGAAATGTACGCCGAGCTCGCCCAGGATATCCTGCGCGTCGGCCAGCACGTCCATCAAATGGCTGATCGGTGCACCCTGATAGCCGCCGACATAGCCGACGCCGCATTGCAGCAGCGCCTTGGTGATGGCGAGAATGCCTTCGCCGGAAAACTCCTCGCCGGCGCCGAGCCTGAGCTTTTCGACTTCCTTGGCAAAAGACCGTTCGGCCATTTTTTGCTCCTTCCGTTACCGTCCCGATGGCGGCGCGTAAGATCGTCAGATGTCGTGCTTGCGAATGTTCTTCAGCATTTTTTGCAGCGTCGCGATCAGCGCCGCGTATTCGGCATCGTCGATGTCGTCGAACATCGTCTCGAAAGCGTCGTGCATGGCCGGCCAGGCGCGCGCGAACTCGGCGCGGCCATCGTCGGTCAGGAACACATGGCGGATCCGGCTGTCTGTGACCCCCTGCTCGCGCCGAACAAACCCTTGTCCCTCCAGCGTGTCGAGCGTGCGGCTCAAGGTCGACTGCTCGATGACGGTATAGACCGAGAGATCGTTGACGGTGACGCCATCGGTGACCGACAATACGGCCAGCGTGCGCACCTGCGGAATGGTCAGGCCTTGCTTGCGGAAATTGTCGCGCAGCGTGGCGTTGTAGCGGCCCATGATGCGGTTCATCAGATAGGGCGCGAACTGCTGCAGGCCGATCTGGCCCAAAGTCGAGATGCGCTGGCGTTTTTCAACCTTCTGTTCCATCACAGCCTCCCCGCCAGGAGAAAGCCGGAGCCGCCGCCCAAGCCAGCACCCGGATGGGTCGAGGCGCCGATGTGGTAGAGACGCCTGACCCCGGTTTCGTGATTGCGGCTCGTCTTAAGCGGCCGCCACAGAAACGACTGGTCGATGGTCGGGGAACCGCCATAGGGGTCGCCGCCGACCAGATTGATGTTCATCGCTTCCAGGTCGGCCGGCGAACAGGCGCGGCGTGCGATGACGCTGTCCTTGAACCCATCGATATGGCTGGCGAGGATCGCTTCGGCACGGTCGGCATAGGCTTCGCGCAGCGCCTCGGTCCAGCGACCGTCTGCCGGTGTTTGCAGTTTGCCGGCGGCATCGCCCTTGATATGGCGTGGCGCCTCGGGCAGTTGCAGCCACAGGACCGCCTTGCCGTCCGGGCAGCGCGATGGGTCGAGCGCGTGCGGCTGGCCGACGCAGATGGTCGGCACCTCCGGCAGCATGCCGCGCACGGCTTCGCTGCAGGCCTTCGACACGCCGTCGAGCCCCGGCGTCAGATGCAGCAGCGCGACCTTGTCCAGGCCCTCGCCGCGCCATGCCGGCGGCTTGTCCAAGGCATAGTGGATCTGGAAATTGCCCTTGCCATAGCGGTATTTTTGCGCTGCCTCGACGTCGGCTTTCGGCGCCGCGTCGCCGAGCAGCCGCTCGTAGAGCTGGGTCGGCGTGACCGAGCAGATGACGCTCTTGTTCACGCTGATCGTTTCGCCCGAAGCCAGCCGCACGCCGGCGGCGCGGCCTCCGCTTTGGACAATAGCCGCGACGTCGGCGCCGGTGCGGATTTCGCCGCCACGTTCCCCGATCAGGGCTTCGAAGGCAGACAGCAGATTCCTGGCACCGCCCTTGACGATCGGCGCGCCGGCCGCCTCAAGCGCGAAGGCGATGACCTTGGCGATCTGGCCGGAGAACGCGTCCTCAGGCCCGAGGCCGGCATGCAGCACCCAGGGCGCCCACAGCGCGCGCATGGTTTCCGACTGGTAGGTGCTTTCCAACCAACCGCGCGCTGGCACCAGCGCGCTGCCGAGAAAGGCGGCAAGGCCACGCGGCCCACGCCGCCAGGCTTCGCCCGCCAGCAGCTTTGCCGTCGGGTAAGACCACAGGCTTCCGCCGAGCAGACCGAACAGCAGGCCAGCATTGCGCTCGATCTCGCCGACATCGCTGCGGTGCCGGTCGCCGTCGCCCGCGGCAAGCGCATTGGCCGCCGTGACATTGGCGATACGATCGGTGCGCAGGATGGCGTGGCTGCCGTCCGGGCGCAGCACGCCGGTCGGCGTGGAGGTGTTGCAAAACTCCAGGCCGTGCCGCGCCAGATCCTTGCCCAATGCCGCATAGGCCGGTGAGGTGATGAACAGGACAAAGGTCGTCGCCATCACGTCGTGGATGAAGCCGGGCGCGGTGATTTCCTCGGTGCGCATGCAGCCGCCGATGCGGTCGTTGCGCTCGAGCACCAGCACCTTCGCCCCCTTGCCGCCAAGCATCGCCGCGCAAACCAGCGCGTTGATGCCGCTGCCGACGATGACGTGATCGATATCGCTCATCGAGGGTTGCTCCTAACCGGCAGGAGTTCAATTGCAGAGATTGGCGCTCTACGGCGCCCCCCTCTGTCCTGCCGGACATCTCCCTCACTTGGCGGGAGAACGGCTGTCACCGCGGCCTTCGCCACTCTCCTACGTCGCAGGAATGAGCGAGGCGCCGAAACTGCCAATCTCCCCCCTAGGGGGGAGATGTCCGGCAGGACAGAGGGGGGCGCCGTAGAGCGGCAGCCTTGCCAAGCTGCCACTCTCTACCCATCATCACGATATTGCCTGCAAGCATGATCTTCTCCCGAAGACCGCCAGTTGCCCTATTGTCTCGGCACGAGCGCCAGTGCGCGGATCGGGCTGCCGGTGCCGTGCTCGATCTTGAGCGGTGCGGCGATCAGGATCGCGCCCTTCGGCGGCAGCCGGTCGAGGTTGCACAGGCTGGCGAGCCCATAGCGGTTGGCCTTGTGCATCAGGCTGTGCGCCGGGAATGGCGGCTCCATTCCCCCTGCTTTGCCAGCATCCGTGCCGATCGTCTCGCTGCCCCAGCCCCTGACGTCCTTGCTGATCAGATACTGGATGGCCTCGGCCGTCGGTCCGGGCGTGTGCGGTCCGGTCTCATTGGCGTTGAGGAACTCGGCTTCCGAGCCGTTGCGCTTGTACCAGTCGGTGCGCATCACCACCCATTCGCCCGCGTTGATAGCGCCATGTTCGGCTTCCCAGGCCTTGATGTGGTCGACGGTGAGCAGGAAGTCGTGATCGGCGGCGGCTTGCTTCGAGCAGTCGATGACATTGACCGGGCCGACGAAATTCTGAACCGGAATGGTGTCGGTGGCACCGTCCGGATAATCCTTGCCGGTGATCCAGTGCTGCGGCGCGTCGAAATGCGTGCCCGAGTGTTCGCCGAGCTTCAGCCAGTTCCAGGCCCACCACGGACCGTTCTTGTCATAGTGGGAGATGGCGTGGATCTCGACCTTCGGCGTGTCCACCGCCAGCTCCGGCGGCAGCTTGATCAGCGGCGTGTTGGGCCCGAGCGGCGCCGTCAGGTCGACCACCTGGATGGCGCCTGAAAGAAGCTGGCCGGCGACGTCGCCGAGGAGTTGTTGTGTGTCCATGGTCTCTGTTCCCTCTTTCTCGATGGTGCTGAAGGCTCTCGCGGCCCTTAATATCCTACTAGACGAAAACATATGCATCTGCAATTGTCTTTAAGCATAAAGGAAATGGGACGGGGCGTGAGCGAGTTCGACGCCATATTTGTCGGAGCAGGCCACAACAGTCTGGCATGCGCCGCGCATCTGGCGCTCAAAGGCTGGAAAACAGCGGTTTTCGACCGCAATCCAACGATCGGCGGCGCCGTCCAGACGCGTGAATTCACGCTTCCAGGCTTCCGGCACGATTTCGGTGCAATGAATCTGGGCCTGTTCGCCGGCTCGGCCTTTCACAAGAAATATGCAAATGAATTGAAAACCCACGGGCTGGAATTCGTGCCGGTGGCCGACTGTTTTGCCAGCGCCTTCCCCGACGGTCGCTGGTTCGGCGTCAGCAGCGACCTGGAGAAGACCACTGGACGGATGACCGCCTTCTCCGCGACCGACGCAGCCACATGGCGCCGTCTGGTTGCGGCATTCCCGGCGGAGGCCGAGCATTTGTTGCGGCTGCTGGGCTCGCCGATGAGTGGGCGTGCGCTCGCCGGCACGGCCTGGAAGCTCTGGCGCAAGAAGGGTATTGGCGGCGCGCTCGATACCGGCCGATTACTGCTTTCCTCACCCCGCGCGTGGCTCGAGCAGACTTTCGAGTCACCGCATGTCAGGGCGACGCTGGCCACCTGGGGCATGCATCTCGATTTCGCGCCTGACATCGCTGGCGGCGCGGTGTTCCCTTACCTCGAATCCATGGCCAACCAGTGCTTCGGCATGCTGCTCGGCAGAGGCGGCGCCGACACGATCATCCGCGCTTTGTCGGGCATGCTCACGGCCGCCGGCAGCAAGATCGTCACTGGGGCTGATGTCGCCGAGATCACGGTTTCGGCCGGCAAGGCGACCGGCGTGCGGCTCGCTTCCGGCGAGACTCACACCGCCGCCAGGGCCGTCATCGCCGGTGTCGCGCCCAAGGCGCTGACCGGGAAACTGCTGCCCAATGGATCGGGCGACGCCGGCTTCGACACGGCCATGAAAAAATTCCGCCACGCGCCGGGCACGATGATGATCCATCTGGCACTCGACGATTTGCCGGACTGGCGCGCCGGCGCCGAGCTTCGGCAGTTCGCCTATGTGCATCTCTCGCCGTCGCTCGACGCCATGTCGCGAACCTATCAGCAGGCGATGGCAGGCATGCTGCCGGACGAGCCGGTGCTGGTCGTCGGCCAGCCGACGGCGGTCGATCCGTCGCGCGCGCCGGACGGCAAGCATGTGCTCTGGGTGCAGGTGCGCATGCTGCCGGCCGAGATTGTGGGCGATGCGGCGGGCATGATCGCACCGGCCCACTGGGACGAGGCTAGGGAGCGCTACGCCGAGCGCGTCCTCGACATTATCGAGCGCTATGCGCCCGGCCTTCGCCGGAAGATCCTCGGCCGCGCCGTGTTCTCGCCCATCGACCTCGAACGCGAGAACCCCAACCTGGTCGGCGGCGACCAGGTCTGCGGCAGCCATCATCTGGCGCAGAATTTCCTGTTCCGGCCGGCGCGCGGTTACGCCGGCTGGAACACGCCGATCGGCAATCTGCACCTGACCGGGGCGGCAACATGGCCGGGCGCCGGCACCGGTGCAGGCTCAGGTTTCATGCTCGCGCAACAACTTGGCGGGAGGTAAAGCCGTAATTTTCAACTAGGGTGAAGGAGGACAAGGCGCGGTTGCCCAAGGAGCCTGAACCCACGAAACGACAACGACACCGCGCATAAAAGCAACAGGGGAACGACCATGACAATCAACAGACGAGAATTGCTCGGATATGGCGCGGCCGCGCTTGGCGCCACGGCGCTCGGCCTGCCGCAAATCGCCAAGGCTGCCGGCGAACTGACTATCGCCTACAACGTCAACCTACCGTCCTGGGACCCGACCACCGGGCCTTCGGCGGTCAACCCGACCATCCAGGGTCTCTACCAATCGGTGTTCGACCAGTTCATCCCGCAGAAGCCGGACCTTTCTTTCGCGCCCGGCCTGCTCACCGAATGGGGCTGGAACGAGGATCGCAGCAAGATCATGATGACGGTGCGCGAGGGCGTCACCTGGCATGACGGTTCGCCATTCACGGCCGAAGACGTGGTCTGGTCGCTGCAGCGGGCGGGCGATGAAAAGACCGGCAACCCGATCCAGTTCGTCTGGAAGAACGTCAACAACTTCAAGATCGACGGCAACAAGATCACCGGCGACGTCGTGCAATTCGACCCGGTGTATTTCAAATGGATGTCGTTCCTCACCGGCTACATCATGCCGAAGGCCTATTACGAAAAGGTCGGCGCCGAGGGTTTTGAGAAAGCCCCGATCGGCACCGGGCCCTATATGGTCGACAAATTCGAGCGCAACGCCTTCCTGCGGCTCAAGGCCAACCCGAACTACTGGGGCGGCAAGCCGGCCTTCGAAAACGTAACCATCAAGTTCGTCACCGATGCGGCGAGCCGCGTCGCCGAGATCGAGTCCGGCTCCTCGCAGGTGACTCTCGAAATCCCCTATGAGGAATATGACCGCCTGATCGCCAAGGACGGACTTACCGGCTCATGCAAGAATGTTTCCGACATCGGCATGATCTTCTTCAACGACATCGACGTGATGCTGGACAAGAACGTGCGCCAGGCAGCGGTGATGGCGGTCGATAAAAAGCTTTTGGTCGACCGGCTGCTGCGCGGTTACGGCCAGCCCATCGATACGCTGGAGACGCCGGAATACGCCGCCTACGATGCGTCGATCAAAGCCGAGCATAACCCGGAAAAGGCCAAGGAATTGCTGGCCGCCTCCGGCTATTCGCCGGAAAAGCCGGTCAAGTTCACGATACAGACGACCAAGGGCTTCAAGCCCAAGGACTACGAGATGATCCAGGCGATCGTAGGCATGTGGCGCAAGGTCGGCATCGAGGCGACGATCGAGGTCTACGAGATCGCCAAGCACTATGAGTTGCGCGCCGCCGACAAGCTGGCGCCGGCCGCCTTCTACAATTGGGGCAACGCCATCGGCGACCCGACCACCTCGACCGGCTTTGCCATGTATGGCCCGAGCCCGCATTCGGTGTGGGACAGTCAGGATCTGATCGACATGATCAACCCGCTGTGGGGCGAGAAGGACGAGGCCAAGCGCATTGCCGGCTGGAAGGCCGTCGACAAGTACATTGCCGAGCAGGCCTATGTCCTGCCGCTGATCCAGTATGCGCAGCCGATCGTGCATGCCAAGGGCGTCAATGTCGTGCAGCATGTGTCGGGCGCGCTGTTGCCGGCGCTGATGAGCCCGGCCTGAGACAGTCTTCGGCTTGCCGCGCGCCGTCCGGAATGACGGCGCGCATTTTCTGTCACGGGCGACCATGCTGCTGCAAAGATTCCTGATCCGTCTTCTGACGATGGCGATCACGCTGTTCGGCGTGGCCGTCGTCGTCTTCGTCGTCATCCGTGTCGCGCCAGGCGATCCGATCGCGATGATGCTGCCGCCCGGTGCAACCGATGCCGACATCGCGCGTCTGCGCGCGCTTTACGGGCTGGACAAGACCATCGTCCAGCAATTTTTCATCTGGCTGGCAGGTGTCGTCAGGGGCGATTTCGGCACCTCGATTTCGCTCCGGCAGGATGTTCTGGGCCTGGTCCTCAACCGCCTGCCGGCGACGCTGGAACTCGCGATCGTCGCGCTCTTGATGGCGCTGGCAATCGGCGGCACGACGGCGATCCTCGGCGCGCGCGAACGCGGCACCGCAGTCGAGGCTGGCATCGACATCGCCAGCGGTGCGGCGCTCTCGATTCCCGATTTCCTGTGGGGTTTGGTGCTGATCCTTTTGTTCGGCGTGCTGGTGCCGGTTTTCGACATTTCCGGCCGGGTGTCGCCGCAGCTCGATCTGCCCTTCGTCACGCAGTTCTATTTGTTCGAGAGCATCGTGCGGCTGCGCTTCGACCTGACCAAGGACCTGCTGGCGCATATGCTGATGCCGGCCGTGGCTCTGGCGCTGCCACTCGCCGCGATCATCTCGCAGCTGCTGAAACAGTCGCTGAAGGAAGTGCTCGACCTCGACTATGTCGTGCTGGCGCGGGTAAAGGGCTTTTCGGAAACGCAGGTCATCCTGCGCGAGGCGTTGAAGAACGCCGCCCTGCCGACGCTCACTCTGGTCGGCGTGCAGTTCACCTTCCTGATCGGCGGCACGGTCATCGTCGAGCGGCTATTTTCCTATGAGGGTCTCGGCAACATGGCGATCGATGCCGTCATCAACCGCGACCTGCCGCTGATCCAGGGCATCGTGCTGGTGTTCGCGCTGTTGTTCGTGCTGATCAACCTCAGCGTGGACATGATGTATGCGCTGCTTAATCCGAGGCTGCGCCATGGATGAGGCCCGCATTTCAAGACATGGCTCGCGGGCACGCCTGTGGCTGGCCGGGGGTTGGCTGCTGATTGCGCTGCTGGCCGCGATTTTTGCGCCGTTGGTCGCGCCGCAGGACCCACTGGCGCAGGATTTGATGCTGGAGCGGCTGCCGCCGTTCTGGCTGAGCGGTGCTGAGCCCGGCTACTGGCTCGGCACCGACAGCCTCGGCCGCGATCTTCTGTCACGGCTGATCTTCGGTGCCCGCATCGCCTTCATCGTCGCCTTCGCGGCAGCCCTTGCCGCCTGCCTGGTCGGCTCGACGCTGGGGCTGATCGCCGGCTATTTCGGCGGCTGGGCCGACCGCATCATCTCGCGTATCGTCGATGTCTGGATGGCGTTTCCCCCGGTGCTGTTTGCCATCCTTCTGGTCGCTGTGCTCGGCACCGGCTTGAGCTCGGTTATCATTGCCATTGCCGTCATCGACTGGACGCGCTTCTGCCGGGTGATCCGCGCCGAGACGATGGGCCAGTCGCGCATGGACTATGTCGAGAACGCCCGCATCGCCGGTTACGGCCGCATCGGCATCATGCTGCGCGAAGTGCTGCCCAATGTGGTGCCGTCGATCGTGGCGCTGCTGTCGCTGGAGATGGGCATTGCCGTCATCGTTGAGGCGATCCTGTCCTTCGTCAATCTGTCGATCTCGACCGACGACCCAACCTGGGGCGGCATCATCGCAGAGGGTCGCTTATCGATCCATCAGGCCTGGTGGGTGCTGGTGTTCCCGCTGGTCACCCTGATCCTTACGGTGCTGTCGTTCAGCCAGTTCGGCGAAGGTCTCAGGGCACGTTTCGATCCGGTGCTGCGATGAACGCGCTGGCGAAATCCTGCCTCGACATACGCGACCTTAGCGCGGTGCTGCCTAATGGCTTGCGCGTGTTGCGCTCGGTATCGCTTTCCGTTCAACCCGGCGAGGTCCGCGCGCTGGTCGGCGAGAGCGGCGCCGGCAAGACGATGATCGGCAAGGCGGTGCTCGGCGTGCTGCCACCCAGCGTGCGCATTGTCGAAGGCGACATGCTGCTCGAGCGCGAGGACCTCGGCAAGCTTCAGCCGAAGGCAAGGCGCACGCTGATCGGCGCGCGCACCGCGCTGATCCCGCAGGACCCGCTGACCGCGCTCAATCCGTCACGGCGAATCGGCCCACAGATGACCGACCGGCTGGTGCGCATCCTCGCCTGGAGCGGTGAGAAGGCCGATACACGCATCCGCCAATTGCTGGACGAGGTGCAGATCCGCGACCCCGAGCGTGTCCTCAAATGCTATCCGCACGAGCTGTCCGGCGGCATGCGCCAGCGCGTGCTGATCGCCGCCGCCTTCGCCGCCGAGCCAAGGCTGATCGTCGCCGACGAGCCGACGACGGCGCTCGACGTCACCGTACAGAAACAGATCCTGCGCTTGATCGCTGCGTTGCAGCGCGAGCATGGCACGGCGATCCTGTTCGTTACCCACGATCTCGGCGTCGTCGCCAAGATCAGCCAGAAAGTTTCAGTGCTCTACGCCGGCAAGGTGGTGGAGGAGGCCGAGACGGCTGCTCTCTTCGCTGCCCCGCAGCACCCCTATACGCGGGCGCTGATGGCCGCGACGCCGCGCTACACCGATCCCCTCGCTTCGCTGAAACCCGTGGACGAGGCGGTACTGGCCGGGCTAGCCGCGGAGATCGCCGCCGCCGACCAGGCCTGGAGGCACCCGCATGGCTGAGCCGCTGTTTTCCGTGCGCGGGCTGAAGGTTGCCTTACCCGACATGACGCGCAAGCCGTTGTTTGGCCGCGCTCCGTTGGCCGAGATCCTGAAAGGCCTGGACTTCGATCTGCCCAGGGGATCGGTGACCGGCATCGTCGGCGAATCCGGGTCGGGGAAATCGACGCTCGGCCGCGCGCTGGTGCGTCTGCTGGAGCCCAGCGCCGGCAGCGTCAGCTTCGACGGCCGCGACATCACGCATCTGCCAGAGGCGGAGCTGCGGCCCGTACGCCGCAATCTGCAGATGATCTTCCAGGACCCGATGTCGTCGCTTAACCCACGCCGCACCATCGCCAGCATCATCGCCGCACCACTCAAACAGAATGGCCTCGGCGACAATCTGAAAGCCCGAGTTGCTGAAGCGCTTCAGCGCGTCGGCCTGCCGCAAGGCTTCGCCAGCCGCTATCGTCATGAATTGTCGGGCGGCCAGCGCCCCCCCCGACGCAATATACCCCCACGCGGGGGTATAGCGCAAAAATATCATTAACACGAAAAAATGAAAAGGCACGGCCGGTGTGG
>NZ_JAMYRN010000011.1:0-208062 GCF_040321435.1 Mesorhizobium sp. M0410
CATAGTAGGTGTCATTGCCACCATAGCCGGTCATCGTGTCGGCGCCGCCGAGGCCGTTGATGAAATTGGCGCCGGCATTGCCCTGGATCGTCTGGGCAAAGCCGTTGCCTGTGAGATTGATTGCCGTCGTGCCGGACGGATTGCTGGTGGCGAGAAGCTCGATCTCCGACCCGGCCGCAAGCGCATGACTTACTGACGCGAGTACTTTATCGGTACCGCCGCCTACGGCCTCGATGACCTTGTCACCGGCATTGTCGGCATAGTAGGTGTCATTGCCACCATAGCCGGTCATCGTGTCGGCACCACCGCCGCCGTTGATGATGTTCGCGCCGGCGTTGCCTTGGATGGTCTGACTGAACTCGTTGCCGCTGAGGTTCATTGCCGTCGTGTCGGATGGATATCTTGCGGCGAGAAGCTCGATCTGGGTGCCCGCCGAAAGCGCATGGCTCACTGACGTGATCACCCGGTCGGAGCCGCCGCCCACCGCCTCGATGACCTTGTCACCGGCATTGTCGACATAGTAGGTGTCATTGCCACCATAGCCGGTCATCGTGTCGGCGCCGCCGAGGCCGTTGATGACATTGGCGCCGGCATTGCCCTGAATGGTCTGAGCAAAGCCGTTGCCTGTGAGATTGATTGCCGTCGTGCCGGACGGATTACTGGTGGCGAGAAGTTCGATCTCCGATCCGGCCGCAAGCGCATGACTGACCGAGGCGAGTACTTTATCGGTACCGCCGCCCGCAGCCTCAATCTCCTTATCGCGGACATCGTCGACATAATAGGTATCATTGCCGCCATAGCCGATCATCGTGTGGCCGCCGGCTCCGTGGAATACATCGTCGCCACTGGTGCCATACAAGATGTCGCTTGTGTCGACGGGAGGCGGGGTGGTTCCGGTGGTAGCGAGGTTGTGCTCCCGGAAAAAGGCCTGCAGTTCGGAGGAGCTTTCAAGCGCGGTGTCGCCGTTCTGCGTTCCCCATTTATAGGTGTAGTCGAAGCCGGGCGTCGGCACCAGTGCGGCCCAATGATCGATCATGATTTGCATCTGTTCGGGGGTGGGCATGACATGTCTTCCGCCATCGGAAGTCTCCCAGTTACCGCCGCCAAAGGCCTGGTAGACCGGAACGATGTTGCTAACCGGGATGCCCGACTTCACCGCTGCAGCCACGGCTCGATCGATCATGTCGTAGTCGACCGTGTCCGTTCCCGTGCGCACCGGATAGGGGTCTATTCCGAAATAGTCGATATGCGTGTTGGCCGGATTGTAGGTGTTCGTAAAATCCGGATTGGTCGGGGATCCCATATTCATCATGGTGATGAAGGTCTTGGCGCCCGGAAAATGCTCATGGATCCAGTCGGATTCCGCCTTCAGGTTCTCAGCGGTTGCGTAGGTGCCCCACCTGCCGGTGGGATCGGGCTCGTCAACAAGATAGAATCCGAACACGTTCGGATTGCCGAGGAAGGGGGTCATTTTCTCGATGAAGGATGAGGTTACGCCCTCGTGCTCATTCAGATACACCAGGCCCTTCATGCCATCCGGCAATGCGTTGACCTGGCTAACATATTGAACGTCGGCCAGATTGAACCCGGCGGTTGCGATTTCGGTGGCGGAGCCACCCGAGGCGTAGTGCAGAGTTGCCATCCAATATTCCTTTGTCTCATTCGATAGCGCCCGGGGATTGCCTACTAGAGGGTGTATATTAGCGCCAAATCACATACCTGCAGCCTCTGATAGAATGGTTGATCGCCAGTAGGAATGCTGCACAGAGGGAGAAATCCCAATAGATGTATTAAATAAATATCAAGTATACAATCAAGTTAAGCTCGCATAGCTATGCAGATCAATCCAATTTAATTGAAAATCGATAGATTAATTGTCTAAAAAATTTAGCCTGCATGTTGCGGTATTGAGTTGTTAATTTAGCTGTTAACCTGCAAATTTACAGATCAGAAGAACATTTAGTCTAAGGGACAAGGCCCTTCGTAGTCTCATTGCCGCAACCAATTAGTTGTGGACAATTCGTAAGCGTCTGCCCGCTCGTCGCGGGATATCGGTCGGCAGATCAGGTTTTCGACATCGGAGGGGTCGAATCGGCTTGCCCGCTGGTCGCAAGGAGGCAAGCCGCGTCAGGGATTGTGGGTGAGAGGGCTGATCATCATGCCTGGTAACACGCGGACCGGACAGGGAGCTTAGGAATCCCAGCGTAGAGCAGCCGTACAGCGCACGACTGTCGGAAGGGCTTTCTTCGGTTGGCTTATCAGTGACGAGTCCGGCTTGGCAGAACTCGCCAGAGTTCGAGGCACAATTCATCGGCGTATCCACAAGATGCCGTCGAGGTGCTTCGCGCTATGCGTAAGGCCGTGATCCCAATGCGGTTTACCTCATTCAAACAGACGAGGACAGTAGGCAAGCCTCCTCCTACCGTACCCTTTCACGCGCACAGAAGTAACGAAGCAGAACCATGAAAGCAGATGCGAAAGGTAGTTACTTCATGCGACCGAAACACGGCGCACGGACGGGAGCTTCGGGATGAATCCGCATCTCGTTTGTGTGGGAGGCGAAGATCACGCCCTGAGAATTCCGTTCCTAATGTCGCTGCGCGAAAGCGGCTTCCGGGTCACAGCGGTTTCGACCGGCGATGAGGCTGCGTTTTTGCGGCATGGCATTCCGCATCGCGGCTACGGTTTCGACCGATTTGCCAGCGGCGGTGGCGAGTGGACCGCCGTAAGAGCGATTCGGAAACTGGTTGCGGAACTCCGGCCTGACATTGTCCAAAGTTTCGACACCAAGCCTAACCTGCTGGCACCCCTTTCGCTGCGCGGAACAGTTCCGGTCGTACGCACGATCAACGGCCTCGGCTGGACATTCTCCTCGCTGGAACCGCGGGCTCTGGCCTTGCGTCCAATCTTTTGCGGACTGCAGTGGCTTGCTTCCTTCTGGACGGCAGCGACGGTGTTTCAGAACCGGGACGATGAGGCCTTCTTCAAGCGCTTTCGATTAATTGAACCCGGCAGCGGAAGAGTGATCCGCAGTTCTGGCATCGACGTCGATGCGTTCGCCATGGCGAGGCATCTTGCTCCGCCGGCAACGAAAATGCGCAAGGAATTAGGGCTCCAGTCAGCGGAGATCGTGATTTTTGTGGGCCGGCTGACCCGCCAGAAGGGCATCCCGATACTGCTTCAAGCAGTGCCCCGCGTCCTTTCCAAAAGACCTAACGCTCGTTTCGTGCTTGTCGGCCCTTGGGAGTCCGAAGGTCCATTTGCAGTCGACAAGTCGGAAATCGATCGACACGCTCCTCATGTTATCGCGCTTGGCCCACGACGCGATGTTTCAGCCCTTCTTGGCATGGCCGACGTGTTCGCCTTCCCCACACAATATCGGGAAGGAATCCCGCGCGTCCTGCTCGAGGCAGGGCTGGCGGGTTTGCCCATCGTTGCCTCGAACATGCCCGGCTGCAATGAAGTGGTCGAGGATGGATGGAACGGCTATCTTGTCCAACCGCACGACGCCGATGGTCTTGCATCTCGAATAGTTGACATCCTTTCCGACCGCAGTCGCGGAAAGGTCATGGGCGGTCGTTCCGTCGAACTTGTCCGGGAGCAGTTCGCGCTGCCGCGGGTGGTGGCCCAATATTGCGATCTGTACAAAAATATCCTTGGCGCCAAACCCTACAGCGATCTCGCCCGACCGGCGTCTCCGATCTTGTTTGGAGAGGGTGCTGCGAGAAGCAGATTGGACTGGCGCCGATGATCCGGGACGCGATCCTGGCCTGCGGCCTCGCAACGACCTATGCGGTGCAACTCGACATTCCAGGGTCGCCCTTAGGGGTTGGCGAACTGTTCATCGTACTTTGGATCATGCTGTCGATTGGGCGCGTACTCGCCGGGGGCCACCTGGAGACAAGGCCGGCGCTGACACGCCTTGTGAGCTTCTGGACGATCATGGCGCTTGCTCTCGGGATCGGCACCGTCGTCGGCTATCTGACCACAATTCTATATCTGACGGGCCTGATGCACGATACGATGGCCTACCTGCTGTTGGTCAGCATCACCTGCCTTGCCGCTGCAGAACCCGACGCTGATCGCCGGCTGCGTCGTACTGGCTGGTGGGTTGTGGGCATCGCGAATATCGCGCTTGCCGTTCAGCTGGGACAGGGCTGGGGCTGGATCCCCCAAGCAGGCGTCGATCCCTGGTACTGGGACCGCTTCCGTGGCTGGTCGCATAATCCAAACCAGCTCGCGCTTTACTGCGCAATCTTTGGCCCGCTAGCCTTGCATCTTGCGACCACCACCAGCAATCGATGGGGCAGGTTTCTTGGGATCGCCAGCTTGTTCCTGACCTTCTATGTCGGGAGGCTGACAAAGAGCGATACCTATCTGTACACCAGCATCCTGACCTGCCTGACGTTCCTCGGGCTGCGGATCAGGACATGGCTCAAGACCGGTGGCAACAGAGTCAGCTTTTCACGGCAAGCCGTCCTCCTGTTGCTTGTCGGTATCCTTCCGTTGGCGATCGCGATAACCCCTTACGCCGTAACTGAGGCGAGCGTCTTCGAAAATTTCGCCAAGGGCCTGACCAAGGACAAAGGCGGCGAGGCCACTGCCGAAACCGCCGCACTCCGCGTGCATCTCTGGAACGAAGCGCTGGAGAAGGGCGCCGAATCCGGGTCGCTGGGCCTTGGTCCAGGTCCGCATCTCGAGCGCCCATCAGTGTTCGACTCGCAATTTCTGGAACGGCCCTTCGAGGCTCACAACACGATCCTCGACCTGTACACTCAAGGTGGTCTCATTGCGGTTCTGGCGCTGGTCTGGATAGTCGGCGCCGCCATCATATCGGTGTGGCGTGCGAAGCTCGACGCGCTGTTAGCGCTCGTGGTGTCAATCATCATCTTCGGGATGCCGCATCTGATCATCCGCCACCCGATCGTATGGTTTGCGCTAACCATCTGCCTTGTCGCCGGTACGCCGAAAGCAGTTTCTGCAATCTCCAACAATCCGGGGTAATGGTATGTGTGGTATTGCCGGAATTCTTCTTGCCTCCGATTCAGCCGACACGAGGCCGCTCAGGGCAATAGAGCAGATGACGGCCGCACTTCGTCACCGCGGGCCGGATGGCGAGGCATTCTGGGTAAACTGTGAATCGGGGGTGGCCTTCGGCCACAGGCGGCTGGCCATAGTTGACCTGTCAGAGGCTGGCCGTCAGCCGATGCATTCTGAAAGCGGCCGATATGTCATTACATTCAACGGCGAAATATACAATTTCCGTGATTTGCGCCGTGAGCTGGAGAGTACAGGCCATCATTTTCGGAGCGCCAGCGATACCGAAGTCATGCTCGCCGCAATTGAGAGTTGGGGCCTCGAAAAAGCACTCACCCGTTTCGCCGGCATGTTCGCTTTAGGATTGTGGGACCTTAGGACAAGGACGCTCCATCTCGCCCGCGACCGAATGGGTAAAAAGCCGCTTTATATCGCCTCAACACGCGATGCACTTGTTTTTGCTTCCGAGTTGAAGGCGATCAACCGTTTTCCAGGGTTTTGCCAGGAGCTCGATATCGATGCGGCCGCGGCAATGCTTTCGAAGGGATGGGTACCGGATGACAGCTGCATTTGGCGAGGCGTGTTCAAGCTGCCGCCGGGTTCGGTCCTGTCGGTAACGGCCGCTGAGTTCTCCGGGGAACGCAGTGTCGCCTCTCTGTCGCATCGCATTCGACACTGGTGGTCGCTGGCCGAAGCCGCCACGAAAGGGCGGGCGGAACAGGTCGCCGGCAGCGACGAGGAACTCACCAATGAACTGGACGGCCTGCTTCGACTTGCCGTTCGGGAGCGCATGATCGCTGACGTCCCGCTCGGGGCCTTCCTGTCGGGCGGAATAGATAGCTCGACGGTTGTGGCCCTTATGCAGGCTCAATCGGAAAAGCCCGTGCGCACGTTCACGATCGCTTTCGGAGAGGGCGGGTTCGATGAGGCTCCCCACGCTGCGGAAGTCGCGCGCCATCTGGGGACCGACCATACCGAACTCCACCTTTCGGCTGCCGTAGCGCGCGACGTCATTCCAGAACTGCCGCAGATCTGGGACGAGCCATTCGCTGACGAATCGCAGATACCAACTCTGCTGGTGGCGCGGCTCGCCCGGCGGCACGTTACGGTGGCTCTGTCGGGCGACGGTGGCGATGAATGCTTCGCCGGCTACGCCCGCCACTTCATGGCGGCCCGCCTGCGACGACAGCATATTCTGCCGTCAGCACTGCGTCGGGCGCTCGCGGCAGGCACTGGGTTATTGGCCCGTGCAGCCCGCCACGATCTCGTCGGCAAGCTGCCGCTTTCGGAGGGTGCACGGCATGCGCTTCGGGGGGATCGGCTGAATCGCCTAGCTCAGCTGCTTGCTGCAGCCAACGAGGACGAGTTGTATCGGCGACTTACGGGATCATCGAACGAGAACCTGAGCCTCCACCAGCCACCCTCATCAATTCACGTCGATCACCGGCTTGATGGGCTGCTGTCCCGTCTTTTGTATGACGATATGGCTGGATACCTCCCCGGGGACATATTGGTGAAGCTGGACCGCGCCAGCATGGCCAACAGCCTCGAGGGGCGATGCCCGCTGCTCGATCATCGGGTTGTCGAATTTGCCTGGCGCCTGCCGACGAATACGAAAGTTCGTAATGGCAAAGGCAAGTGGATTCTTCGTCAGTTGTTGCGCCGGTACGTTCCGCAGCGGCTGATCGAGCGGCCGAAGCAAGGTTTTGATGTTCCTATAGCAGTCTGGCTGAGAGGCCCGCTGCTGAGTTGGGCAAACGACCTTGTCGCCGATATGCGTTTGTCCGGAGACGGGATTTTCGACCTTGCAGAGGTGGATGCGTGCTGGCGCGATCACGTTGACGGCAGGCACGACCATTCTCGTGAATTGTGGCCCGCTTTGATGTTCCAGGCCTGGCACAACGAGGCAAGGCGGCCATCGCCCACAGCAACGGGTTCTCGCGTGCCCGAACTTACAGGAGATTAAGATGGAAGGGTCCATAGTTAGCCGCATCCACCTTCCGCACGTTAACGAAATGCACGTGCCTGCGCGCGAAATCGCTCCGCGCATGAAACGGCCTTTACGCGAACAGATGGACACGCAAACCCCATTCCATCAGCTCCTCATTACCCTCTCAAGAAAAAAATGGTTCCTGCTGGCCATGGTCATCACTGGCGGTGTATTAGCCGCGCTTGCGGGTCTTGCACGGCCTGCCCTGTATGAAGCCACCGCACAGGTAATCGTCGACGCACCTAGTAGAGCAGCCCCTGCCGGCGGCTCGGTCTCTACTCAAGATGTGCTGGATTCCAGCATTGACGACCACATCACCATGCTCTCGTCGCAAGGCCATCTGCGAAGCGTGGTGGCAGCGCTGCGCAAAACGGACGCTCTCAACAATACTAGAAAGGTTGATGCTGTTACCGAAAATTCTGCTGCTGACCCTGCGGGCGTCGAGCCGCCGAAGTTGCGCTCGGGTACAGCCGATCTGCTGGCCAAAATTTGGCCGCGAAGCACTCCGGCGGAGCCAGATGCGGCTGAACTCAAGATACTCCGTAAGGGTATAAGGATCGGCCAGGAGCTGCGATCGAGGGTCATCAGTGTCGGCTTCACCGATCACGATCCGGCGCGAGCTGCTTTGATCGCCAATACCTTTGTCCAAGTGTATATTGGCGATCTGGCAAGGAAAAGCCAAGCATCGGACAGACTGGAACTTGAATCGATAGTTGCCGGACTTCCAGCTACACAGAACAGTCTCGCAGAAGCGACCGATCGTCTTGAGAGGTATCGGCTGAGCCATGGCGCGATCGACCAAGGTGCAGCGGATAATGCCGCCAAGGAGATAGTCGAACTCACCCAGCAAATCTCCTTGTCGAAAGCCGATCTCTCCGCATCGGAATCTCGACTTCAACACATTCAGGACTTGCGAAAGGGGGGCGCGTCGGTTGCCGCGGTAGCCGAAACCATCGGATCACCCGTGCTGGCCGATCTCTTGGCACGCCAGGCCAACGGCACAACAGATGAGGATGTCACAAATGCGATCGATCGTGAGATCGAACAAGAAATCGCCCGCGTCGCTGCCGAGACGAACATCTATCGCTCCCAAATAGCGGTGCTGCAAAAGCGTAAGGACGTCCTGGATGCGGTTGTGGCCGATACAGCCGGCCGGCTTTCCGGATTGCGCGCTCTCGAGCCCCAGGTCGGCATCCTGACGCAGCGCTACAACGACCTTTTGACCCGGCAACAAGACTTGATGCGGCGTATCGCAAGTCCATCCCCCGGAGTCAGGCTTCTCTCAGCGGCGTGGCCTCCTACCAATCCAACGACTCTGTCGCCAATATTTCTTATTCCGCCCGGCATGGTTGTGTTTGGCCTGATTGGGGGGATCTTCATACTTGTCCGCCAACGCTTCGATAGCACCTTGCACGGAGAGGCCGAAGCTGAAGCCGCGCTCAAAGTTCCGTGCCTCGGGCTGATACCCCAGGCTGCCACAACGCACGCGAGGCGACTGCAGCAGCTGGTTTCAGGTCAGCAGGAGTCAAGATACAGCCGCGCCGTGACGGCCCTGCTTGTCGCTGCAGCGCCCCAGCGGGCGAGGGATTGCTCGAACATAATCTTGATAACATCCTGCAGTGAGGATGATGGCAAGACCGAGCTCGCATGGAGCATGGCCTTGGCGGCCACAAGACTTGGAGGGCGAGTACTCTTTATTGATCTGGACCGCACGGACCGCCGCCTTACAGGCGAGTTTGTGAAGGAATTCAGCGCACGTAAGCCGCACAATTTTTTTGGAGACTATATCAATGACCGTTGTGCGCTGCGTGATGCGATAGCTGGAATGTCGGCAATCGGAATCGATTTCATGGCGCTCGCACCGTCGGAGGATCTGCTGCCCTTACTGTCCAGTGTCGATGGCTCCCCTTTCAAAGATGAACTGCACTCGGTCTATCGGGTGGTCATCATAAATGGGCCGCTGGGGCTTGAGGGACCAGAGGCCAGACTCCTGACAGGCTGGGGTGACGTGGTTCTTTTCGCCATTCGCTGGGCGAAAACGCGACGCAGCATCGCGCGAGGCGTCCTAGACTTGCTTGCGGGCGATACGCCAGCTTCGGTTCCCGTCGCAAGCGTTCTCACGAAGGTTAATCTCAGGAAGCACGCGGGTTACCGGTTTGGGGACAGCGCTGATCTCTTGCTGGAGGGAGCATGACGAGCTCGGCTTTTACTGTTGCCTACTTCCCACCACCGCCCGTTGAAAATCCCCGTTTTAGGCGCCGCGCCGATCGGCTGCCGGCGCGGGCCATTCGCCCGTAGCCGGGGTTGCCGCGGAGAGATCCGTCCGGAGCGTGGGGCCGAGGTGTCACAACGGAACCTACTGGCCAGGAGCCGCCGGACGGGCATTCATGAATTTCGGGAGCAACGCCTGAGGCGACGCCCCTGATGCCATCCTTCGTCTGCTTGGCAGGTCCAGCAGCCTGGTGGTGTCAAAATCACCTTCCCGCTGCAAGCGGCGTGGCACCGCTCATTACTGCTTGGCTTGGCGATGAATCCGTGGCGCAGGTGACGAGACTTTGTCGATTTTCGCCCAGAGTGCGCTCCCGCCCATCGTAGATGCGTTCCTGATGGCGTATGCCCATGCCGGCAAGCGTGACGGTGAAATCGCAAGGGCGGTCAAACCTTGCGCCATTCGTTGCGCTTTGCTTCGCGGCAGGGCCCGAACGAACTCACTCAGACTACCTGGTTTTTGGCCCTTTCGCAAAAAGCTGTGGACGATGTCTTGCTTCAGGAATTTGGCGAGATTGAACGGCTCGCGCTCGCATTTGCTCAATTGCAAGCCGTGCCGCCGACATATGGCATCGAAGGCTCCTTTCGTCCATCGGCCAATGTGGTTTGGTGGCATGTCTACGAGCGAACCGTGAGACTCCATATAGTACGTTCTGTTTTCATTTGGCACGGCAATGAAAACAGATCCTTCCGCCTTCAGAAGATATTTTAAGCGAGCAAAGACCTCATCCACTTGGTCCATATGCTCGAAGACCTGAAACATGAAAATAAAATCGAACGCCTCTTTCATGGGATTGAAGCTGCCATCTCGAAAGTCATTTGCAAATGTCTTGAAGCCTTTTGACGCCAGTACTGATCGCGCCGTTTCGTTGTAGTCGACGGCAGAAATATCCGAAGTATGGAAGAATTTATTCTTGATGCGGTCGAGAAAATACCCAAACCCCGATCCCACTTCGAGAGCAGTCTTTCCGCCAGTATTCAGGCCCGCGAGCTCTTCGATTGTTCTTGCATATTCCCATTTCATAGTTGGATAAGAAGGGTACGCCCAGGCTAAGTTATAAAACTCAAAGCCGCCGGCGACGAACGGATCTGCGAAACCGAATCCACAATCTGCGCATTTGCGAATGTCGCAAGTGTTACGGCCCCAGAGATCCGACAGGTGGCTTGTTAACTTTCGGGAGCGATCGGGGTCCTGACGCGGATTGATGAAATGTCGAGAGGCCTCGTCTGCTGTCACTTCGAACAATTTTGCGGTTGATACACTGCCACACGCCGGACAAATGGTCATCTCGCTATCCCCGAAGCCTGGACGAAGGAAAGCCGCCTTCGACGGTGTAGAATGCGTGCCAGCCGGCCAACGCAGGCCTCAATGATGCCGCCACGCTAAATTCGCCTCTGGCTACGCAACCGGCCCAGTCTCGGGCGGATGGCGAACACGTAAGTAAGAATGTGCTGGCTCGCAATTTTCATAACTGATGGGCGAAGAATTTGCATGGCATCTTGGATCGTCGCTCGCCATGACTGCTGGTGGAATCTGCTGGGAATACGAGCAACCCGCAGCGCCCGTAACAAAGTCTCGGGGCGAGGGAGGTGTTTACGATCCTGAATTAGATTCCAGTTAAGCTCTTTGACGGCAAGAGTTACTTGATCAACTTCATCAAAATTCTTAGTTGTAGTGATGCTCGGGTGATTGGTCGCGTCGTAGAAGATCAAGCCGTCATTTATCGCGACCATGTCTCCGTGGCATGCCAGGTCAACAAAGAACAGCTGGTCGACTCCGGCCGGGATAGAATTGTGCGCGCGCATCAGGCAACCCGCGTGAATGACGTCGCGGTTGATCAACAGCGTCGACGGGATGATCCCGAGGCTCCGCGTCGTACGGACCAGATAGAGGTCCGTTAGGCATTGCTGGCTCGAGTAGACGGAGATCCGTTGTCGCCCTTGCGGTGGCAATCGGAATTTCATCCGATCGTCTTCAATTATATTCGCGGCACAGGTCATAAATGCAGCCGAGGGATGCTTGGTGGAAACCTCGGCAAAGGTCTTGAGTGCGCCTGGGGCGAGCCAGTCATCGTCATGGAGCAGCTTGATCCATTTTCCGACGCAAGCGAGCATGGCGTTGTTGGTATTCTCGACCTGACCCCGGCCCCGACCGTTCTCGACAATTCGGATGCGAGGCTCGGTCCGTGCATACTCGGTGACGATTGCCCAGGTCGCTCCCTCTCGGCCCTCGTCGTCGCTGACGACCAGCTCCCAACTGGCGAAATCTTGACTCAGAATGCTATCCATCGCCCGGCGGATCGTGTCCGGTCGGCGAAAGGTCGGGATGGCAACTGAAATGAAAGGGCGCAGTCGCGAAGCATCAGCGCGATGATGTTGGTCAACCACATCGGTCGTTAGAAGCTGATCAAGCTGCGAGTGCTTCATGGTGTTTTTCCCTCGAGATGATGACTCTGCTTTGGTATGGCGGCTCCCGATGGTTCGACGTAGTGGCGGAGAAGATACAGAGAGGCCGCCGTTTTCAGTGCAAACCCGACGGCGCCGCCGGCCGCCATCAGATAAATGACTTTGAGTGGTTCCCAACCTGCCTCAGCACCGGCGAGTAGCGGGCCAAATACAAGCGCCGTCCGCGCGCCGTCGACGAGAAGTCGTACCTCTTGCCGCCGCAGAAGAGCCGGGACATCTTGAAGCGGTGTCGACAACGCCTGCGTGGCACCCATGAACGCCAGCGCGGTCATAATGTCTGCGGCGGGAACCCAGGGCGCGCCCAAAAGGGGAACGACGATATATGGCGCGGCCAGGCCAAGCGCTAATATTGGCAATGCGGTGAGGCCGGCTGAAAGCATCAAGAGGCCGTGCGCGGTGCCGAGCAAATGGGCGCGACTGCTGGTTTTGTTCGCCTCAGATACAAAAACATTGCTAAGCGGGTTGGCGATCAGCGTGACGGGTGCAGTCACCAGCCGTGACGCAACTCCCAGGTAGCCGGCAAAAGCGGCGCCAAACAGCGAACCAACGAGTATTGCGGGAAGATTGATGATGGCAAAACTCGCTAGGGCCGACGGAATGTCAAACAATGGAAACTTGTATTCTCGCCTGGCGACTGCAAAGACGGTCCGCCACGGCGCTCGGGCGATGCCGCCTATGTCCTTCCTGCTCAGAATCCGAGAGCCGAGGATTCCGATGAAGATGAATTGGCTCAGGATATGAGCATGCACCATCGCGTCGCCTCCGAAATGGGCGAGCCCAAAAGTTAGTTGCAGCAGGGCCATGGTCACCGGCAAAATCAGGCGGCCGAGGGCGAAGTCGCGTAGCAGGCCTACGCGCAGACTCCAGCAGTTCATTGCTTCGACGAGGCCGGCACCCCCCATCCCAAGTGGAATGAGCCAGGCGAGGTGGCCAACTCGCGCTGGAGCGATGCTCGCCCACAGCAGTCCTGCCCCAAAGGCCAGGACACTCGTCACCAAGACAGCCAGGAGAATGAGCTTAACGGTCACGTACGCCTGCGCACTGTCCTTGACCCCATAAAGCGAGGCCTCGAAACGCAATGCTGCGATCGCACCGAGGATGTTTACGATCGACAGGTAAATCGTGAAGATCCCGAAATCTGCCGGGGAATAGAGCCGGGCCAAAACGGGAATGGCGGCGACCAGGGTCAGCTGGCCGGCAATCGCCATGGCCGAAACGCCTCCTGCCGCGCGAAGAATACCGCCGATCGGGCTTGGAGGAACACGGGTGATTATTTTCTCGACCGTAGCAACCGTCCTGGATCTCAGAAAGTAGCTTTGGGACATGAGCTCGCGATTCCGAGGAGGCAAAATGCGGTCGAATAGAGCTTACGATGGAGCCCGAACGTCACCATCATCCATCTGAATGACATTGTTCGGCAGAGCGCGGATGCGGCGAATTCTTTGTGCTCCGTGCCAAGTGCAACTTCAGTCTCCGAATCGAGATCGCTCATTGGAACTGCCCGCGATAAGCTGATTTGCGCGAGGATCGCGCGGGGCATCGATGACCGGAAAATGTCGTCGTGACGCTGTGCGGCATCAGCTGATCTTTTGACCAGACCAGCAGCCCCGACAGGATAACAGACGCGTGGATCCGTCGCTCCGACAAGGCGCGGATCACACGGTGGCCTCTACATGCACCAACGTTTGTTGCCGTATGCTGGTCGCGGCATCCCTTCCATGAAAGTCCCGGTACCATTCGACAAAGCGTTGCACTCCGTCCTCAAGCCGCGTCGTCGGGGCGAAGCCGACGGCCTTGCGAAGGTCGCTGACGTCGGCGCGTGTCTCTAAAACGTCGCCAGGCGGCAACGGCACATCCACGCGAAGCGCCCGGCAGCCAAGGGCGGTCTCGATGATCGAAATGAGCCGGTTGATCTCCTCGGGCCAGTCGTTGCCGATGTTGTAGACGCGATGCGGCGCGGAACTTGTAGCAGGATCGGCGGTGAAGGGGTCCCAATGCGGATCGGGCCGCGGCGGTGCAGCAAGTGCTCGAACCACGCCCTCAGCGATATCGTCGATATAGGTGAAGTCTCGCCACACGCGGCCGGCATTGGCTACTTCGATTGGATTCCCCTCGATAATCGCACGCGTGAACATATAGACCGCCATATCGGGCCTGCCCCAGGGGCCATAAACGGTGAAGAAGCGCAGTCCAGTCATAGGTAAGCCGAACAAGTGACTGTATGAGTGCGCCATGAATTCGTTTGAACGCTTGGTTGCGGCGTACAGACTGACAGGATGATCGGCGCCGTGATGCTCGGAAAACGGTATGGTTCGATTTGAGCCGTAGACGGAGCTCGAAGAGGCATAGACGAGGTGACTAACGCCGAAGTGCCGACAGCCCTCAAGAACGTTGAGAAAGGCTATTATGTTCGATTGCAGATAGGCATGCGGGTCAACTAGTGAATGTCGCACGCCGGCCTGAGCCGCGAGATGCACAACGTTTGAAGGTCGAACTTCTGAAAACAGCAACTGGACACGCGCCGCATCCGCCAGATCAATTCGCATCGGAGTGAAGCCCGACTCGGTACAGAGGCGCGCAAATCGCGCTTCCTTGAGTCGTGGATCGTAGTAGGGGGAGAAATTGTCGACGCCGATGACTTCGACACCCAGACGCAAAAGCCGCAAAGCGACGTGAAAACCAATGAAGCCTGCCGCGCCGGTGACGACGATCGGTCCGGTCCGTGCCAGTCTCTTCACCGCGCGGTCCGAACGCGATCGAGCGATTTCCACCTTCTCCGCTGCGGCAAGAACAGACTCGCTGCCTAGATCGTTGTCCAACTTGTCGCCTTTCGAATCCGTTCGACAGTACCGAATGGCCGGTCCGGGATTGCGGCTTCCGTCATGCGGTGCACGACCTGCCAAGTCATGACACTCCAACTTGCGCCGTCTGAATCCCCGGGCGGATGCCGACGTCCGGCGATGGTATCCAGTGGCCTGCCTCTACGGCAGGACCGAAATGCGGCCAAGAAGGGCCACCAGTTCCGCCTGGCGTTTTGTTTCGGTCTTGGCGAACAGCGAGGCAAGCTGGGAACGGATCGTGGTGCGGCTGAGGCGCCAGCTGCGAGCGATCTCCAAAGGAGCGTCGCCCTGAGCCAGGCGCAAGGCGAGGTGCGTTTCTGCGCTCGTCAGGCCAAACATTCTTTGCAACGTGCGAGGATTTGGCCCAGATCTGTTATCCCGATCCAGCAACGCCACAATGCTCGTTCCGTCGGGAGCGATAACGCCGTTCTCGTTCAGAATCACCGGACGGTCGCCTCTGCTGCGGATCACCACCCAGGATAGTGAGCCCGGCAGGAATTGACCCGGAACATTTGCGATCAGCCGCCTTAGGGCGGTCGTAAGCCCGCTCGCAGTGTCGGCCGCTTCCCCCTGGCGCTCAAGCGTGGTTTGGGCGGCTGCGTTCCACTCGACCACCTTTCTCTCGCGATTCAGCACGAGATAGCCACAGCCAATGCGATCAAGCACGCCGGTTATGGATTCCAGACTGCGGCCTTTTTGTTCGCCGAACCTTGCGTCCAATAGATCCGATGCGCGATCGGCAAGGTGACCAGAAGAGGGCCGCGTATTCCGCGCTTCAAAATCATACCTGGTCCTCGTAGCAATGTACCGATTGCTCGAAGAAGCATTGACCTGTCTATCGATCAGATTCATTTTCTACCCCTAACCCAAAGTTTCACACGCCCGAAATAAGTATTCGGGATTCATGTAGTCTTCTATGTGTCGCTGGATTCTAGTCTTCTATGCGCTGACGGATAATATGTTCATCGCCACCTTGAAAAACTTAATATGATCCGACAGTTCTAAGGCAGCTCTTAGGCCCCGCTGCGTCCGATAAAATGCGCGCTATGATAGCGGTATGGCAATCCGGCAGTGGTACTAAGCTGTACGTTTTTTGCTCTAGTCTCGACGGGCTAGTCAGAAGGTTGTAGTCTGTGTCCATGAGCTCGCAGTCGCGCAGGTCGAATTCGAACCCGTCGGGCAGATTGCTAACTCATATTGCCTCTGCATCGGTGTTAGCTGCCACACTGATATTTGAAATCAAATCGTCAGCCTATATTGGGCAAGGCGCCAGTTTTCTGGAATTTATTCCGGCTATTATTATTATCGCCTATCTCGAAGACCGCGTGGCAGCGCTTGCTGCGACCATTCTGATGGTGACTGTCGGCCTGTGGGCGCGAGGACACGATCACATTTCAAATGGAGATTGGGCACGCGCAATCCTGCTTCTGGTTTCGGGCGGGGTAATTGCCATGACGTTCCATCGCCTTCGGCAGGACTTGCGTGAGTTGCTGGAAGTCGCGGAGGCCAGGCTAGCTGCCGTCGAAGCGACAGAAAGCCGCTATCGTTGGGCCTTCGAACGTGCTGCCCTGGGATTCGCGAACACCAACGAGAAAGGTGAGTTGCTTCAGTCCAACAAACGCCTTTGCGAGATGACCGGGTACAAGGAGGAGGAGCTTGCCCAATTGCGGCTCGATACGCTCGCCCATCCGAACGACCGGCATACCTTGGCGCAATTGTTGGCAAGGCTGGGCAATGACATCTCTTCGTTCGTTTCCGAGGTCCGTCTGTTAAGAAAGGACGGTATGGCATTCTGGGCTCGGCTAACGCTTTCTTCGTCCGTGCCCAAGGGGGGACTCTCGGAGAGCATCTTCGTGGTGGTCGACGATATTTCGGAACGACGCGCTGTTCACGAAGCGCTTCGGGCTCAGAAGGAATGGCTGGACCTCGCTCTGTCTGCTGGACGCTTGGGCACGTGGCGCATCGACCTTAAAGACGGGACAGTCACGGGCTCGGACACGTTCTGGGACATTCTCGGCCTGGCCCAGGCCAATAGCCGCAGTTTGGAGGAACTGTCAGCTGTCGTCCATCCGGCGGACTGGCCAAAGCTGGCGGCATCGAGAAAGGCCGCACCATCGGTCACGAATTACGATGTTGAGATACGTGTCCGCCGACCGGACGGACATATCCGCTGGGTTGCGCTGCGCGGAAGGGAGGAAAGACATGATGATGGTGGACAGCGGCTTGGAGTGGCTGCCGATCTGAGCGAGAGACGACAAACCACGCTGCTGCGTGCCGCGGCAAAGAAGCGGGAGCGCATCATGCTCGAACAGCGTCATAGATTCGGCAATGTTTTCGCGGTGATCACGGCGCTCGTGAAGATGGTCGATGTTCCCGGAAACAACGTCGCCAAATACAAGGAAATGCTGATCGATCGGATACGCGCGCTCGAGGCAACCCATTTGCTTCTTTCACGCAACGGCAGCGTATCGGGGGCGATAAACGATCTCGTTGCGCAAGAGTTGCACCCTTATATGGGGACACGCGCCATATCGGTCAGCGGTCCGTCCGTGGCGATATCGGGAGGCGCCGCCGAGAGTTTTGCAATGATCGTTCACGAGCTTGCCACCAATTCCATGAAATACGGAGCGCTTGGCGATTCAAAAGGCCGGATCGACGTAAGCTGGACGTTCGCAGCTGAAGACACAGGCAGCGATGTCGTGTTCGAGTGGGTGGAATCGGGGCGGCGGCGGACCTCAAGTGTAGTCCGTCATGGCTTCGGTTCCATGATAATCGGAGTGGATGGAGCGCCGCTTGTCGGTCACTCTCCCAGGCTGGAAATATCGGACCAAGGGTTGCGGTATTCGCTGCGGCTGTCGCGCAAGGAAATCGGATTGTAGTGCAGTGCTACAATCGGAAGCAGATATCTAAAGGCGGGTGGCGCTGAGCGGCCTTTGAGATGGGCAGTGTTCTTTCCAAGAATGTCGTTGGCCCAAAGCTGCGCCGTGGCTTTGGGATATGCAGTAATATGCGTGAGGAGTCATGGGATGCCGTTGCACGTCCAAAAGGACGCGCGGCGCTCTAGCTGGCATGTCTCGAAAGCCAAGTCTTCAGCATAACGGCAGCCTCGGTCCGATTGCGTACCCCCAATTCACGCAGAACCGCAGCAGCGTGGATTTTCGTGGTCGCCTCCGCGATTTCCAGATCGCGCGCAATTTCCTTGTTTGAATAGCCTTCCGCCATCAGCTTGAGGACTTCCTTTTGCCTCGAGGTCAGCCTGCCAAGGTTGACGCCAGCGGTACGTCGCTGTGGGCCCTTCTCGGAGTGGGTATGCGCGTGGGTTGCTTGCGTTGCACCCGAGCGTGACAGAAGTGCGGGAACATAGATGCGCCCGGAGAGGATTTCATTGACGGCCAAAACAACCTCTTCGTCCGTCTGCGACTTTACGATGTAACCGTGAAGCCCGATCGACAGAGCCGTGAGTATTTCCGAGCGTGAATCGTTTCCGGAAACGATCGCAAATCGCGTATCCGGATAGGCGGACAGGATCCCGCCGAGCACTTCTTGATTGAACAGGCCTGGCATATTCAGATCCAGGATCGCGAGATCCACGAACGATTGCTCCGCCAGCAAACTGAGCACCGCGTCGAAACAAGACGCTTCAAATATCTCTACACCTGGAATGCCTGCGGTCAGTGCCAATCGCAAGCCGCGACGATACAAGCCGTGATCGTCGGCGATGACGATTCGATACATTGAACTACCCCAACGCGTATCTGAATGGATTGAACGGTGATGGGCCTGAAGTCGTAGCCATTCACTCGTCGATTCATCCAGCCGACGCCGCGGCACCCCCAACACCACAAACGCCGAATTTCTAATATAATCTTAAATAACGGGAAACGCTCCTCTTTTTTTTGCCCCTTGTGAGCGAACCCGCCGAACGTCGTCGAACATACGTTCTGACCTTTTGGAAAGCTGACAGACCGGCTGGTCATTCAGCACTGCCATAGATCCAAAGATATAGAACAGCAAAACGGCCGAATTGTTACCATTCGAATGCACGACGACATCCACCCCGACGGCCACATACCATCCAGATGCAATGTCCGGATCAGGGATCGGTGGGGAAATCTCACCGGTCTTCTGCGGGAAATCTCACCGGTTCTTCGGAGGGGCAAAGAACGTGTTTCCCGGGTGCTGACCAAGGCAGGATAGCCGGCCCGTGACGATAGCGTTCAGGCCGAATGAACAAGGGAGGACCAGGATGAAAGCGGTGATTCAATGTGGAGGAATGGGAACACGCCTCCGCCCCTTCACTTCGGTCTTGCCGAAGCCGCTCATGCCGATCGGCGCACGGCCGGTTCTCGAGATGCTTCTGAAATGGTTGCGACGCAACGGTATTCAGGAAGTCTATATTACAACCGGGTATCTCGGCCACTTGATCCGCACCGTGTGTGGAGATGGCTCGCAGTGGAACCTGAAAATTCGATATACGCAGGAGATGGAGCCGCTTGGCACCATCGGGCCACTGTCTTTGATCAGGGATGAACTGACGGAGCCGTTTATCGTTCTCAATGGCGACGTCCTTACGGATCTAAGCCTCAGTCGATTTGTAGCAGCGCACCGTAAGCACACCGATCCGGTGACGATCGCAACAGCCTGTCGTCTGATCAAGATGGATTTCGGCGTCATCGACGAAGTCGACAATACCGTGCAGGTCTTTCGCGAGAAGCCGACCCTCTCGCATCTGGTCAGCATGGGAATTTACTGCATGAACCCGGACGTTCTGCAGTTTATCCCATCCGGCATACCCTTTGGGTTCGACGACCTGATGCTGCAGATGATGCAGAACGGCACAACCGTGCACGTGTACAAGCATGAGGGTCTCTGGCTCGATATCGGGCGCGTCGACGACTTCCAGAACGCACAGACCATTTCCTGGGAAGACCAATCGGCCTCGATCGAGGTCACCGCGACGGCTGCATGATGAAGTCACGAGCTCGGTTCCCACAATTATCAGTCTAGGAGGTTGTGATGCTCTTGGTCAGTGCCCCGATCCTGGGTGTGCCGGAAAAGACTGCTTTGACCAAGGTCATCGACAGCGGCTGGCTGACAATGGGGGAGCAGGTACGAGCCTTCGAACAAGCTTTTGCCGACGTCCATGGTGCGGAGGATTGCGTCGCGGTCGGTTCTTGTACGGCAGCGCTTCATCTCATTTTGCACGCACTTGGCATCGGACCGGGCGACGAGGTGCTGGTGCCATCCTTGACTTTCGTGGCGACCGCAAATGCGGTCCTCTATGTCGGTGCGACACCGGTCTTCGTGGACATCGAGTCAGCCGACGTGCCGCTGATGTCGATCGTGGAAGCCGAAGCGAAATGCACGACCCGCACCAAGGCAATCATTCTCGTCCATTTCGCCGGCTACCTCGCCGATCGGGAACAATGGCAGAGGTTCGCCCGTGCCCGGGGGCTGCATATCGTCGAGGACGCGGCGCATGCGCCGGGCTTGAAGGAGGTGGGGACATTTGGTGCCGCGGCCGCCTTCAGCTTCTACGGCAACAAGAACATGACCACGGCGGAAGGCGGGGCTGTGATCGCCAGGGATGCCGGTCTGCTCGAGACAATCCGCCAGGCGCGTGGACATGGGATGACCACCGGGACACGTCAAAGGCTGAACAGCCGCACCCCTCAGTATGATGTCACCATGCTCGGATTCAACTATCGCATGGATGAATTGCGGGCTGCGATCGGACTCGTCCAGCTGCAAAATTTGCAGGAGTGGAATGAGATCAGGCGTATCCTGGTCATGCTGTATCGCCGTCTCATAGCCAAGCATTGTCCGGCCGTGACCATCCCGTTCCACGAGCCGCGGACGTCGGCCTACCACATCATGCCTATCCTTTTGCCACGTTACGCCGACAGGCAAGACGTCATCGACGCACTGCGCGCGCAAGGGATACAAACCACTATCCACTACCCGCCGGTGCACCAGATGACGCTCTATCGTGAGCTTATCCCCGATACTCATTTGCCGCGCACCGAAGATTTCGCGCAGCGCGAGCTGACGGTACCGCTGCATCCGCAGGTCACGGCACCTTTGGTCGAAACGGTGGTTGTCGCTCTTGCCGCAGCGGTTAGCGGTTGCGCTCAGACAGGAACAGCCGCATGAATGCCCTGGACGTAGCCATTCACCGGCCTAACGTCTCAAGTGCCGCCCATGGGACTGTGAGACGAGCAATTGATCTCGTCATTGCTGCGGCCGCGGCGATCGTCTTTGCTCCGCTGATGTTGCTGATTGCCGTGGCGCTGCTGCTGGAAGGCGGTCGGCCCATCTTCTTTACGCAGACCCGCGTCGGGGCCGGTGCTCGCCCATTCCGCATGTACAAGTTCCGCAAGTTCAGCGTAAAATGCGATCCCGGTGGCTTGGCGCTGACCATGGCCGATGACAGCCGCATGACGCCGGTAGGACGGTTCCTCGCCGTCACCAAGTTCGACGAGCTGCCGCAGCTTTGGAACGTCTTCAGGGGCGAGATGGCAATCGTCGGGCCGCGCCCGGAGAGCCTTGTCTTCGCCGATTGTTTTCGCGGGGGCTTCGAGGGTATTTTACAATACAAGCCAGGCTTGCTTGGTCCAGCCCAGGTTCTCTTCCGGAATGAAGCGCATTTTTATCCGCGATCCGTGGACCCGTTACTGTTCTACCGTGAGGTCTTGTTTCCGGCCAAAGCCAGGCTTGACCTTTCCTATTATCCGCAACGCACGATCGTCTCCGATGTCGTCTGGATGGTGCGCGGCCTGCTGGCGGTGCTTGGCGTCGTTTCGCCGCCGCCGATCGAAACTTGAGAGCAGATGGGACATCGGCGCTCTCGTGGATTTGCAAAGTCAGTGCCTCACGTCATAGGGGGAACGCTTGGGTCATGGCATACAAGGGCAGGAAAGTTCTGGTTACGGGTGCCGATGGGTTCATCGGTTCGCATCTCACCGAGGCGCTCGTCCGCAGCGGTGCCGACGTCACCGCGGTGGCTCTCTACAATTCCTTCGACAGCCACGGCTGGCTGGACGATTTACCGGACACTATACGAAGCCAGTTGAACCTCATCCGCGGCGATGTTCGCGACAGCGCGTTCGTTAATCGGATCGTGCGCGGCCAGGCGGTCGTGTTTCATCTCGCCGCACTGATCGCTATCCCGTATTCGTATGCCGCCGCCCAGTCCTATGTGGAAACCAACATCCTGGGCACGGTCAACGTCCTCGAAGCGGCGCGCCAATGGGAGACAGAGCGTGTGGTGCACACCTCGACAAGCGAGGTTTATGGCACCGCGCTGACAATGCCTATCAGCGAGTCCCACCCATTGCAGGGACAGTCACCGTATTCGGCATCCAAGATCGGTGCGGACATGATGGCGGAGTCCTACGCCAGATCGTTCGACATTCCCGTGGTTATCATGCGGCCCTTCAATACGTACGGCCCACGCCAAAGTGAGCGGGCCATCGTACCGACCATCATACGTCAGGCTCTCGATAAAAAATGCCCTGCGATCATGGTGGGAGACACAAGCCCGATCCGCGACCTTACTTTCGTGGAAGACACCGCGGCGGCGTTTTTGACCGCAGGTTCGGCCGAGCTCGAATTTGGCCATGCCTACAACGCCGGAAGCCAGCGCGCTGTGACGATCTCGGACATATTGGATCTGGTGATCGAGTTGAGTGGCTGCAAGAAACCAATTCACCGCGACGAGCGCCGGCTGCGGCCGCAGAATTCCGAGGTGCGTGCCTTGCTGGCCGATTCTTCGCTCCTCGAAAGCAAGACTGGATGGCGCGCCCAGACCAGCCTGCGCGAAGGCTTGGAGCGGACCATCGGATGGTGGCAAGGGCGCCTCAGCGAAGGCCGGGTGCGACACGAAATGGGCTACATGACATGACCTTTCGCCCGCGTGGGTTGGCTCCGCTGTTGATTGCGGCTGCCTTGTCGTTGGATTTGTCCACGGCCAGCGGCCGGCAAGACAGCGCGCCGACACAGTTTGTCGCGCCAGTGATGATGGATCTGCCCGATTATCTCCAACCCGCGACGGATCCAGCCTTCGGGACAGTTTTCATGCGCATCACCAAGCCTGGCGCTCTTGGCAATGGCGTCGTATGCGAGAAGAAATTTTGCAGCCACCGTTATTCCAGCTCCCAGGCATGGAATTCAGACCAGAGCCTCCTCGTCATCACCAACGGCTGCAATGGCATGTGCTTTTTCGACGGGCACACCTATGTCCCGCTTTTCCGTCGCGCTCGATCGGCTGAATGCGAATGGCATCCGCAAAATCCCGATCTGATGATTTGCGTTCAGGACCGGAAAATTTCGACCTGGGCGCCACGGACCAATCGCGAAGACGTGCTGTTCGTGTCGCCGAATTACCATGATCTTCAGTTCGGTCCGTCCAAAGGCAATCCTAGCCGCGACGGCGACCGCATAGCAGTGCGCGCGATCCGTGGGGATGGTGCGATGGTTGCCTTTGCCTATGATCTCAAGCAGCGCCGGAAATTTCCTGACATCGATCTTGCCCAGCTTGCCGGAACGGTCAGCGCCTGCTCGATCTCCCCGCTGGGAGCGAACATCCTGTGCTTTCAGAACGTGAACGAAGACACAGAACAGCGAGCTATTTTCTCCGTCGACGGGACGTTGCGGCAGAGGTGGACGGACCATCATCGGCCCGGCCATGGCGATATGACGGTCGATGATGACGGTAGCGAAGTTTTCGTGGGCATCAGCAAATCCGACCCTGACAAATATCACGTCATCAAAAGGAGACTGATTGACGGGAAGGTCACCTCGCTTATGAAATTTGGCGAAGCGGAGCATGCGTCCGCGCGGGCACTGGACAGGAGCGGCTGGGTGTTCGTGAGCTATGGCGGCAATCCCGATGAGATATCTGCCAATCGCGACTGGGCGCCATATGCGCGAGAGGTGATCGCGCTGCGCCTCGATGGCAGCGGTGAGGTTCGACGAGTCACGCAAACCCACAACGTCCCGTCCGACTATTGGAGCGAAACCCATGCCTCGCCGTCCCCCGACGGCTCACAGGTGATCTGGTCGAGCAACTGGGGCGTGCCTGGCGGGCCAGTCTACGAATTCATCACCCGTCTCGATTGGCCGGAAGAGTCGCGGTCGAACCAGAAGGAGATTGCCGCCAATGGTCCTCGTTAATCGAATCCTTCTTGTCGTGCTCGGCATGCTAGCCGCGATGGAAACGGCCGCTGCGGCGGAAGCACGGGTTGCTTATCGACTTTCCGCCGGCGATACCGTCGAGATAGGAATTGCCTCCATCTCTGAGCGAACGCAACGTGCGGTGGTCCAGATGGACGGCACGATCGCGCTTCCCGAAGTCGGGATGGTTTCGGTTGGCGGCCTGACTCCGGCCGAACTGCAGACACGCATGCAGACGATCTTGCCAACCAAGATATTCCACCAGCGGCTGCCTGACGGGCGGGAGCAAATGATCGTCATCAAGCCGACAGACGTGACCGCCGTGGTTGCAGAGTACAGGCCGATCTATGTGACTGGCGACGTGCTCACTCCCGGACAGCAGGCCTATCGCCCGCTGATGACCGTGCGGCAGGCGATTGCGGTGTCAGGTGGCTTCAGCCTTTTGCGGTCCCGGGCAAACCAGGTTGGCCCCGATCCGGTGGATCTGCGGCGCGATTATGAGTCGCTTTGGGGGGAATACACGAGAGACTATTTTCACAGCGCCCGTCTGCGCGCCGAACTTCAGGGTAAGTCGACTTTCGACATGCAGCCACCACAAGGGTCGCCGTTGTCGGCAGGTTTTGCGTCGGCGATCGCGCAGGCCGAAGCAGAAGGGCTGAAGCTCTCGTTGGACAATTTCCAGAAAGAGCAGAGCTTTCTCGACAAAAGTGGCAAGGATGCTGCAGCGCAAACCGAGACCTTGCTCGAGCGCGAGCGGGCCGAAGCGGATGGGGTGAAGGCGGACGAAGACGAACTGGCGCGCGTAAGGAAAGCGTTTGAGTCGGGAAATCTAACCAATACCCGGCTCGCCGACGTCCGGCGCGCTTTGGTGCTCTCTTCCAGCCGGGCACTCGAAACCTCGGTTGAACTTATGAGAGCACGACGTCAGCAGGACGATTTTGCCAGACAGCGCGAACGCAATGACAACCAAAGAAGGATCGGTCTGTTGACCGAGCTGAAGGATACCAACGTGCGCCTTGCCGACGTCAGCGCAAGACTTCGCGCCGCCAGCCAGAAGTTGCAGCCCACGGGAGCGGCCGCCCTGCCGTTGCCGGTTGCCGGCGAAAGGATCCAGGCCGAGGTAACGATCATTCGCAAGCTCGGCGAAGAATGGCGGAAACAGCTTGTCCAAGAAGACACCGAGGTCATGCCGGGAGACACGATCGAGGTCAGGTTCAGCAGCGCTCTCGAAAACGCGGCGACCCGATGAATCGGCCGGGCTGCCGGTTGAGAGTGTGGCAGCCTCCTTACTGCCTGAAGGCCCTGGAGAACTGGTCGGTAAGAGGCTTCATCAAGTAGGACCAGACACTGCGCTCGTCGGTTCTTATGTGGACTTCGGCGGGCATGCCGGGTTTGAGTATTTTCTCTCCAGTCAGGCAGGTCGCTTCATTCTCGACGTCGATGCGAGCCGAAAAATAGGAAAGCTGGCGTTGCTGATCCTTGATCAGATCCGCTGAGACGCGCTTGACCGAGCCTTCGCAAGCAGGTGTGGTGCCGGCGTCGAACGCCGGAAAGCGGATCGATACCTGCTGTCCGGGATGAATCTCATCGATACGCGACGGAGGAATGGAAGCGTCGACGACAAGGTTGTCGGAATCGGGCACAATCATCATGAGCACCTCTCCGGCGCCAATTACGCCTCCGACGGTGTGGACCGAGGATTCTTGTACCGTGCCCGACTGCGGGGCACGAATGTCTGTCCTGCCGAGTTCGTCTTCGGCCACCACCTTGCGCTCACTGAGTTCGGTCTGCTTGGCTTCCGTTTCGCGAAGTTCGTTGGTCACGTCGCTCCGCATTTGTTCGTCGAGCTGAAGCACCTGCAGGTCCGTTTCACTGATGTGAGCCTGTACCTCCGCTATCGCCGCGACAAGGCGTCCCGATTCGCCGCGAGTCCGGGTCTTCTCCAGGCTGACATTGCTCAACCTCTCCTTGGACACCAACTTCTTTGCATAGAGAGATTCGACATCTGCAAGGTTCTTGGTCAGCAGATCCAGAGACTCGTCCGTCGCAGACTGCTGCGATTTGAGGCCATCGATCTGACGTTCCAGCTGCTTCGAGCGGCTTTGCAATTGGGCTTTCTGGCCAGCCAGCGCCGCAGCACGGCTTTCAAACAAGGCACGCTCGCCACTGACAAGTGCCGCCACTTGCGGATCACCCATTTGAGCGCGAAGGTCGGGCGGGATCTGCATTTCCGGCAGACCCTGGCGCTCGGCCTCCAGTCGGGCCAGACGAATGGTGGCGCGATTGAGGTCCTCGGTGATTATCTGCAGGTTTGCTCGGGTCAAGGTGTTGTCCAGCCTGACCAACACGTCGCCGGCCTTCACATGATCGCCGTCCTGCGCGAAGATTCCGCCGATGGTGCCGCCGGTTTGATGCTGCACTTTTTTTATGTTGCTTTCGACCACCACAGTCGCAGGCGCAATCACCGCGCCGGCAATCTTGGTCAATCCCAACCAGAGCCCTCCGCCAAAGACCAACAGCAAGCTGGTTGCCAGGCCCAGGAGCAGATTGGCCCGGATGCCATCCGGATCTGGCTTCGTCTCCAACGAACGGCTCTCACCGCCGGCGGCGACGTATGACGACACGGTAACAGTGGAGCGATACCTCGCATATGCTCGGCCGCACCTTTGCGCGGCGGAACGACAATTTGTTGCCAGGCTCCGGACCAGATTACCCCAGGGTAGATTGGCTCGAATGCCATCCGACTCCGGCTTCGCCCCGGTCGGCTGGCCTTCGCCGCCAACCGCAGCATATGACGACATGGTCACGTTAGACACTAAGCAATACCTCACGCATGCCCGCTTGCACCGTGCTGCAGCGGAACGACAATGTTTGGCTTGTCCGGACGCGGGAAGGGCCGGACCACATTTGCCAGAACGTCTTCGCGCGAGCCGAACGAATGGAGCATCCCGTTCGACAGGACGAGTACCTGATCGATGTTGACGAGAGCGGAGGGGCGATGCGCAACGACGATCACGATACCGCCGCGCTGACGCACAGCCAGGATTGCGCCGGCCAAAGCAGCATCGCCGTCTGCGTCCAGATTGGAATTTGGTTCGTCAAGAACGACGAGGAAGGGATCGCCGTAAAGTGCCCTGGCAAGCCCGACGAGCTGCCTCTGCCCAGCCGAAAGGGCCGCGCCGCCTTCTCCGATGCGTGTTTGAAAACCCTGCGGAAGACGCATGATCATCTTGTCCACGCCCGCAGCCTTGGCAGCTGCCAGCACGCCTTTTGCGTCGCTTTTGCCGCCGAACCTCGAAATGTTATCGGCGATCGTCCCGTCGAACAGCTCAACGTCTTGTGGCAGGTAGCCAATATGAATGCCGAGCAGTTCTGAGTTCCACTGATCGAGCGAGGCGCCGTCCAATCTTACCGTGCCACGAAGCGGCTTCCACGCCCCGACCAAAGCGCGCACGAGCGTGGTCTTGCCGGAGCCGCTCGGGCCGACGACCGCGAGCCCTGCGCCTCTTGCCAAGCGGAAGCTTACATTGAAGATGGTTGGCTTCTGCAGGCTTGGTGGCGCGACAGTCAAATCTTCGACCGCAAGCTCCGCCTTTGGGCGCGGCAGTTCCATTGTCTCTTGCTGGCTAGCAAAGGCATCCAGCGCTGCCGCCAGCTCGGAATAGCTCTTGCGGGTTGCCAGAAACCCTCTCCAGTTTGCGATGGCCACATCGACCGGTGCCAGTGAGCGGCCCAGCAAAATGGACGATGCAATGATCACGCCGGGCGAGGCCTCGCCCCCGATCACAAGGTAGGCACCAAGCCCCAGCACACATGATTGCAAGGCCATTCGGAGCGTCTTCGACAGTGAGCTCGCTGCGCCGACGACGTCCGAAAGCCGTTCCTGGTTCTTCAGATAAAGATGACTGACCTCGTTCCAGCGCCGGCTAAGCGGAGCAGACAGGCCCATCGCCTGAACGACCTCTGCATTGCGGCGGCCGGAATCGGCCAGCAGCCGCTGCGCGACGAGTGTTTCAGATGCACGAGCCGCAGGTTTGCGGCCGATGATCTCGGCAACCACCGTCAAAAAAACAACGGCGCATGCACCGAGCGTTGCCAGCACGCCAAGGGCGGGGTGCAGCAGATAGATGACCACCATATAAAATGGTATCCAGGGAGCATCGAATAAGACCGTCGGCCCCAGCCCGGAAAGAAAGCCACGTAGCTGGTCCAGATCACGAAGCGGGTGTATCCGGTTCGCATCCGGCCCGGCGACGAGGGGCAGGGAAAGCGAGGCTGCAAACGCCTTTTGCTGCAGATTTTTATGCAGGCGGCTGCCGATGCGGACCAACAGGCGAAGCCTCACGAAATCGAGGAGCCCATAGGCCGCGTAAAGTCCCAGCATCCCGACGGTAAATCCGATAAGAGTCGGCACGCTCTGCGAAGGCAGCACGCGGTCGTAGACCTGGAGCATGTAGACGGAGCCGGTCAAGGCGAGGATATTTATCAATGCGGAGAAAACGCCTACGCCGACGAGGGCGTGCACACAGCCAAACATTGCGGAGCGTAGATCGAGCGAGCGCTCTTTGGTCGACTTCATGATGCGCGCTCATTGACGCGAAATTGCCGCGCAATCTCGTCGATTCTTTCGATGAGGGACAAACTTTAACCTTCCGGGAAGCAGCAGCTCCGCCCCGCTGCTGGAACATTACGAATTGCTTACATATGTGCCTTCTTTGATTAAAATGTAGCAAAATCGTGACGCCAGGCTGAGAATTCGGCAACTGGCTCGCCAGCCTGGGGATAACCGGCTCGAGTAAGGAGATATTCCTAATCATGACACGGCGCAGAAGCTTATGGTCATCTTTGTAGCATCAGGGCTTCAAAGCGTCTGAGGCGGGATTGGGTTTTGATTTTGTCGATCGAGAGTTAAGCGGTTTTAAGATACACTTTATCGGTGCGCCATTGTCGGCCACCAACGCCGGATAAAACGGGAGGCGAGTGTCGTGAGCGAAGAGATCAATGTCGCCGATGCCTATGGCAGGGGCCGCAGCACCTTCATGGGACTGCAGCTGCTCGTCTCGCCCGGTGCGCTTGTTCCTCGACCGGAAACGGAACTGCTCGGCAACGCCGCTCTCGATGTTCTGAGCCAACTGAACTTGCCGGTACCTCGCGTTGTCGACATGTGCTGTGGGGCGGGCAATCTGGCGTGCGCCATCGCGCACCACGCCCCCACCGCGCGCGTGTGGGCAAGCGATCTTACCGACGGATGCGTGCAGGTCGCGCGCCGCAACGTCATCCATCTTGATTTGGAGGAGCGGGTAACGGTGCTTCAGGGCGACTTGTTCAGCGCCTTCTCCGGCCTGGAGCTTGACGGCACGATCGATGTGGTCGTTTGCAACCCGCCCTACATTTCGGAAAAACGGCTCGAGGGCGACCGTTCGCATCTGGTCGAACTCGAGCCGCGTGAAGCATTCGCAGCCGGCCCCTACGGCCTGAGCATCCACATGCGGGTGCTCAAGGAGGCGCCGCGTTATTTGCGGCGCGGAGGCATCCTGCTTTTCGAGGTCGGCCTTGGCCAGGACCGGCAGGTCATGAGTTTGCTCGAGCGTTCCAAGGTCTATGAGAGTATCCGGTCAGTCACCAATCCAGCCGGCGAGGGCCGGGTGGTTGTGGCACATACAAAGGCGCAGGCATAAGCGCCACAGTCGCGGCAGGCTTCAGACGCGCTGTCGCGGCTTAAAACAGCCGGGGATTTGAAACAGAGCTGCGGGCTTTCGGCAATCAGTTTCTCTTGCGCATAACGTATCGCGCAATTCCCTGGATGGAATCGAGGTTCTCGGGCAGCAGCTCGCTGTCTTCGACCGTGATGCCGAAGGTCTCCTCGATGAAGCCGATAACCTCGAGCACCCCCGTCGAGTCCACGATGCCCTGGTCGAGAAGCGAGGTGTCGCTCTCCAGACTGTCCGGATCGGCTATATAGAAATTCGAGGCCAGGAAAGCGCGAATTTGTTCACTGAAGGTATCGGTTCTATCCTTGGTAGATAACATTGATTTCGCCTCCGGTACAAAAGATGAATGCTGATCAACTTCGCTCTGGTGCCGACTCATGACAGGGCCGTTTTTTTGAGTTTGCCCGTGTCGGTCATCGGCAGACTGGGTACGATGACGATGGACTTCGGAACCATGAAGTTTTCCAGCCGTCTCTGGCACTCTTTCTGCAACTGCTTTTCGCCGAGCATGCTTCCCTTCTCCATCACGACAAACGCCTTCACTGCTTGCCCGAGCAGCTCGTCCGGAACGCCGATGACCGCGGCTTCCCGTACGCCGGCAATGTTCATCAACGCGTTTTCCACCTCCTTCGGCGCTATCTTCTCTCCGCGCGATTTTATGATCTCGTCGCCGCGACCGACAAAGTAGAGATAGCCCTCGGCGTCCATCCGGCAGTAGTCGCCGGTGTACAGGACCTGCTCACCCGGCAGCGGTCCGGGTTTGAGCTTTCTGGCTGTCGCCTCCGGCTTGCCCCAATAGCCCTTCATCACCGTCGCTCCGCGGATGACGAGCTGACCAACGACGCCGGGTCCGACCCGCCTGTCATGCTCGTCGACAATCCACATTTCCGTGTTGGGGATGGCGATCCCGACGCTCAACGGCTTTCGCTCAAGATCGTCCGGCGGCAGGTAGGTGCAGCGCTTGCATTCGGTAAGGCCGTACATCGAATAGATACGGGCGCCAGAAAACAGCTCCTGCAGCAGGAGAATGTGCTTGAGCGGCAGGGCGGCCGCAGTGTTGGTGACATAGCGAATGCTCGAAAAATCCTGATCCCTCAGAGACTTGAGCTCCCCGAGTGCGGCAAAGATGGTCGGTACGCCGGGAAAGCCCGTCACCCTTTCTTGCTTGATCAGCCCAAGGATCTGCGCCGGGAAGGCGAACGAACGCTCAAGCACCAGCCGGGCGCCCGCGCCGAACGCCATGATCATCTGGTAAAGACCGTAGTCGAAGGCGAGCGGCAGGACATTGAGGATCACCTCGTCTTCGGCAAGCGCCAGGTATGAGGAAATCGAGGCGCATGCGGCGATCATGTTTCGATGCGTCAGCATCACGCCCTTGGGCTCGCCCGTCGAGCCGGACGTATAAATGATCGCAGCGAGATCGATGTCGATGCAGCGGCGCGCGGGCGGCGTGCTGCGGGCTGCCGCGACCGCAGTATCCCAGCGCACAGCATGCGGCAGTTCTTGCAAGTCGTTGCGTTCGATCGGCCCGGAGACGATCATGCGGCGCAACGATGGGCAATTCCGCGCCGGGTCCCTGAAAATCGAGTGCAGGTGTTTGTCGGTGATCAGTGCGGTCGGGCGGCAGTCGTTGAGCAAATAATCGAGCTTGTCACTTTTGGTGAGCGGATTGACGATGCACACCACGGCGTTGGCCTTGAGCACCGCCCAGAAAGCGACGACGGCCTCGACAGTGTTGTCGGCGAAGATCACCACTCGATCGCCACGCGCAATTCCAGCCTCGGTCAAATGGTGCGCTACGGCGTTCGAGCGCATGTCGAGATCGCCATAGGTGACACGTTGATTGCCGCACACCAGGGCCACCTTGGCGCCGAACCGGCTGGCAGAGTTGGTGAGATAGTCGTGCAGGAGGGGTACGGCGCCATGCATCATGCGAGCACCTCTTCACGATGCTCGCGGTCGATATCGATGCTGAGCTTGAGCGTGCGAGCCCCACTTGGACGGCTCGCGATAAATTGCCGATGGAGAAGCTGTGTCGACAGCACTCCGACCAGCGCCATATTGTCGGAGTTGGACAGGTCGCCGCCGCCGGCGCTGGCTTGGCACTTGCTCAGGAGCCGGGTAACCGATTTGGGATCGAAGACGTTCGCTTCGCGCAGCGCCGCCTCCGAAAGTGCTTCGCGAATGTAGGCCGGAGCGCCATCTGCGACGAAGCAAAGCGCGTTGGGGGCCCGGTAAGGCTGTTTCTTGCGGGTGACGATTTCCGACGGCACGATCGGTTGCGCCACACGTTTCAGCACATGCTTTTCGTCGAGCACACGCAGCTTGTAGGCGGCCGGAAGCGAATTCGCGAGCCTCACGAGTTCATGGTCGAGGAACGGGAAGCGCCCCTCGACGGAATGAGCCATGAGCATCCTGTCCCCTTGTGAGGACAGCAGGTAGCCCGACATCAGCGTCTGGATCTCGATATACTGGTCCTGCGCAAGAGAGCCCCATCGCGAAAACTCCGACGGCAGGCGGGCAAGCAGCTCGGACACGGCGTTATGGCGCTCCGTTTGGGCGCGCATGTCTGCCGAAAACAGCCGCTTGATGGCGCTTGTGGTACGCCAGCGCGTGCCATGCGCAAAACCAGGCGCGTCACAGGCGTGGATGTCGCGCCCGAAGAACTGGCGTGCCATCGCTTGCTGCTGTACCGGCGAGCGGCTGAGATAAGGATAGAGGCGCTCCAGCAAACGGGAGCGTCGCTTCGAGGCGGGCTGGCGTCCCCAGAAGCGGCGGACCTTGCCTTCGCGGAACAAATCGTAGCCGGCGAACATTTCGTCGGCCCCTTCGCCGGTCAGCACGACCTTGATGCCATGCTGGCGCACCAGTCTCGAGAGCAGGAACAGCGGCGCCGGCGCGGTTCTTAGGATTGGCCGCTCGGCATGGTAGATCACCTCAGGGAAGATGCCAGCGATATCGCTGCGCGAAACAACCACCTCATGATGGTCGCTGCCGGCCACGCCGGCAACCAGGCGCTGGAAATGCGTCTCATCATATTCGGCGTCGGCAAAACGCAGCGAGAAAGTCTGGAAGCGCTCGCCCGCGAAGCGTCTCCCCAGCGTGGCGACCAGTGAGCTGTCGAGCCCGCCGGACAAATAGCAGCCAACCGGCACGTCGGCGCGTACTATCCTGAGCGCCGTCGCGGCCTCCAGGGCGCTGCGCACTTCCTCCACCGCGTCATCAAGCGAGCCGCTGAATTCATCATCGCCAGGCCCGTCAACCTCTGGATAGGCAGGCTTCCAAAAAGCCCGCTCGCGAACGACGCCGCGGTCATAAATGCGGACATGCCCAGGCGTGAGTTCGCTTACTCCTCCAAACACGCCTTGTGGCGGCGCGACAGTCCAAAGAGTAAAAGTCTGATCGATGCCGGCTGGATCGAACGCGCGGGGTATGTCCGCATCGGCCGCGAAAATGGCCTTCACCTCGCTGGCGAAGTAAAGCCGTCCGCCATGCTCGCAAAAGTGCAGCGGGCAGATGCCGAACCGATCCCGAGACAGGACGAGACGACCTGCCACGGAGTCCCAGATGGCGACTGCCCACTGCCCATTCATTCGCTCGAAGGCGGCCTCGCCCCAGGCATGATAGGCATGGACGATGACCTCGGTGTCGCTGCGTGTGCGGAAGCGATAACCGAGCGCGGCCAGGTCTTGTCGCAGCTCGACGTAATTGAAGATTTCGCCGTTGAAGACGATCCACATCGTGTCGCCCGCGCCGGCGAGTGGCTGCTGGCCGCTCGCGAGATCGATGACGGACAGGCGGGCATGTGCCAATCCCGCACGTCTGTCCCGGTAGAGGCCACGCTCGTCCGGGCCGCGATGCGCCAGCGCGCCCACCATGCGCATCAGCGCATCCCGGGAAGGGGGAGCCGCGGCGCCGCTCAGCGACACAATTCCGGCGATGCCGCACATCGCCTAGCCCTCGCCCATTGAAGAGGACACCAACGGCCGCGCGTGAAGATAACGTGCGGCGCGCCGCTTGCTATCGATATCCTTGAAAACCTTCTGGACCTGCGCCTCGGTGAGGCCGGTTGCCTCAGCGACCTCTTCGCTGGCTATCCCGTGGTTCAAGCCGTAGAGGCACAGATCCATCAAATAATAAGGCAGCGCGAAGTAGAACTCCTCCTGACTCTGCGGCATCGAAAAGGTGTCCGTGGTGGGCGGTCTTCGCCGGACCTCTTCCTCCACCCCAAGATATTCGGCCAATTGATAGACCTGGGTCTTGTAGAGGTGGACGATTGGCATCAGGTCGGCAATTCCGTCGCCTTGCTTGACGAAGAAGCCCTGGTCGTACTCCAGGCGGTTCGGCGTGCCCGCTACCGCGTAGTTGAGGCGGTCGGCATGGTAGTATTCGGTCATCTTGCGCAGGCGCTGCTTGTAATTGGTTGCCGCGACGATCTGCAGATAGGCTGCCGGCGGCAGACGCACCGTGTCGGTCCTGCCCTCGGGATCCTGAACTGTGAGGCGCGTGATGTTGAGACCGTTGCTCTCGAGAACCGAGGCGAGCACCAGCTTGCATTTCCAGCCGTCCCCATATTCGGGAACGACAGTCTTGATTGCTTCGGTCTGCCGTCTGTAGGCGCCGATCGCTTCGAGGGCCGGCGTTATATCCTCCAGGACCGTATCGATACCAAGCTGCGCGGCGACGGTGCGGCCGAGCCTTAGCGAGTCGCCGGAGGAATGGCGCTCCGGCATGAATATCCCGAGGACCTTGTCTTTTCCAAAGGCGCGAACACATAACGCCGCGACGACTGAGCTGTCGATGCCGCCTGAGAGGCCGACAACCACCCCTCGACGTCGCAGCGTGCCAAAGACCTGCTGGCGCAAGATCTGGACGATGCGATCGACTTCCGCGCCAGCGTCGAGCACCAGGGCGTCTTTGCCGAATGTTGAGATCAGGTCGATGGCTTGTACTCCAGTTTGCGAGACTCGGTTGGCGAATAGGTTTGCGCCACCGCTTTCTCGATAAGGGGACGGTTGGTGGCGAGGTGAGGCTCTATGACCAGGTCGATATGGGTGCCGACGATCGGAATCACGTCCAGATGGGCGAAAACGCGATCCCAGCCGATGGCCAGAGTCATTCCGGGTCGAGCACAGCGAAACAGGGTGCCGGTGATCGGCAGCGCCGGCTTCGGCTCTGTCAGCCATTGGAAGAAGGCCCGTGCCCGCAAAACCTCCTGCAGTTCCAGTTTGGTTCTAAAGCTCGTCGCATTGAATTGTCCCTGAGCGTAGCGATCGAGAAACCGGACCAGTTGCGCCTCTCGCCGCATTTTCACGGCGACTTTCGCGAGGGCGCGGCAAGCCATCCGGGAAGCGGATACGCGGTTGGTCCGGATTCGATTGAATGTGCGCGTAAACGTCTCCAAGTAGGCGCTTCGCTCGCCGACGAGGCTGGTGTCGAGGATGCCGAGGAACTTTACAGTTCGCCCCGCGGCCAGCAGCCGCGCCGCAACTTCGAAAGCAACAGCCCCGCCGAGCGAATGGCCAAGAAGTCGTATGTTACCCGAAGGTTGAGTGCGGCGGATCTGCTCGACGGCGGCATCGGCCATGTCGGCGAGGCTGTTTTGCCCGCGCAGTATCAGAGCCAGGGCCGGATACCTGATCGGGGCAACGCGGGTGACCTTGCCCATCGCTGCTGCAAAGGCAGCAAGGCTCGGGCCATAGCCGACCGACCCCGGGAACAGAAAAAGAATGGGAGGGTCGTGCTTCTCGGCGCGCGCGCTTTGGTCGCCTGCCTGTGCAGACACGACCGCCTTGACCATTTCGTCCAGGCTCATTCCGACGGTGAAGGCCTCAAGACCGAGTTCCTGCCCGATAGCGCTTTCGATTTCCATGACGCAGTGCAGCAGCTTCAGTGAATCTCCTCCGGCGTCATCCCAGCGTCCTGCCGCCACCCGCGTATTAAGAATGCTGGTCCATGCCCGCTGGACGACCTGCTGCGCCGTCAGCTTGCCTCGCGGCTCGAGCGGACGCTCGATCGCTGCCGTCTCTCTGGCTGAAAGATCCATGTCTGCAAGTGTCGTGATGTCGACTTTGCCGCTCGGCAGACGCGGCATCTCGGCGATCGTGTGCAACCGCAGGGGACGCAGCGGTGGCGGCAGATTGGACCTGACAAGCTGGCGAAGCTCGTCTGAAAAGGCCGCTTCGGCCGAGCGCCGAGGAACAACAAAGGCGACAAGCTCATTCGCCGCAGCCACGATTGCCACAGCATCCGCAACAGAGGGTGCGCAACGCAGCACCCGTTCGAGTTCGGCTGGCTCGACGCGTCGACCATTGATCTTTACCTGGCGCCCCTTGCGACCGACGATGTGCAGTAGGCCTTGGTCATCAAGTCGAACGAGGTCACCCGTCGCAAAAATCCGAAGGCTTGGATCGTCCGGGTCTGATGTTGCCTGCACAACCGCCCCGTCCTCCCAATGGCCAAGCAAGACATAGGGGCTCCTGATCAGAAGCTCTCCGCGGTGGCCCGGTTGAACGCGGCGGCCCGCTTTGTCGACAATTGCAAAGGTGATGCCAGGCAGTAGCCAGCCAACTGGAACCGAATCTCCATGCTCCGGCCAGTCTCGCGGCAGGAACCATTGCGAGCCCGTGGTCTCGGTCGACGAGTAACCGATCTGGATGAGGCACGTATCGGAGACGGCCTTGCGCAGCAGGGCGATGTCGCTCCACGGCACCTTCTCGCCACCGATCCGAGCGACTCTGAGTGAATGAAACGCTTCCGCAGGTCCGTCTGCCATGAGCGCGCGAAGCAGTGCCGGCACCAGATAGGTGATTGTCACGCCCGCGGATCGCACCAGACGTTGCACGGCGCGCAAGCCGACCGCTTCGACTTCGACCAGATGCAAGGTGGCGCCGGTGAGAAGAGCTGCAAGAATCTCCCGGCACCCGGCGATTGTGGCGGGTCCGGTCAATGGCAGGAAAACATCATCCGAGTTGATGTGGCATGCATCGACATATTGCTGGACCCGGCACAGCAAGCTGCGCTGGCTGTTAACGATGCCTTTGGGCCGGCCCGTGCTTCCTGACGTATAAAGCACGATGGCGGGCGCATCGACCGAGGCGGAATAAGACTGAGGCACTTGCCCACCCTGCGAGGCCGCACTGGTCGACACATCGATCCAACTGACCCGGTGAGGCAAACCGTCGGGTCGGACATTGCCCTCGCCCAGAATAGCTGAGAGTCGCGCCCCGGCCACGATTTCAAGAATCCGCGAGCCAGGATCTCGTGCGTTCAGCGGCACCGAAGGGCGCCCAGCCGCCATGCTTGCCAGCATGGCGATGGGATACCAGGCTGAGTTGGCCTGAAGAATCCCTATCGCCTGTCCATCTGGGACGGCCGCCGCGATCTGGTAGGACAGCGTCTCGACTGACCGGAGAAGCTGGGAATAGGTCAGACGATTGGCGCCGTCGCTGATCGCAAGCTTGTCGGGGTACTGGCGGACGATATTTCTCAGGTGCTCGAAGGCCGCAATGTTGGCAAAATCGGCGCCCAATCTTTGAAATGGGCGCAGTACGGGACCACCCTGATCCAGTGCGTATTGTGGGACACTTGACCAATTATCGGAGGTCGTTGTCTGACAATCCACCGCTAGATCCTGATCCGCGACTTCTGATCCCAAATATGCCGAAGACATGAGTTGCCTACGTTAAGATTAGGGTCACTTATCGCCCCCCGCCCCGATCTTTTCATCGATCATTCTGATGATGCCCTTCGCCTGTTTCGCAAGCCGCGGCCGAGCCAATCATGCCGAGCTCGCTGGCTGCCGTGGTGCGCATGACACGGCAAGCACTGGCGTTTGTGCCAAGTTGGCAACGCCTGTTGGACACATGCCAAGGCGGGATCGAAGACCAAGGTGGGCCGAAGACGGAATTGCCGCTACGCAGGCATATTGCCTATTCTGTGTTTCTCCCGGGCGATACAGGGGATGCTTCGGTGTCGGAATAGCTGCCGGGGACGAAACAATATGCATAGATCTGTCCCCGATTTTCGTCGGTCACGCGAATCCAATCCTTTTCCCACGTTCGGAAGGTAATACGCCCGCCCGTCATCATAGCTGCGGCTCTGAACGGACTCGGCGCATTGACAACGCGCACCGATATAACATCGTCGCCGTCCATACGCTCGACGAGATACGTCTGCATGAAAGCCTCCCCATGCCCCGCTAGATCACCCGCACTTTAACGACGGCTAATCAATTCGGTTGCAACGTGTTTAGCGAAACTTGGAGGCGATAGTTTCCATACCCACCGGCGCCGGGGGTCCCTCTCACTCCGCGTCCGTCAGATTTTTCAGCGACGGGAAGCCAGTACAGGTGAAGGCAGGCTGATTCGGGCCATGCCGGCCTTCATGACCACTGCGCCGTGTCGACGATCCGTTGGAGCAGAAGGCCGGATGCTGGAACGTCAATCGTGTTTGGCCAGGAAGCGCCCGACGGCGGTGAGGCACTCGTGCTTTTCCTCGACCTGCGGCATGTGGCTGGAATTCGAGAAGACCAGGCCTTCGACGTAGGGAATAAGATCCAGAAAGGGCTGGACGCAGGCCTCGGTCGCTTCGTCGTAGAAGCCGCGGAAGACCAGGGTCGGCGTCTCGATCCGATGCAGGCGGTCGACGATGGTCCAGTCCCGCATCGTGCCGATGACGTGGAACTCATTGGGACCATTCATGGTGTGATAGACGGTCGGATTTTCCTCGATTGCCGCAAATGTCCGGGCGACCATTACACCGCGGCGCTGCGTTCCGCCGTGCCGATACCCGGCATCGACCGGGCGCGGCGCGGCCGGCTGGTGCTCAAGGGTGACCTGCCCAGCCCGATGAACCCACCCTCGGGGTGCCGGTTCCACACCCGTTGCCCAGCTGCCACCCCGATCTGCCGCAGCGAGCGCCCGCTTCTCCAAAGCATCGGCGAGGGCCGCCTGGTCGCCTGCCATCATCCAGCCGACGGCTGACGAGGGGAATTCTCGTTCAACGATATCCGGACCGTCAGCCGTAATCGTTGCTTCGGCGAGAATAGAGGCCGATCTGGACGCCGCACGATCCGGCGCTATGTTGCGCTTCGGCGGCCGGGCATCGCGGATGCCTAATACTAAAGTAACTGTTCTCGCGTTGCCGAGCGATGCTACGATTTGAGGACGGCGGCCGTACAGCGCTGCGTGATTTTGCGCCGGAGAGGATGGAATGTGGGAGGCCACTCTTCGTGTCGCAGCAGGCAGCCGCCGACATGTTGCTCGGTTGTCGACCATAAGGGAGGAAGTCACCAATGAAGATATCGTACCTGGTCTCGGCCGCGCTTCTTGCAGCGACTGCAATGCCTGCCGCAGCCGCCGAGATTTCCGACGGCAAGGTCAAGATCGGCATTCTCAACGACCAGTCGGGCGTCTATGCCGATTTCGGCGGCAAGTGGTCGGTCGAGGCCGCCAAGATGGCGGTCGAGGATTTCGGCGGCAAGGTGCAAGGTGCGCCGGTCGAGATCGTCAGCGCCGACCACCAGAACAAGCCGGACATCGCCTCCAACATTGCGCGGCAGTGGTATGACACCGAACAGGTCGATTCCATCATGGAACTCACCACCTCCTCGGTGGCGCTCGCCGTCCAGGGGATTTCCAAGGAAAAGAAGAAAATTGATATCGTCACCGGCGCCGCGACCACCGAGCTAACTGGTAAACAGTGCTCGCCCTATGGCTTCCACTGGGCCTACGACACGCATTCGCAGGCAGTGGGGACCGGTGGCGCTCTCGTCCAGCAAGGCGGCGACAGCTGGTTCTTCGTCACCGTCGATTATGCATTCGGATATTCGCTCAAGGAGCAGACCGCAAAGTTCGTCGAGAGCCATGGCGGGAAGGTGGTTGGCGAGGTGCGTTACCCGCTCGGCTCGACCGACTATTCATCCTTCCTGCTGCAGGCGCAATCGTCGGGCGCCAAGGTCATCGGCCTGGCGAATGCCGGCCTCGACACCTCCAATTCGATCAAGCAGGCGGCCGAATTCGGTATCGTGCAGGGCGGTCAGCGGCTTGCAGCACTTCTGTTCACGCTGGCCGAGGTGCATGGGCTCGGTCTCGAGGCGGCGCAAGGCGTGGTGCTGACCGAAGGCTTCTACTGGGATCGCGACGACAAGAGCCGCGAGTTCGCCCAGCGGTTCTTCAAGCGCACCAACCGCATGCCGAATATGATCCAGGCCGCCACCTATTCAGCGGTGACACAGTATTTGAAGGCGATCGACAAAGCCGGCACCGATGGAACCGAGGCGGTCGCCAAGGAATTGCATTCGATGCCGGTGAACGACGTCTTTACGGCGAACGGCAAAGTGCAGCCCGACGGCAACATGGTTCACGACATGTATCTTTATCAGGTCAAGTCGCCGAGTGAGAGCACCAAGGAGTGGGACTATTACAAACCCCTTGCCACGATCCCCGGTAACGAGGCGTTCCTTAGCGCCAAAGAGAGCGGCTGTCCCACGGCCGGCGAGTGATTGGCGGACCGATGGCGCCGCCTGAACCGGATCGGCCGCGGGTAGTGCTTTCCGCCCGCGGTTTGCGGCGTGACTTCGCCGGCTTTGTTGCGGTCAGGAATGTCGATCTCGACCTCTACCACGGCAATATTCACGCGCTGATCGGACCCAACGGCGCCGGCAAGACCACCGTGTTCAACCTGCTCACCAAGTTCCTGCCGCCGACCAGCGGCAGGATCGAACTGCTCGGCCACGACATCACCCGCACCTCGCCGGCCAAGGTCGCGCGGATGGGCCTGGTGCGCTCGTTCCAGATATCGGCAGTGTTTCCGCATCTCAGCGTGCTCGACAATGTGCGCGTTGCATTGCAGCGACCGGGCAGGCTCAGCGTTCAGTTCTGGCGCTCGCTGTCGGCGCTCGATAGATTGACGCCGCGCGCCGAGGAGCTTTTGCGGTCTGTCGGCCTCGACGATGCCAAGAACAGGCCCGCCGCCGATCTCTCCTATGGCAGGAAACGTGTGCTCGAGATCGCCACGACGCTGGCGCTCGAGCCGAAAGTGCTGCTGCTCGACGAGCCGATGGCCGGCATGGGGCATGAGGACGTGCGCACGGTTTCCGACATCATCCGCTCGGTTGCCAGGGATCGCGCCGTGCTAATGGTCGAGCACAATCTGACGGTGGTGGCCGATCTTTGCGACTGGGTAACCGTCATGCAGCGCGGCGAAATCCTTGCCGCCGGCGACTACCCCACGGTCAGCCGCGACGAGCGGGTGAGGGTCGCCTATATGGGCACCGCCGATGACTGACGCCGCGCCGCTTCTTGCAGTCCGCGACCTCAACGCCTGGTATGGCGAGAGCCATGCGCTGCACGGCGTCGATCTGGAGGTCTTTCCAGGTGAAACTGTGACGTTGCTGGGCCGCAACGGCGTCGGCAAGACCACGACATTGCGCGCCATCATCGGGCTAATCCGCCAGCGGACCGGCCAGATTTTTTTCGACGGCAAGGATCTGATGCGCCTGCCATTGCACCGGACTGCGCAGCAAGGCATCGGCCTGGTGCCGGAGGAACGCGGCATCTTCGCGACGCTGACCGTGGACGAGAATCTAGTGCTGCCCCCGATCGTCGCCGAAGGCGGCATGAGCGTGGAGGAAATATTCGATCTTTTCCCCAATCTGAAGGAGCGCCGTAACAGCCCCGGCACCAGGCTCTCGGGCGGCGAGCAGCAGATGCTGGCGATTGCGCGCATGCTCAGAACCGGCGTGAAAATGCTGCTTCTCGATGAGCCGACCGAGGGCCTGGCTCCGGTCATCGTGCAGCGCATCGGCGATCTGCTGGCGACGATGAAAAAGCGCGGTATGACGATGCTGCTGGTCGAGCAGAATTTCCGCTTTGCCAGCCGCGTCACCGACCGTTTCTACCTGATGGAGCACGGCAAGGTCGTGGCGGCCTTTCCGGTCGGCGAACTGCCGGATCGCATGACGCTGCTGCATGAAGTGCTGGGTGTATGATGGCGCCATGACGATGATCTTCGGAATACCCGTTCAGGCATTCCTCGGCCAATTGCTGGTCGGCCTCATCAACGGCTCGTTCTACGCAATGTTGAGCCTGGGCCTTGCCGTCATATTCGGCCTGTTGCGCGTCATCAATTTCGCTCACGGCGCGCTCTATATGCTCGGCGCCTTCATCGGCTATCTGCTTCTCACCCGGTCCGGCATCGGCTACTGGCCGGCTCTGATCCTGTCGCCGCTGATCGTCGGCGGCTTCGGCGTCGTGGTCGAGCGCCTGGCGCTGTCGAGGCTTTACGACATCGACCCGCTCTACGGGCTGCTTTTCACCTTTGGCCTCGCGCTCGTGCTCGAAGGGGTATTCCGTTACTACTATGGCGTATCGGGAAGTCCTTATTCCGTGCCGCCGCTGCTCTCCGGCGGCACCAATCTCGGCTTCATGTTCCTGCCCAATTATCGCGGCTGGGTGGTGGTAGCCTCGATGATCGTCTGTTTCGGCACTTGGGCGCTGATCGAGAAGACCAGGCTGGGCTCCTATCTGCGCGCGGCAACGGAGAACCCCGGCCTGGTGCAGGCTTTCGGCGTCAACGTGCCGTTGCTGCTGACCCTTACCTACGGCCTCGGCGCCGCTCTTGCCGGGCTTGCGGGGGTTCTCGCCGCGCCGATCTATCAGGTGAGCCCGCTGATGGGATCTGACCTCATCATCGTCGTTTTCGCCGTTGTCGTGGTCGGCGGCATGGGATCGATCCTTGGGGCGATCGTCACCGGTTACATGCTTGGCCTCGCCGAAGGCTTGACCAAGGTTTTCTATCCCGAAGCCTCCAATCTGGTGGTCTTCGTCATCATGGCGATCGTGCTTCTGGTCCGGCCAGCCGGCCTGTTCGGAAGGGATGCCTGAGATGGCCGAACTGACCCTTCGCGAGACGCGTGCCAAGAATTCCGCACGGCTTGAATGGGCGCTGGTCGGGCTCGGCATCCTGGCGCTGCTGGTGGCGCCTTTCTTCGTCTATCCGATCTTCCTGATGAAGATGCTGTGCTTTGCGCTGTTTGCCTGCGCGTTCAACCTTCTGCTCGGCTACACCGGCCTGTTGTCCTTCGGCCATGCGACGTTCTTCGGCGGGGCGGCCTATTTCACCGCATACGCGGTCAAGGTCTTGGGCTGGCCGCCGGAAGCCGGCATCCTGCTCGGCGTCCTGGGTGCCGCGCTGCTCGGCCTTGTGATGGGCTTCTTTGCCATCCGCCGGCAAGGCATCTATTTCGCCATGATCACGCTGGCGCTGTCGCAGATGTTCTTCTTCTTCTGCGTGCAGGCACCGTTCACCGGAGGTGAGGACGGCATCCAGGGCGTGCCGCGTGGTAGGCTGCTTGGAATGCTCGACCTGAACGTCTCGATCAACATCTATTATTTCGTGCTGGCAGTCTTCCTCATCGGCGTGTTCGCCATCTGGCGCATCATCAACTCGCCTTTCGGCATGATCCTGCGTTCCATCCGGGAAAACGAGAGCCGGGCCATTTCGCTGGGCTATTCCGTCGCTAACTACAAGCTGGCGGCTTTCGTCATGTCGGCGACATTGGCCGGGCTGGCCGGCGCGCTCAAGGCGATCGTTTTTCAGTTTGCCACGCTCACCGACGTCACCTGGCAGATGTCGGGCGAGGTGATCCTGATGACGCTCCTCGGCGGCATCGGCACCATGGTCGGGCCGATCATCGGGGCCAGTCTGGTCGTCGGCCTGGAAAACACGCTCGCCACCTCGAGTTTTCCGGTGACCATCGCCACCGGCCTGACCTTCATGGTCTGCGTGCTGGTTTTCCGGCGCGGTATTGTCGGTGAGGTCTATGCGCGGTTTCTCGGGCCAAAGGGTAACGGGAAAGACTGAACGGCTCAGTTCCGCCTCGCTACGCGATGCGTAAGCCTTGCGCGTCGAGAAGCACGCAGCCCAGAGGATCGAAGCAGACATCGACCATTTCGCCTTCACGCAGCGGCTGGCCGTCGATCAGCGTGTTGGCGCGCACCAGCGTGCCGGCGCCGATGTCGATCTCGTAGACCGCATTGCCGCCCAGATAGGAGGTCGAGACTATCCGTCCCGCCAGCCTGTTGGCAGCACCGACGGTACCGACGGTAAGCTTCTGCGGGCGAACGACGACGGTGACCGCGCTGCCGGTCGCGAGCGCCTTCGGCGCGGCCGCCTTTACGACATGGCCGCTGGCCAGCGCGATCGTCGCCATCTTGCCGTCCATCACAGTCACGCTGCCGGGCAGCATGTTGGCCTTGCCAAGGAAATTGGCGACGAATGCGGTGGCCGGCTGGTCATAGACCTGCGCGGGGGAGCCGATCTGCTCGATCAGGCCGGCATTCATGACGACGATGTGGTCGGACATCGACAAAGCTTCTTCCTGGTCGTGCGTCACGAAGATAGCGGTGATGCCCGTCTCCCTCTGGATTTTCTTGATCTCGACGCGCATGTCCTCGCGCATGTTGGCGTCGAGTGCCGACAGAGGCTCGTCCAGCAGCAGCACTTCCGGCTCGAAGACGATGGCGCGGGCCAGTGCGATGCGTTGCTGCTGGCCGCCAGAGAGCTGTGATGGCAGCTTTGTCTCACTGCCGGGCAGCCGCACCATGTCCAGCGCCTTCTTGACCCGGCGCACGATTTCCGGTTTCGGCACGTTTCGATATTTCAGGCCGAATGCGACGTTGTCGAAGACGTTCTTGTGCGGAAAGAGCGCGTAGTTTTGGAACACCAGACCAATGTTGCGCTTGTAGATCGGGATGTCGTCGACCCGTTTTCCGCCGATCGAGATCTGGCCGCTGGAGATGTCGACCAGGCCCGCGATCGATCGCAGGATCGTCGTCTTGCCGCAGCCGGACGGCCCGAGCAAGGTGACGAAACTACCCTTGCGGATCGCCAGTGAAAAATCGCGCACAGCGGCGAACTTGCCGTAAAAAATATCGATGTCGCGAAACTCGACCGCAGGCTTTCCTGTCGGCTGTCTCTCACCTTGGGCGAGCGGGTCGCCAGCGGCCCCGGCCGAAGCCGGCCGGGGCTGCTGGTCGTGGCTGTTGTCGTCATGCACCTTTCGACACCCTGTCCCATTGCTTGGTCCAGGCGTCTTCGTTCTTCGCCCAGTAGAGCGGATCGGCGAAGGTCAGCGACTTCATCGATCCGGTCGGATCGAAGGCCGGAAGTGCCGCGATCTTGTCGGTCAGCTTCACCTTGGTCGGGTCAAGCGATGGCGGATAGTTCTGGCCCTCGGCGACGGCGATCGACGTTGCCGGATCCAGCATGAAGTTGATCAGTTCCTCGCATTCGGCCATGGGCGAACCCTTGAGCACCAGCATGTCCTCCATCCACGCGTATGAGCCGGCAGGGTCGAGATAGCCGATTGGCTGGCCCTGCTGCTGCAGGGCGGCGACACGTCCTGACCAGGCGTCGGTGACGACGATCTCGTTTCGCGACAGGAGGTCCATCAGTTCCGCGCCGGAACTCCAGAACTTCTTGGCCAGGTCGCGGGTCTCGCGAACCTTGGCCCAGATGGCATCCATGTCCTGGATGTTGTTGGGGTCCTGTTTCGTCTGCAGCGCCGCATACCAGACGCGCGTCGTCATATCGGCGTAGCCGCCGATCTTGCCGGCATATTTCTTGTCGGTAAGCAGGTTGGCGCCCTTTTCCTTGGCTTCCTCCGGCGAGATGACCTTGTTGTTGTAGGCGATGCCGGTGGTGCCGTAATCATAGGGCACAGCCGACAGCTTTGGCGTGATCTTGCGGAACGGCTCGATCATGGCGGTCAGCACATTTGCCATGTTCGGGATGTTCGCCTCGTTGATCTCCGAATTGAAACCGCCATTGACGTATTTGATGTAGTAGTTGACGCCGGAAGAATGGACGATCTGGAAGTCGCCCGGCTTCGACGTCTTGATCTTGGTGATGATCTCGTTCTCGTCGCCAAAGGTGCCCTGGACGACCTTGACCTTGGACTTGGCGGTGTAAGGCTGGAACGCGTACTTATCGATCGCTTCCTGCACCACGCCGCCCCATCCGTCGAAGCGCACTTCCGAAACCGCGGCCAGCGCCCGTCCCATCCAGGGCATGGAAAGCCCGGTGGCGGCGGCAGCGGCGGCCGTCAGCGTCAGGAATGATCGCCGGCTGATGTCGCCATCGGCATAGCGCTCATTCAGCCGTTCCAGTCGTTTGGTGGTTGTCACTTTCATTTCCGTTCTCCCATTTTCATTTTCACTTGCCTGCCTTGAACCAGGTGAGGCTTTGCAGGATGAGCCCGCCAGCCAAGGGAATGCCGACCGTCAAAAGGATCATGACGGTTCCGAGCGCGTTCACCTCGGGGCTGATCGAGATCTTCAGCATCGAAAGGATTTGCGTCGGCATGGTCTCGACGCCCGCCGGCCGCCAGAACAGGCTGGCCGAAGTGTTGTCGAACGAAATGGTGAAAGCGAGCAGGACGCTGGCAAGCACTGCGGGAATGAGCAGCGGCAGCGTAATCTCGCGGAATGTCGACACACGCGGCGCCCCGAGCGACAGCGCCGCCTCCTCATAGGAACGCTTTATGCCGACCATGCGCGCCTGGACGATCAGCACCACGTAGGGGAGCGTGAGCAGAATGTGGCCGAGCACCAGCAGCGTCATGCTGCGCGGCTGGTCGACGGCTTTGATCATGACCAGCAGGCCGACGCCGAGTATCGTTTCGGGGACCAGCGCGGGAAGAATGACAAGCGTGTTGATCACCTGCTTGCCACGAAACTCGAAGCGCACCAGCGCTAATGCCGCCATGATGCCGAGCAGTGTCGTCACCGTTGCCGTTACCAGGGCAATCCACATCGATGTCCGGAAGGCGTCGAGAACCGGCTCGTTGGTGAGCAGCTTCTCATACCACCGCAGGCTGAAGCCGGTGAGGGGAAAGCCGCCGAACATCGAGGCGTTGAAGGAAAGCACGACCGTGGCGAGGATCGGCGCAAACATGAAGATGTAGACGCACACCGTGATCGCGCCGGTCAGCCGCCAGGCCCATCTGCCTTCGCGATCGGGATGATCCGCTCTCATGCGCTGAGGCCCTTCATGATCTGCGACAGGCCCATATAGCGGCTGTAGGCGGCCGCGGCGGCGCCGAGCAGGACGAACAGGACGATGGAAAGCGTTGCCCCCATCGGCCAATTGAGCTGCCCCATAATGGTATCGTAAATCAGGTTGCCGAACAGCGCATCGCGGCTACCGCCGAGCAACTGCGGCGTCACATAGGAACCGGCCGCCAGCACGAAGCAGAGCAGCAGCCCAGCGCCCAGCCCCGGCATCGATAGTGGCAAGGTCACTTCGCGGAACGCCTGCGCGCTGGTACAGCCCATCGAGCGCGCGGCGGCGATCAGCGTGCGGTCGATGCTTTCCAGGCTGACATAGACGTTCAGGATCATGTAGGGCAGCAGAAAATGCAACAGCCCCATGATGACGGCGCCCTCGGTGTAGAGCATCGGCAACGGCTCGTTGATGACGCCCAGCCTGATGAGCGCCACGTTGATCAGCCCCTGTTCGCCGAGGATGTGGATCCACGAGAACGTCCGGATGGTGAAGCTGATCCAGAACGGCACGATGAGCAGCAGCAACAGCAGCCATTTGTGCCTGAAGGTCGTGGCCCAGATGAAATAGGCGGGGAAATAGCCAAGGATCGCGCAGATCACCGCGGTGATGGCGCCGACGCGAACGGTCTTCCAAAGAAAGCCGTGATAGTAGCTGTCGGTGAGGAATTCCTTCCAGTTATCGAAGGTCAGCACCGCCGACTCAACTCCGGCGGTGACGAAGGTGAAAAACGTGTAGACCGTCATCATCGCGATCGGCAGCAGCAGAAGCAGGGTAAGCAGTATAAGCACAGGCGCGACGAGGACCCAGGCCAGTCGCTGATCGTATAATTTCCACCCTTTGGTCACGACCCGTCCACACCAATTTATGTGCAAGCCGCCATCACCGGGGCTCGGCTCGGGACTAGATTGGGCGATCGGCGTTCAGGTGTCCACTCTGCATGTGACTCCAGCACAAACTCTGTGCAGGGCCACCGGTTGACCCTCGCCCTGCCGGATTCAACAAATTGCCCGGCGTTCCGCCTGCGCATTGATTAAATCAGCTATCTCGATATACAGGGTAAATTTCGAATATGGATTTCGCGTGGGCCGGGCAATTTCATGAGTCGCAATTTTCTGGTGATTGAACCTGAGGAAGGCATTGCCGTGCTCAAAGGGCTTGCCTCCTCGGCGCGGATCTCGATGCTGAAACTGCTGCATGAAAAGGGGCCGATGAATATCAACGAAATCGCCGCCGTGCTGTCGCTGCCGCAGTCGACCGTCTCAACCAACATCCAGGTGCTGGAGGATGCGGGGCTGATCCGAACCGAGAACCTGAAAGCGAAGAAAGGCAGTCAGAAAATCTGTTATCCGACGGCCGAAGAAGTGCTTGTCGTGTTCAAGAGCGAATACCGTGCGGTCAAGAACGATGCGATCGAAGTGTCGATGCCGATCGGGCTTTACACCGGCTTTGAGGTTACCGCGCCCTGCGGCCTTTGTTCGCCGGACGGCATCATCGGCTTGCTCGATGTGCCGAACACTTTCCTTGATCCGGATCGCATGAAAGCCGGTTTGCTGTGGTTCACGCGCGGTTTTGTCGAATACCAGTTCCCCAACAATGCCAAGCTCGCCAATGCCGAGATCACCGGACTCGAAGTGGCGATAGAGCTGTCTTCGGAAGTGCCGGGCACCAGCGCCGATTGGCCCTCGGACATCACGCTGACGATCAATGGTGTCGATGTCGGCACCTGGACGTCGCCGGGGGATTTCGGCGACAAGCGCGGCGTCTTCACGCCCTCCTGGTGGAAGCTCAAGGGCTCGCAATACGGCAAGCTGAAGAACTGGCGAATTGCCAATGACGGCACCTATGTCGACGGTCTCAGGATTTCCGAAACCGGCCTCGCCGCTCTCGATCTGAAGAGCCATCATTCAATCCGCGTCCGTATCGGCGTCAAGGACGACGCCGAGCGCCCCGGCGGGATCAACATTTTCGGCAAGGGCTTTGGAAACTACGATCAGGACATTCTGCTCAGGATCAAAACTGGTTGATATCATGAAATCGGGTTCTGAAGATAACGCAGCAACTTCAACTGTTTGGCTTTCTGCTGTGCCAAAGCGTTGGTCTAATTGTCCTACATTTGGGCATTTTTGACTTGACGAAGGGTTGCCAGTTCCTCTTTGATATCGGGCAAGGTGATTTAAATCATCATTTGTGATATCGATGGGAGGAATGCATGAAGGCAGCCGTTACGGCACATCCGCATTTTGTTGTCTCGGAGATCGATCCGAGACTCTACGGATCCTTCATCGAGCATCTCGGGCGGGCAGTTTACACCGGCATCTATGAGCCCGGCCATCCGACAGCGGATGCCAACGGCATGCGTCAGGACGTCATCGATCTCGTCAGGGAACTCAATGTTCCGATCGTCCGCTATCCCGGCGGCAATTTCGTCTCAGCCTACAATTGGGAAGACGGCATTGGCCCCAAGGAAGAGCGCCCGGTGCGGCTCGACCTCGCCTGGCATACGTCGGAAAGCAACGAAGTCGGCCTGCATGAATTTGCCGATTGGTGCACCTGCGCCAACACCGAGATGATGCTTGCCGTCAATCTCGGCTCGCGCGGCCTCGACGAAGCCCGCAACCTGCTGGAGTACGCTAACCATCCCGGCGGCAGCAAATGGAGCGACAAGCGCATCGCCAACGGCCGCAAGGAGCCCTTCGACGTCAAGCTCTGGTGCCTCGGCAATGAAATGGATGGCCCCTGGCAGATCGGCCACAAGACCGCGGACGAGTATGGCCGCTTGGCGCATGAGACGGCCAAGGCCATGCGCGCCTTCTCCAAGTCACTCGAACTGGTGGTCTGCGGCTCTTCGAACGCCAAGATGCCCACCTACCCTGAATGGGAAGCGACGGTTCTCGACCATACCTACAACGAGGTCGACTACATCTCGCTGCACATGTATTTCGACAACGAAGCCAACGACGCTCCGAACTATCTCGCCATGAGCGAAAAGCTCGACGCCTACATTGTCTCGGTCGCCGGCGTCATCGACTATATCAAGGCCAAGAAGCGCTCCAACAAGCAGGTTTACATCTCGTTTGACGAATGGAACGTCTGGTACCATTCCAAGGAGCAGGACAAGAAGATACTCGGCGGCAGCGACGGTTGGCCGTTCGCCCCGCCGTTGCTCGAAGACATCTATAATTTCGAGGATGTGCTGCAGGTCGGCCTGATCCTCAACACCTTCATCCGCCGTTCCGACGTCGTCAAGATCGCGTGCCTGGCACAACTGGTCAATGTCATCGCGCCGATCATGACCGTTCCGAATGGTCCGGCATGGCGGCAGACGATTTTTTATCCCTATCTGTTTGCTTCCAACTATGGCCGCGGCAATGCGCTGGATCTCAAGGTGGAAAGCCCGACCTACAGATCCAGCGTTGCGGGCGACGTCGCCTATGTCGATGTTGCCGGCGTGCACGACAGGCAAACCGGCCACGTCACCTTCTTCGCCGTCAACCGCCATTCGAGCGAGGTAATCGAAACAGTGGTCGACCTCTCCGGCTTCGGGGCGGCGGAGATCGTCGATCACCAGGTGATGGCACACGCCGATCTGAAAGCCGTCAATTCGGCCGAAAACCCTGGCAATGTCAGCCCCAGGAAGGGTGAGGGCGCCGAAGTCGCCGGCGGCAAACTAAACCTGTCGCTGCCGGCGTATTCCTACCAGTTCATACGCCTGAGGCTCTGAGTTCGGGCGGATCATCGAGAAAGCGCAAACGCTGAGGAGGAGCGTCGACGTGACGGCCGATATCGAGATCAGGAACGTGAGCAAGCAGTTCGGTGCCATGACGGTGCTGGATCATCTGTCGCTCTCCATAAGGGCACGCGAATTCATCGTGTTCCTGGGGCCGTCCGGCTGCGGAAAATCGACGCTTCTTCGGATGATCGCCGGTCTTGAAGCTGTCGATAGCGGCGAGATTGCCATCAACAACGAGCGCATCGATCATCTGCCGCCGGGCAAGCGCGGCATTGCGATGGTGTTCCAGTCCTATGCGCTTTATCCGCATATGACGGTGCGCGACAACATGGCCTTCGGCCTTGCGAATATCGGCGTACCAGGCAAGGTCATCGAGGCGCGCATCAACGAAGCCGCCCGCATCCTCGAAATGGCGCATCTGCTCGATCGCAAGCCGGGCCAGCTCTCCGGCGGTCAGCGGCAGCGCGTCGCGATCGGCCGTGCGATCGTCAAGGAGCCGAAGGCCTTCCTGTTCGACGAGCCGCTCTCCAATCTCGATGCGGCGCTGCGCACCCGAACCCGCATCGAGCTTGCCCAGCTTCACCAGCGGCTGCAATCGACGATGATCTTCGTCACCCACGACCAGGTCGAAGCAATGACGCTGGCCGACCGCATTGTCGTCATGAACAATCGCAAGATCGACCAGATCGGTACCCCTATGGAGATCTACGAACGCCCGGCGACCAAATTCGTCGCGGGTTTCGTCGGCGCGCCGGCGATGAACTTCGTCGATGCGACACTCGACAGATCGGGCAAGAACGCCACGGCCAGATTTGCGGACGGCATCTCGGTGCAGACCGAGATCGCCTCCAGCCAATTGACCGATGGCAACTACACTTTCGGCATCCGTTCGGAAGACGTGCGCATCGTTGCCGCCGGACAGGGCAATGCCGACGGCGTCGTCGATGTGCTCGAGCGGCTCGGCGAACGCACCCTGATCTACGCGCGGCTGGGCGATGGCCAGCAGATCGTCGGCTCCGATGCCGGCAACAGCCGCGTCGCCGTCGGCGACAGAATCGGGCTCGCCTTCGACGGCCAGAAATCGCATCTGTTCAACGAGACCGGCCGCGCCTGGCATGCGAGGGAGGCCTGAGATGGTTGACCGGCTGGCGACGTCCCCGACCGCGACGCTTGCTGTCGGCGTCAGAGCCCCTACCGCCGACATCTATGCGCCGCAATGGCGAAACTTCATTTTCGTTGCGCCATTCTTGTTCTTCTTCACCACGCTGCTGCTCTTCCCGCTGCTCTGGGGGATGTGGCTGAGTTTCCACAAGGCCGACACGTTTTCGTCCGGAAATTTTGTCGGTCTCGGCAATTACGCCAGGCTGTATCACGACAAGGTCTTCCTGCAATCGATCTGGAACACCTTCTACTTCGTGCTTCTGACCGTGCCGACGCTGGCGCTGATCGGCCTTTTCCTGGCGCTTTGCCTCAACCGCCGCACGCGCACTGCCGCGGTTTTGCGGACGCTGTTCTTTTCCTCGTCGGTGCTGTCGGTCACCATCGTCACGCTGATCTGGCGCATCGTCTTCATTCCGAATGTCGGCCTGTTGTCGACGATCTACGGATGGTTCGGCGCAACCGCACCGGCCTTCATTTCCGATCCCAGCCTTGCGATGATCGGCATCGCCATTGCCACCGTCTGGTGGTGCATCGGCCTGCCGATGATGCTCTTTCTCTCGGCGCTCCAGCAGATTCCACAGGATATTTACGAGGCGGCAGCGCTGGACAATGCCAATCGCTGGCAGACGCTACGCTCGATCACGCTGCCGTCGATCAAGCGGACCTTCATCCTGGTGATCATCATCCAGATCGTGCTGCAATTCCAGCTGTTCGGCCAGGCCTGGCTGATGACGCGGGGCGGTCCGAACAACCTGACCAAGCCGATCGTGCTCTACATCTACGATACCGCATTCCGTCGCTGGGATCTCGGCCTGGGCGCCGCGGCATCGGAAATCCTGTTCATCCTCATCCTGGTCGCGGCCATGGCCCAGTACCTGGTGACGCGCAGCAGGGGAGACCAGGCATGAGCGCTCCGGCCGCTTCCATCAAGGGACGGGCATTTGGCGACCATGTGTTGCTGGCCCTCGTCATCCTGCTTTCGATCGTCATGATCGCGCCGGTTCTGTGGGTCATCGGCCTGTCGCTCAAGGACAATACGGAGCTGATGGCCGATCCGAACTCGGTGTTTCACGCGCCCTATACGCTGAAGAACTACATCAACACCGTCGGCACCTCGTCGGTGTTCATCTGGGTGCGCAACAGCATCATCGTCTCAGGCGGGTTGACGTTCGGCACGTTGATCCTGTCGTCGCTCGCCGGCTACGGCTTTGCGCGGCTGAATTTCCCCGGCCGAGACGTGCTGTTCGTGATCGTGCTGTTCGGCCTGGCGGTCCCGGAACAGGCCGTGCTGGTCGCCCGTCACCAGATTTTCAGCATGCTGAAGTTCCACAACACCTATCAAGGGCTCATCCTGCCGGGCCTTTCGGCTCCGTTCGGCGTCTTCCTGATGACCCAGTATTTCAAGGCCATCCCCAAGGAGCTGGACGAAGCCGCCATGCTTGATAACGCCAGCCGGCTCAGGATTTTCTGGAAGGTGCTTCTGCCGCTCACGCTGCCTGCGCAGGCGACGCTCGGCATCTTCACCTTTCTCGGCGCGTGGAACGACTACTTCTGGCCGCTGATTTCGGCGACGAGGAAGGACATGTTCACGCTGACGGTCGGCATGGCCTCGACCCAGACCAATTTCGCCCAGTCCGAAGGCATCGGCTTCCTGATGGCGCAGGCGGTGTTCGCCGGTGCCCCGATCCTGATCGTCTACCTGTTCTTCCAGAAATACATCGTCACGGCGGTCTCCGGCGCTGCGGTGAGATAACGAAGATAGCCTGACGGCCGGGGGAATGGGCAGCGATTGAAGCACGAAAGCCAATCCAGGGTGGAGCGGCGGAAACTCAGTAGGAGGAACTGATATGAAACTGAAGAAAATACTGTTTGCCGCAGTCTCTGCGGGCGCAATGCTGCTCGCAGCTCCAAGCTTCGCGGCCACGGAACTGAGCGTGCAGCGCTTTTTCGGCGCCTGCGATGCTGATTTCGGCACCAACACCGATGCCACCAAGGCCGTTGGCGAATGCGGCATCATTACCTCGCTGATCAACAAGTTCAACGCCGACAATCCCGATGTCCACGTCAACGTCACCACCGTGGAATGGCCCGGCTATGATCAGCTGACCGCCCAGTTCGCTTCAGGCGACGCTCCGGACATCGTCACGATCCATGAATCCGTACTGTCGGATTATCAGTCGAAGGGCCTGTTGATGCCGCTCGACGATCTCTTGAAGTCGGTCGGCGTGACACCCGACGCCTTCACCGACGCGGCACGCAATGGCGCCACCAAAGACGGCAAGATCTATGGCCTGCCGATCGACAGCTGGACGATGCTCTATCACGTCAACATGGATCTTTTCAAACAAGCCGGCCTCGTCAATGCCGACGGCACGCCGATTTTTCCAAAGTCGCCCGAGGAACTGCTCGCCCAGGCCGAACAGTTCAAGCAGAAGACGGGCAAGCCTTATTTCGTCCAGAACCTGGCCAATGAGACTGCACTCTACACACGCAACCTCTACACCTATCTTTTCCAGCAGGATTCCGATTTCTTTGCCGATCCGAAGCATGTGAAATTGAATACGCCGGAAGCCAAGAAGGTCGTCGAGATGTACAAGGCGATCTTCGAGAAGGGCTACACCACCAAGGATCTCGACTATGGCGGCTCGATCAACGCCTTCCTTGCCGGCGAGGGTGGCGTCCATCTCAACGGTACGTGGGTGGTCGGCGATTACAACGCCCAGTCCGAGACCAAGGGGACGGCCCTCAACAAGGGCGGATATGCGGTCTATCCGTATCCGCAGCTGTTTGGCGGCGCCCATGCGCAATATGCCGACGGCCACACCTGGGCCGTTTCGCAGAAAGACCGCACGCCTGAACAGATCGCGGCTATCGGTAAATTCCTGAAGTTCTTCGCCGACAACGACTTCGAATGGTCGCGCACCGGCCACTTGCCGGCCTATAAGGCCGTCATCACTTCGGACGCCTTCAAGGCACTGCCGCATCGCAACACGATCTCTGCGGTCGCTGATCTCGGCAAGCCGCTGCCGTCCGCCGTACAGCGTCAGTTTGCGATCCAGGACATTATCGGCGAAGAGATGAGTGCAGCAATCAGTGGCCAGAAGGACGTCGACACCGCCCTTGCCGACATGGAAAGCCGCGTCAACGAATTGCTCGCCAACATTTGACCACGGGTTTCGAAAGGCCCTCCCAAGGCGCCCCGCGGCTGGAAACGGCCGCGGGGTTTTGGTGAGGGAGTGGTTATTGTCCTCGAATTGCGAGAACTTGCCGGTGGCGATCGGCTCAAGCACACCAACCACGGCGCCGCAATTTCGGCAGCAGCCGACGCAAGCCCTGACCGGAGGGTTTCGTTAGAACGCCGCGGCCATGGGCATTGCGACTTTGTTGGGGATCTGGATGTCGATCTCCAATCTCGACGTCGTTTCGCCGTGATCCATGCTTACCTGCAGGAAATCCTGGTCGACCTGAACATGCCGGGCGATCACCGCCATGATCTCCTCGCGCAACACGGAGACGAGATCGGGCTGGTTGCGGCTTCGACGCTCGTAAGCCAACAGCAGTTGCAAGCGCTCGCGCGCCACGGGCGCGCTGCCGCGGCGCTTGAAGATATCGAGCAGGTTCATGCTGCCCTCCTTCCCAACAGCCGGTCGAGGAGGCCCCTCCGTTCGAAAGGCAGAATGACCGGCAGGTCCTCGCCCTCGAGTCTTCTTGCCGCGTCGATATAGGCGCGTGCGGCGGGGTTGGTGTTTTCGCTGAGCGTAACCGGCGCGCCCACATTGGATGCGCGCAGCACGTCCTGGCTCTCGGGAATTATTCCCAGCAGAGGCGTGGACAGGATCTCGAGAACGTCATCAATGCTGAGCATCTCGCCGCGGGCAGCGCGGGCAGCGTCGTAGCGCGTGACGAGGACGTGTTTGGCAATCGATTCACCTTGCTCTGCTTTCATCGTCCTGGAGTCGAGCAGGCCGATGATGCGATCGGAATCGCGGACCGAGCTCACTTCGGGGTTGGTGACGATTACCGCCTCGTCGGCAAAGCGCATGGCAAGTTGCGCGCCCCGCTCTATGCCGGCCGGGCTGTCGCAGAAGACGTAGTCGAAAACCGAGCGCAGCTTGTCGATGACGTCGGCGACGCCTTCCTCGGTGAGAGCATCCTTGTCGCGCGTTTGCGAGGCCGGCAGCAGGAACAGCGTTTCGAGCCGCTTGTCACGGATCAGCGCCTGCGAGAGCTTGGCGGTTCCCTGAATGACGTTGACGATATCGAAAACAACGCGCCGCTCGGCGCCCATGATCAGATCGAGGTTGCGCAGGCCGACATCGAAGTCGACGAGGGCCACCCGCTTGCCGGTTTTCGCGACCGCGGCGCCGAGAGCGGCCGTCGAGGTCGTCTTGCCGACACCCCCTTTGCCGGATGTGACAACCACTACCTTGCCCATATTTGTGCCTCCAATGTTGTTAGTTGAGCGGTGCGACGCAAAGTGCGCCGTCCTCGAGAAAGGCCTGTACCGGCCTTCCTCGCGAGGAGGCGTCCATCTCCTCGGCGGTGCGGTACCAGCCGTCTACCGCCAGAAGTTCGGCTTCATTTTTCCGGCAAAAGATGCGAGCTGCGGAATTTCCCGTGGCGCCGGCGAAGGCACGTCCACGCAACGTGCCGTAGACGTGGATCGATCCTCCGGCGATGATCTCGGATCCGGAACTGACGGAGCCGACAATGACCACGTCGCCATCGGGGTGAAAGATCGACTGGCCGGAGCGGATCGGTGCCTTGATCATCAATGAGTTCGGCGCCTGCGGCTCTTCCGTCTTGGCCTCAGCGGCGGCCTTCGGGTTCGGCTGCGCGTAAAGCGTATCAGCGGTGGCCTCCTTGGTGCCAACGAGGAGCGGCGGCAGATCGGCATCAAGAGCAACATTGCCATCGGCCTCGATCGCGTAAATGCGAATCCCGCGCTCCGCGAGTTGTGAGACCAGATCCCGCATCTCGCCCACCTCGGGCTTGAACATAGTCAGATCGAGCACAACCGGGCGGCCGGCAAAGAAGCCGGGAGAGTTTTCGGTCCAGTGATCGAGGCTTTGCAGCCATTCCCCTAGCGGGGCCTCAGGGGTGAGGGTGAAGGCTACAAACGAGCGCGCTCGAAAGCGTATGGACTTGTTTTGGATGGGAGCGACGCAGGTCACAGAGGCGAGTCCTTACTGATTGGTTAAGGCTAGCCCGGCATGGTTAACGAAAAGTTAATGGCGGCTTCTCGAGGCCTTGGCGGAGGCATTCTTTTTGCCTCCGATCGTCCCGCCGGCGCCCTGCTTCCGGTGCACGACGAGGTCCTCCTCGCGGCTGCCTGGAGGCGCATCCAGTTCACGAGGTCGGCCGACCGGTATAAGATTGTCGTGAACGCCGGGCTTATTAAGGAGTTATCGGTTTGACAAGCGTTGCCAGGGGGTCTGTCGCAGATCGCGGTCGCGTTACCTATGACCTTGGCGCGACCGCCATCTTTGCTTCCAAATCAGACCCGCGCTTTCACTATTGCCTGTATGTGCCTCCCGCGGTTGGAGAAGGGGCCAAAGTCGACCTGATGGTTGCTGTCCATGGCACCGGCCGCACCTCTTTTCTTGGATTCCGCGACGCGTTTTCCGAGTTCGGACGCTGGAACGGCTGCGCCGTGTTGTGTCCGCTGTTTCCGATCGGCGTTCTCGGGGACGATGCCCGCAGCGGGTACAAATATATGCTCGAGGGCAACATACGCTACGATCAGGTGCTGCTCGCCATGATTGAGGAGGTCAGCGCCAAATACAGTCAGGATTGGAGCCGCTTTGCCATGTTCGGATTTTCCGGCGGCGGGCATTTCACGCATCGTTTTGCTATCCTGCATCCCGACAGGCTCTGGGCGGCCTCAATCGGCGCGCCAGGCTCGGTGACCTTACTCGATCCGACGCATGACTGGTGGGTGGGCATTCGCGATCTGCCGGAGAAGTTCGGCATCACCGTCGATGCCGCAGCGCTGGCAAAAGTGCCTTTCCAGATGATCATCGGCGACGCTGACCTGGAGACTTGGGAAATCACTCATGTCCAAGGCAGCACCCATTGGATGCCAGGCGCCAACGATGCCGGGCGAACACGGCCGGAACGCCTCAGGGCATTGTGTCGATCGTTCGAGGAGGCGGGTGCGCGCGTGCGTTTCGATTTGCTGCCAGGCGTATCTCATGAACGGGACGCGGTTCTCGATTCCGTCAAGGACTTCCTCGCCCAGCAACTCAAGGAACGACGGGACGCCTCACCATGAATCGTTGCGCTTCAGCTTGTGAAGAGATTACGGCAATCAAAACCCGACCGCGTCGATCGCATCCAACAGCGATCTGCTGGCCGTGCGCGACAACTAGAGCAACGCTTCGTAGCGATCGCCGATCTTGTCGACTGTGAAATCCAGCGCCCTGTTTCTCAGCACGGCAGCAGGGATGGGGTGATCCAGCATTTCGGCCATCGCCTTTGCCAGGGCTGCGGCATCACCGACCGGTACCAAGGTGCCGAAGCGGCCGTCACCGAGTATTTCGCGCGGGCCATGCGGAGCATCGGTAGAAATTACGGGGACACCTGCAGCCATGGCCTCGACCAACACGTTGCCAAAGCCTTCGCTCGTGGATGTAAGGACGAACAGATCGGCTGCGGCATAGCAAGCTGCGGGGTCGTTGACGTAGCCGGCAAAGAGCACGTGCGCGCCGATGCCGGTCTCTTCGGCATAGGCGTGCAATTCGGCAGCCAGCGGACCTTCGCCGAAGATGACAAGCCGGGCAGGGCGGCCGGCGCGCAGGGCAGCGAAGGCCCGCAGCAAAGTCCGGTGGTCCTTGACCGGCACCAGGCGTCCGGCGGTGGCGATGACCGGGCCATCGCCCATCGCCGCCAATGCTGCCTGCCAGGCATAAGAATTCCCCTGCGGTGCTTCAGCCGGCGGCAGCGGGTTGTTAATGACGACGACCTTGGATTCGGGAAAGCCGCGGGCGATGATGTCACGGCCGACACCCGCTGAAACGGCGATGGCTTTGGTTGCACGCGCTGCAACCAGCGCGGAAAGCCAGATCGCCAGCCTCGCGCCGAGGCCGCTGGCAGGCAGCGAGGCGGCGGCATGGAAACTTGGAAAGAATTTTGCCCGGCTTCTGGCCAACATGAGTGACAGCGCCATCACCAGATTGGCGAATTCCGGGGCGCTATAGACCGCATCAGGATCAAGGCGGCGGAACAAATTTGCGCTTCGCACGATGCCTTTCAGCGTCGCCGACTTGGCGTAACCCTCGCCGCGCAAGAGAAGGCCGAAGTCGACCAGATGCACGGCAGCGGAACGCAGCGCGGCGTTAGGGCCTTCCGCGTTCCAGGTAAAAAGCGTGACCTCGTGGCCACGCGACGCCAGTTCATTTGCCATCAGGACGAAGACACGTTCGGCGCCGCCGCCCCTCAGGCTGGCGATGTGGAAAACGATGCGCTTCACCATGCCTTGCTTCAGGCTCGGCTGGCGGCAAGGCCTGATCGGTTCGGCGGCCGACGCATGTCGCGGATGATGCCCATGCCGATGGCCAGCAGCATGCCCAGGGCAAAGCCTGCGAACGCTCCTGCGCCTGCTACCAGGGCAGTGCGCGGGGGCCATGAGCGCGCGGGCGGGGGCACCGCGGTCGAAATCACCTGTACGTTTGTCGTGTCGATCTGCTCGCGCTCGCTGATTTGGCGTGCACGTGACAGGAAGCTCTCATAGACGGCTCTCTTCGAGGCGGCATCGCGTTCAAGTTCACGCAGGGCGACTTCGGACTCGCTGTCGGTGAATACATTGCTCTTCAGATCGTTCATCCTGGCGTTGAGAGAAGCCAACGAGGCCCTGGCCTTGTCCAGGCTGGCCTTTGCCGTGCCGACGGTGCGGGAGAACTCGGCCCGGAGTTGCGAGTTGACGGTCTCGAGCTCCGTCCTGAGCCTGACAATCGTCGGGTGACGCGGGCCGAAGGTCATCGACTGTGAATCGATCTGCTGCCGCAGGCTGTTTGACCTGTCGCGCAGCGCTGCGAGCGCTTCCGAAACCGTGGGGTCGGGATTTGCCCCATTGATGCCGGAGGCAACCAGGGCGTCGTAGCTTGCCTGCGCGGCAATGACGCCCGATTGCGCATCGACGATTTCGCCATTGAGCTGCGTCAGCGTCTGCGAACTGACAAGCTGGCCATTGCTGGTGGACAGATTGTGGCTACGCCTGTAGCTCTCGACCTTCTCTTCGGCTGCCTGCACGTCGCTCTTGAGTTGGCCAAGCCGGCTGTCGAGGGCTGCCGCGGCACGGCTGGCGCCGGCAGCTTCTGCCTTGGCCAGTTCTTCCTGGAAGTTTTTGACTAGGGCCTGCGAGATCAGGATCGCCTTGGCGGTGGTTTCCGCAGATACCGAGAGGGTTGTGACGAACGATGTCGGGTCCGCGATGGCGTCTACCCGGTCCGCCAGATTCTTCAAGGCGATGAGCCTCGGGTCGGGCTTCGCCACAGCGCCAGACGAGGATGTGCTCCGGTCCGGATCGAAGAATTCTGGATCGTGAGTCAGATTCAGTTCGTCCACCACACGGGAAAGCACGTTGCCCGAGGTCAGGATACGCTGCTTGCTGCGTGTGCTGAGCAGCTGGCTATCGACCTGGCCCGGTTGCGAGTAGAGGTCGTTTTCCACAACCTGCAAATTGGAAGGGTTGATGAGGACCTCCGTCGTGACGGTGTAACGCTGCTTGCTCAGCAATGCATAGGCGCCGCCGACAATGCCGCCGATTACCGCCAGCATGAACGCCAGGGCGAGGCCGGCCCGCAGCCAGACGAACAGGCGTCGAAAATCGAGCTCGAGGAAATCGCCGATCTTGTCCAGGGTCACCGTGGCGACAGGCTCTGGAGGTTGCGGCGTCACCGGTGCGGAGCTTAACGCCGCGACTGGGCCATGCTGTTGCAGCAATGCCCTGCGCCGTGCATTGGCAATACGCTCGAATGCACTGTTGTTGGAAGCCGTCGCGGAGATAGGGGGGGTGCCGGAACCGGCAGACATGGTGACAACCCTTGTTAAATCATTACGCTTGGCCTGCTCTACAGAAATATCGTTAACATCTTATTTTCCAAGTTGGCCCATTTTGCCGTTCACACGGTCCGCTTGGCGGACGCTGAAGGGATTCGTTGCCCAGAATGCCGTTCGAATATCGCCATTTGGATGGGCCATGAGCTATCCCGCTGCCACTTCGGAACGAGTGTTGTCCAGTCGAGCGCGCCGTCAGAACGCGCTGTCGCTGCTGTTTTTCCTATGTGCAGCGTTCGCGCTCCTGCTTCGCTTTACGGTGTCGCCGCAAGTGATGAACATGGTCGTCGACTATACGGCCCAGGGAGGCTCGTTCTACGAAAAGCTGCATTTCGGCACCTATGCGATCATCCTACTGCTTCCTATCGTTCTTTTCAGCCGGCCGTTTTTGCTGCACGGCGATGAAATTGGAATATTCAAGGCGTTGATCCGCTATTCGGTGCTGATGTTCGCGCTGGTGCCTTATTTGTTCGTTACCGGCCGTGCGGGCTCCTCCGGCTTCATCATCGATACCTATCTGGTGGCCGGCGCCACAGGCCTGCTGATGCTGGCATTGAATGCAGAGGTGCGGCGGGCGTTGGGAGACGTCGTGCTTGGAATGGCGGTCCTGAGCGCTGTCATCGGCACCATCGAGGCGGTGACTCAACATCGGTTGTTGCCCTATGGCTTGAACGAACTGCAATTCAGGCCAACTGGCCTGTCGGCTCATCCGCTGGCACTGGGCGCGCTCTGCGCCACGACCATCGGATTTGTGCCGCTGACGCACTGGCGCATTTGGGCGCGGGTGATGGCGATCTTGCTGTTATTCATCGGTTGCGCTGCGTCAGGCGCTCGCGCTGCGCTGATGCTCGCGACGGCGGAAATCCTCATTCTGCTGCTGTTCGTGCCCTGGCCGGGCCTATCGCTCAAATACGAGCGGCAGGCCAAATTTGTCGTACTGATGTTCACCGTCGCCGGTGGTGCGGTGCTCGTAGCTGTACTGTTTGCGGGCGGTCTGCTGAATCGGTTCAGCAACACCATCTTCGACGAAAACTTCATGGCCCGGGTGACCATTTACCAGGTGTTCGGACTAGTCAGCTGGAACGACATCCTGTTCGGCATGAACGTTGACGACCTGCTGGCGATCGTCAGGCAGAAGCTGCATCTGCCCTACATCGAAAGCGCGCCTGTGGTAATCATCTTGCTCTTCGGCCTGCCCATAGCCCTGCTGTTTACAGCGCTGATATTCTGGTTTGTCTTCCGGCTGCTGCGAGGGGCGCCGCTGCCGGCATGGATCGGCACCATAACGTTCTTGCTTGCTGCGCTGTCGAACAACGCGCTTTCGTCAAAAACGCCGGACATGACGATCATCGTGGTGTTGCTGCTTGCCTACAGGGACCAGTCTTCGGTCGCGGCATTGAAGCCGGCTGGATCTCGTTAAGCACGGGCCTCAAATCCGGTCAGCCGGCGCTGTCCACGACCTCGACACGTCCCGCGCGGTTGAGCGTGTGAATGCCCGCGCGGGCCCATGCCGGCCCCGGATCGATTGGGCGGGGCAGTTCGAAACGGATATCGAAATCATCAAGCCGATCCAGTCGCATTAACCCCAGGCCGCCACCATAGGCTCTTGAGCCGTTTTGCACCGGCAGCAGCAGCGAGCCCTCCTGGCGGATAAAGGCGCCGCCCGGCCGAGTGGCGGAGTGGTCGACCGCGACGGCATTGAGCGCGTGCGCAGCCCACGGCCCACGCAGCGCCGGGGCGGAATAGACCGCCATCGTGTCAGACGCGCTACCGTGACCGAACCGCTCAGTCCCCAACAGCCAGAAGCGGCCGTCGGATTCGAGCAGCGTGGCGTCGTTGAAATCCCTGTTCGTCATCAGCACCGTATCGCGTACCCAGCGATCCGGAAACTGCACGGCACGGTAGAGCACCAGTTCGCGCGCCGTAGCGCTTTCCGGGATCATGAAAATCTCGCCGGAGCGAGCGAACACCTGCGGATATGACAGGTGGTGTGCTTCCTCCAGCACCACCTTCGGCACGCCGAAAGTGCCGTCGGTGTCGAGTTCGGCTACCGAAATCACGCCGCGGCCCGTGGCATAGGGAAATTCCTCGACAAACAGAAAATGGCGGCCGTCGCGCTCGAGAACGAACGGATCGGCGTAGAAGCGCTGCCCGTCATCGGCAAGCACGGTGAACGGCTTACCGTCGAGTCGTCCGGTCTCGGCGACGCCTGGACCGTCGATCAGCCGGTAAGCAACCTGCCAATAGAAGGGGCGCCGACCACGTCGCAGTTTTTGCACCGCGCGGTCGACCATTCCCCTGCCGAAAAAGGGCAGATAGTGCCTGATAAATCCGCCTTTCTGCAGGGGCGGCGCCGGGCTCTCAATAATCGGCGCAAGTTTGCCCGCGGAAAAGCGGGCGACACATTGGGCGATCAGGGAGATGGCGCCGGCGAGCAGGTCGTTGCTGGTCCGGGAGAGCCATAGCCGATCGCTGATCATCGGCCGCGCCCTGGCGACGGCAACGCCGTCGAGGCGCGCGGTGAGTTCGGGCAACCGCCCGCTCGCCAGCATCTCGGTCATGCCCGCGGCAAAGCTGCTGTGGCCGCAAAATTCGAGCGTCAGGACAGGCGTGCCCCGTCGGGCGGCGATAGCGGTAAGATCGACTACAAGATCGACTGGGCCGGTATCGCCGGATCGCAACGGCTCGGAACGGCTTGCCAATGAGGGGCCGAAGCGCCGGCCCTCGAGCGCCAGCACATTATCCATTCCGCGCGCATTGGGTTCAGGCGTCGGCGCGCGGCTACTCGAAACCGCATGTCCAGCCGCACTCAACCGCGCCAGAAGCTCATTTTCCCAGCGCCGGGATGCGTCGGCGTGGCCGATGATTAAAATATTAGTCAATCCAATATATTCTTTTTCAAGACTACTACCGTAGACTACTTGTCAGCCCAACCTTTCACAAGAGTTAAGCCGGGAGAACGCGGCCTTGGTTGTTAATCATATATTAAGAATTGAGATCACGAAGGCGCTTCTCGACGCTATTATAGCTCGTGCGGGCAATAGTCGGCATGTCCCGAAGGCTGCAGGCGACCAGGATCAGCGATGAACGTCCTTTCACGTCCAAAACTGCCATCGAGGCAGAAACTGCTGATCGTGTTCGGCACGAGGCCGGAGGCACTCAAATGCTTTCCAGTGGCGCGCGCCGCCCTTGCTCATCCAGGCTTCATCACCGAAATATGCATAACCGCCCAGCATCGCGAAATGGTCGACCAGGTTGTCGAGCTGACCGGCCTGCCTGTGCATCACGATCTCAACATCATGCAACCCGGCCAGTCGCTGTTCGACGTGACCTCGCGCGTGCTCCTTGGCATGGCCGAGGTGCTGGACAAGGCCAAGCCCGATATCGTCATGGTGCAGGGCGACACCACCACGGCGATGGCCGCGGCTCTGGCTGCCTTCTACAAGCGTATCCCGGTCGCTCATGTCGAAGCAGGATTGCGCAGCCACAACGTCAACTCGCCGTTTCCTGAAGAACTGAACCGCAAGATTGCCGGCGACATCGCCACCTGGCATTTTGCGCCGACCGTTCAGGCGCGCGACAACCTCATCGCCGAAGGAAAAGCCGAAAGCACCATCTTTGTGACCGGTAACACGGTGATCGATACACTGTTGCATTTTTCAAGCGCGATCGATGCCGACAGGCTGATGAACGCGAAGCTCGCTGCCCGCTTCCCTTTCCTCGACCCTTCCAAGAAGATGATCCTCGTCACCGGCCATCGCCGCGAGAATTTCGACGGCGGCATCCAGCGCATCTGTACGGCGTTGAAGGGATTGGCGGCGCGCGGAGACGTGCAGATCGTCTACCCTGTCCATCCAAACCCCAATGTGCGCTCAGTGGTCAACGCAGAGCTGGAAGGCGTGCCGAACATCCACCTGGTCGAGCCGCAGGACTATCTGCCGTTCCTGTACCTGCAGAAGCAGAGCTATCTGGTGCTTACCGATAGCGGTGGCGTGCAGGAAGAAGCGCCTTCACTCGGCAAGCCGGTGCTGGTAATGCGCGAAAATACCGAGCGACCCGAGGGGATCGTGGCCGGCACCGCCCGTCTTGTCGGCACCGATGTCGAGAAAATCCTGTTCAACGCCAATCGCCTGCTCGACGATCAGACTGCCTATCGCGGCATGGCGGAACGACACAACCCATATGGCGATGGCCGGGCCAGTAACCGGATTGTTGAGGAACTGCTGCATCATGGCTGAAATCAAAACCGTTTCCGTAATCGGCATGGGCTATATCGGCCTGCCGACCTGCGCCATTTTCGCCAGCCGCGGGCTCAACGTCATTGGCGTCGATGTCAACGGAGCGGTGGTCGAGAAGGTCAACCGCGGCGAAATCCACATCGTCGAGCCAGACCTTGACGGTCTGATCCAGAAGGTCGTGGCGAACGGCAAGCTCATGGCCTACAGCACGCCGCAGCCGGCGGACGCCTATATCATCGCTGTGCCGACCCCGATGACCCACGACCATAAGCCGGACGTGACCTACGTGCTCGCGGCGGCACGAAGCATCGCCCCAGTGCTGAAGCGGGGAGACCTTGTGGTATTGGAGTCGACATCGCCGGTCGGAACCACGCGGATCATGACCGGGCTGCTTGCCGAATTGCGGCCCGATCTCAAATTTCCTGTCCAGCATGGCGAAGACGCCGATGTGCTGGTCGCCTATTCGCCCGAGCGCGTGCTGCCGGGAAAGGTGCTGACCGAGCTTATCAACAATGATCGCTCGATCGGTGGATTGTCCCGCAAATCGTCGGAACGGACCGCGGCACTCTATTCGACCTTCGTCACCGGCGACCTGTTCATGACAACGGCCGAAAGTGCTGAGCTGGTGAAACTGACGGAGAACGCATTCCGCGACGTCAACATCGCCTTTGCCAACGAGCTTGCCGCAGTGTGTCAGGATCTGTCGCTCAATGTATGGGAAGTGATCGATCTCGCCAATCGGCACCCTCGCGTGAACATCCTCCAGCCGAGCCCGGGCGTTGGCGGTCACTGCATTGCGGTCGATCCATATTTTATCATCGATGCCGCACCCAACAGCACGCGGCTGATGGCTTCGGCACGCCGGATCAATTCCGAGCGGCCCATGTCGGTGGTCAGGGATATCGAGGCCTTGCTCGATCCCTCCCGCAAACAGACGATCGCCTGTCTTGGCCTCAGCTTCAAAGCCAACATCGACGATTTGCGCGAGAGCCCGGCCGTCGAAGTGGTGAAGCTTCTGTCCGATATCCCCAATGTGAAGATCATTGCGGCTGAACCTAACACAAATGCGCTGCCGCACGAGCTCGAGGGCAGGGGCATCGTGTTCACCGATGCACTTTCGGCCATCGACAAATCCGATATCGTCGTCCTCCTGGTCGACCATCGGCAATTCAATCTGGTCGACCCCGAAGCGCTCAAGGACAAGAAGCTCGTCGATACGAGGGGCCTGTGGACGTGGCGCAAGGCGCGCAAGCCGGACGCCCGCATCGAAGGCAAGAAACCAGAGATCGCACAAGTGCCGCTTGCAAGGGAGCAGGCCGCATGAACGCGCACGCCCCGGCATGGGCGCAGCATTCCCTTTTGGCATCACGGCGCCGGGAGTTCCTTGGCGCACCTATCCATGCGCTGACCATGGCAGAGACGCTGGCCATCGCCGAAGAGGCGATGACCCTGCGGCGGCCGCTGCATCATGTGGTGGTGAACGTCGCCAAGCTGGTGACCATGCGCCAGAATGCCGAACTGCGCGACGACGTGGCCGGGGCGGACGTGGTCAATGTCGATGGCATCGGCGTGCTTTGGGGAGCGCGTTTGTGCGGCGTCGCGTTGCCCGAGCGGGTGGCGGGCGTCGACATCATGATCAATCTGCTGAGCCTCTGCGCGATGCGTGGATTCAGGCCGTATCTGCTGGGGGCCGAACAGCACGTTCTCGATGCGGTCGTAGCGAGACTTGCCAATGACCATCCGAGCCTCAGCATAGCGGGAACGCGCAACGGCTATTTCAAGCCGGAGGACGAGGCCGGGATCGTCGCGGCGATCAACGCCTCGGATGCCGACTGCCTGTTGGTGGCCATGCCGACACCGCGGAAGGAACGCTTTCTCAAACGCTACCGCGATGAACTCGCCCCAAGCTTCGTGATGGGCGTGGGCGGCAGTTTCGACGTCTATGGCGGCAAGGTTGCCCGTGCGCCGAGGCTGATACAAGCGGCCGGCCTGGAGTGGCTGTTCCGCGTCGTCCAGGAGCCGCGACGCTTGTGGCGCCGCTACTACGATACCAACACTGCCTATGCCGGGCTGCTCTGCCGGGAGTTCTGGGAGCGTCGCTGGCGCCGAAACGCCGGTTTATAGATTCGCGTTCCCTCACAAACAGGCCTCGGCCCTGGACTTCCCCTTACGCGATCCGCAGCCGCGCCCGCAGCTGGGCGACGAATTGCGTCGCTGCTACAGGATGGAACAACGAGGTCAGCCCGAAGAAGACCGCAGCGCCGGCGGTGCCGCCGGCGACAAGCGAGAAGATCGCCGGCACGTCGCCGGCCACCATGCTGGCAAGCTTGGCGGCCACCCCCGTGCTGAGCGAGATGATTACCGAGACACCGATGTCGCGCCACGGCACCGGCACCGGCGTGAGCCGCTCGCTGATGACAATGCAGGTTATGGAGCCCACTACCGAGCCGCCCGCAAGCGCCAAAGCCGCGCCGATCTCGGCCATCGGGGGGATCAACAGCAGGGACAATGCGATTGTTGCCACCGAGCCGAAGAGGTTGGCGATGATCAGCAGCCACGGCCGCTTGTGCGCGTGCACCACGACGCCATAGACGAAGCTGGTGAGGTTGGCGCACAGCACGCTGAAGGCAATGATTGGAAACAGCAGGCCGAAGCGGCCGTGATATTGCGAGGGCAGCATGAGCTCGGTGATATTGCCGCTGAGCGCGACCAGCATCGCTGCAATAGGCAGGCAAAGCCGCATCATCAAGGCCATCAACTGCGACAGCAACCGACCCGATGCCGCGGGCCCGTCCTCGTCGAAGCGGCTAACCACCTCGGGAAAGGCGCCCATGTTGATGGCGTTGGCGACCATATCGATCGGTTGGCGGGCCAGCGCATAGGCCGCGGCGAAAATCGCCACGGCGCTGGCATCGTAATAGAACTTGAGGAACAGACGCTCCGCGCTGTTGAGCCCGAACCCAACCAGCGCCATGATGATCAGCGGCACACCGAGCGCAAAGAAGTCTCTGTGGGTGAAACGCGGCGGACCGGTAACGACGCGTCGGGATGCCATGATCCCCGCCACGATGCCGGCAATCAAGGCGCCGAGGCTCGAACCGAGCGACACCGTCAGAAAGCTGTCCTGAAAGACAAGGATAGCGCCGATCGGTAACGCGAGTTGCAGCAAGGCACGCAGGGCTTCTAGCATCGAATAGACCGAATGGCGCTGCTGCATCTGCAGCACCGTCAAGGCGAAGCGGCTGATGGACCCAGCGACCAGATAGCCGCAGACCGCGATCGCGAACTCGACCCAGCGTTCAGGCACGATCACCGCCGACGCGCCTACCGATATGACCAGCGCCAGGGCCGTGGTCGCAAGCAACACCTGCCCCGCCAGCATCAGGCTGCCGCGGCTGACCTCGCCCTTGCCGCCAAGCCTGAGCAAGGCGATGCGCAGCCAGTTGGTGACGGCAATGTCGGTCATTTCACCGACGGTCACCACCAGAGTGAGCAGGCCATACTCGGTCTGGTCGATCAAACGCGTCACGACGACCAGCAGGAGCAGCGCCGAAATTCGCGTCAGCAGGATCGCCGGAGCATAAATGAGCGTGGAACGGAGCAGCAAGGGCGTGTCCCTGGAAAACTCACCTTCGACTAGCCGCCGACTGGCGGAAAATCCAGCGCGATGACGGCGAAGGGTGAACAGATTCAGTTTGAACTAAAAGATTTGCCGTAAACCTTATTGGGAACGTTTGCTTTGCAGTTACCCAGTCTGTGTTATTTAGGGTACCATCATGTTGCAGCGCCTCATATCCGATCGAAAAATACATGTCCTGGTCGCGACGCCGTCGGGCGTTTCGGGGCAGGGCGGCATCGACCGCATCATGGGGGCGCTGAAGCAGGAGTTCGAACGGCAAGAAATCGCCGACATCGATGTGTGCTTCCTTGCCAGCCGTGGCCCGGGGCATGTCGGACTTTCGATCTTCTATATGCTCGGCTTTTGCTTACGGATGCTTAAAGCGCGTGTGGCTGGACGTGCCGATGTCATTCACATCAATATCTCAGTTTCCGGCAGCACCTACCGAAAGATGGTGATCGCCGCCTGGGCACGGCTGCTGTCGATACCCTATGTCCTGCATTTGCACGGGGCGCAGTATCAGACATTCTGGAAAGCCGACCGCGGTTTCATAAGCCGCCGTATCAAAGCTTTGTTCGAGCATGCCGATCGGGTGATCGTTTTGGGTCGGCTTTGGCGCGATTTCGTCGCCAGCCGGGCGCCGGGCGCAGCCGGTAATATCGTGATCGTGCCCAATGCGACCGAAGTCCCGCCGCTGGCGCATGTCGGCGGCGGCGACCATGTGCATATCCTGTTCCTGGGCCGCATCGGCGACCGCAAGGGCGTACCGCAATTGCTGGAGGCACTGCACCGCATGAGCCCTGTCAAGAATTGGCGCGCCACGATTGCCGGCGATGGCGAAGTCGAGGCGGCACGGACAAAGTCAGCCGCGCTGCGGATTGCAGACCGGATCGCCTTTCCAGGTTGGGTGGGACCTGACGATGTCGCATCGCTGATTTCTTCGGCCGATATTCTGGTTCTTCCCTCCTTCGCCGAAAATCTGCCGATGTCGGTGATCGAAGGCATGGCAGCCGGTTTGGCGGTGGTGGCGACCCCGGTTGGCGCGGTCGAAGACATAATCACCGACGGGCAATCCGGGCTGCTGGTGCCGCCAGGCGATGTTACAGCGTTGACCGACGCGTTGAGCTGCCTCGTGGAGGACCCGGCACTGAGGGCAAGGCTTGGTGCCGGTGCCATGGCCGTGCATCGGGAACGGCTTGAGCTCGCCCCGTTTGTCGGCGCAATCTGCGACGTCTGGCGGTCGGCCGCGTCAAGCCGTCAACCGGTCAAGGGCTGAGGCCGACGATCGCGGCGGTGCTTCGAGCCTGAATTCGCGGTGGAATATCTCCAAATTCAACAGCGCCCATATCAGCTTTTCGTGGTCGGCGGCACGCGTGGTGTGTTCGGAGACGATTTGATCAAGCTGTTTCGGACTCAGATAGCTGCGAATGACGGAGTGAGGCGAGCAAAGATGGTCATGCACGTAGTTCCTCATCGATCCGCGAAACCATTCGGCGACCGGTACCTTGAACCCGACCTTGCGGCGGCTGAGAATTTCCTCCGGGAGGATATTGGCCATGCTGTCGCGCAGGATCTGCTTGCTATGCAACCAACCCAGCCTGTAGCGATCGGGCAATTTGCTGACGAACGAAACCAGGTCGCGATCGAGGAACGGCATTCTTCCTTCGATTGAACCGGCCATCATCATGTGGTCGCCTCGTTCCAGGAGATTGTCAGGCAGCCACGACGTCTGATCAAAAAACAGCACGCGGCGAAGATGGGAGGCCGCAGCGCTTGACGAGAACGGAAACTCATTGTGCTCATAACGGCGACTTGCGGATGCACCGATCAGGCAAGCGCGCTGCTGCGCGGAAACGGCTCCAAACCAGGAGACCATCCGGGCGGCAAAGTCCCTTTCGCCCGCGGTGCGGGCAAACGTATCGACCTTGGCCGACGCGCCCGGCATCGCGCGTACCACAGGGGAAAGGACGTTATCGTGCAGCGAGGCTGGGACAAGCGACTGGTAGATCCCGGCCAGTGATTCCGCGCGATGCTTGGGATAGCCGCCGAGAATCTCGTCGGCTCCTTCGCCGGTGAGCACCATCTTGACGTCTTGCGAGGCTCGCTCCGACATCAGGTAAATTGGAATATCGCTGCTTTGCGAAACAGGTGCCCCGCGTTGGCGAACCATCGCCGGCAGGTGATCCATCAGATCGCCTGGCTGGATTACAAGTTCGCAATGATCGGTCTTGAAATGATCGGCAACGCGCCGGGCGAATGCAAATTCGCTATAGGCTGCGTCGTCGAACCCGACAGAAAATGTGCGAATGGGCGTGGCGCTGTGCCTGGCCATCAGCGCGACGATAGCCGAGGAGTCGAGCCCTCCGGAGAGAAAGGCCCCAAAAGGTGCATCGCTGCGCATCCTGATCTCGACGGAATGGTCGAGCAGTTCCAGAAATCGCCGCTTGGCGGTTTTTCCGTCGATCCGCTCGGTCAGGGCCGCCTGGTCCGGAGGCGTATAGTAGCGCGTTTCCTTGACTACCCCTTGCGACCAGACAGCATAGCTTCCGGGATTGAGCTTGCGGATCTGTTTGAAAAGCGTGCGCGGTCCGGGCACATAACGCCAGTTCAGATACTCGTGCACGGCATCCAGATCCAGTTCCTGAGCATCTTGCTGCGATGACAGCAATGCGTTGATCTCCGAGGCAAACAGCAGCAATTTTTCGCTTTGCATGAGGTAAAGCGGCTTTTCCCCGAAGGGATCCCGGGCGAGGATCAATTCCTGCCTCTGAGCATCCCAGAGTGCAAAGGCGAACATGCCGCTCAGCCGGTCGAACATTGACAAGCGCCACTGATCGTAGGCTCGGAGCAGCACCTCGGTATCGGAGCGCGTTCGAAATTGATGGCCAAGGCCGATCAGTTCCTGGCGCAACTCGATGTAGTTATATATCTCTCCGTTGAAAATTATTTTGAGACGGCCGTCCTCAATCTGCATCGGCTGATTTGACTCAGGCGCCAAGTCAATGATCGCCAGGCGGCGATGGACCAATGCCAATTGTTGCTCGCCGGTATTCAGGTCCAATATCTCGGTGCCTTCGGCATCGGGACCGCGATGCCGCAATGCGTTTGACATTCTGGCGGCCCGCTCTTGTGGATTTTTAGCCCTTCGACCGATCCATCCGGCAATTCCACACATTGTTCCCCCTAGGCGCGCGCATTCCTCACTTCAGTACAACAAATGTGTTAAACACTTCGTGCCGACACAACCCGACCGGGAGAAAGCTGCCACGGGCCATCCTCGATGGAGCCTGGCGGTCAGGGGTTGCCACCGGTTGTTCGCTGGTGAGGGCGAGTGACGGCACCTATGGCAGGCCCAATGCCTGCAGCATCTCCGGGTCGGGTACCGGGGGGCCATCGGGCAGGATGAGGCTCATCCCATAGGGATTGGAGAACTCCCAGACAGACCATGGGATCGCAAAGCGTTCGGCCTCTCCGCGCACTGCCTTAAGATAGCGCGAACGGTCGGCCTCAAAGGCGCCCATGCGGCCGTCGGCGGACATGAGGATAGCGCCGAATTCGCCCATGAAGAGCCGCCGACTGGGGATGCCATGGCCTTCAGCCCAGTCGACAGCCTGGCGAAAGCTCGCCTCCAGTTGGCTCTGGCCCCAGTTCTGCTCGAAATACCTCGCGATTGCTTGGCGCGCGGTGGCCATGTTCATGACCTGCTCGACCCTGCTCAAGCCGGCAGCCTCCATCCGCGCTCTAAGGGTTTCGGTCACCACTTCGGGTGTACTGCTGTCGGCCGGCCAGGGAAGTCCCGAAGCAAAGCTGATTGTGTCATCGGGCCGCTGGTGGGTGAAGCTGTGCGGCTCATACATATGGAAGCTGTAATAGAGGTTTGGGTCATCAAAGCCGGGGCTGAGGTTGACCAATCCGGCAATGCTGCCGCCGCAGGCGCCGGTTGCAACGATGGTAAGTTCACTGCTGACCGCTCGAATGTCGTGGACGGTCCCTGCCATGATCCGCTGCCAGTCATCGCTGCCGCTCGCATCGCAAGGGTAGTATGCGGGCTCGTTGTAAGGTTCGAGGGCGACTTTGTCGGTGCCTATCTTGACCAGCATGGCGGCGACCGCCACAACCATTTGACGATAGCGGGCAACGCCCTCGCTGTCGGCGCCGCCATAGATCATCTCCATGCTGTAGTCGGGAACCTGAGTGACGCCATGCAGGTCGAAAACCACCTTGAGGCCGGTCGACGTGATCCGCTCGACGGCGGCGGCAAGTATGTCCAGCGCCTGTTGCCGCTTGGCGCCCTCGCTGGCAAGCAGCGGGCCGGGATCGACGCTCAGCCGGACGAAGTCGAAGCCCATCGATCGGATGTGGGCGAACACCTCCCCGGACGGCCAGTCGGTGAGCGGCCTGCTTTCCGCAAGCCACTCCTTTTCGCGGCGATAGGGCGGCCAAACGTAGGTTCCGTCTTTTTCCACCGGCGACCAGTTGAGCCACTGATGCACGCCAACGCCGCGTTTGAGAGCGATGGGCGCTGCGTCGGCAGCCACAAGCAAGGCGAGCACCCAGGCAACAACACACGCCGCTTTTCGCATCGCTCTCTCCGTATGGTCGCCGGAGATATTAACCGCAACGAACGGGAAAGAAGATTGCCGGCGCGCAGCTTTTCGACGGCATGGTATACAACGACCGAAACGTTGACGGGGCGTGCATGAGAATCGGCTGGTACATCAACCGATTGCGCAGCATGGGACCGGCCGAGGTGCTGCACCGGCTGGGCGAGCAACGTCGAAGGATCGCGTCGCGCCGCCGCGATGATGGGTGGGAGCGCTATCCATCGCCGCGGTTGCACCCAGTGCTGCCCGGATTTCGCCATGCTGCGCTGGCAGCGACCGACGCCCAACGGCAAGCCATAGCGGCGGCCGCGCAAGAGATGCTTCAGGGCCGGTTTTCTGCACTCGGGCGGACATGGCCAAAGCGTGAGCCCGAACTGTTGTTTCCTGCCGAGCTTTGGCGTCTTGATCCAGTGACCGGCAGGCTTTGGCCTGGCCCCGAGGCTCATACTTTCGACATCGATTTTCGCCACGGCGGCGACCTTGGCGATATAAAATATGTCTGGGAGATCAACCGGCTGCAGCAATTGCCGCCACTGGCTGCACACCTGCTCCTCGGCGAGGACGATCGATCCCGGAGTGCCATCGAGGCGGCAATCGGTAGTTGGCACTCCGCCAATCCACCGTTCCGAGGCATCGGCTGGGCGTCCGGCATCGAAGTAGCGCTGCGGGCCATCAGTCTGATCGTCACCCTGGACCTCGTCGGCGACCAGCTTGACCCAGCGACGCTGCGGAAAGCTGGTGAGATACTAGCGGCAAGCGCCTATTGGCTGCCGCGGTTTCCGTCGCGATATTCCTCCGCCAACAACCATCTGGTCGCAGAGTTGGCCGGCGAATATCTGGTCGGCCTGGCGCTCGGGGCCGGATCCGAAATCGCCCGCGGCGCCCTCCTGAATGAGACGCACAAGCAGATACTTGCCGATGGCGCAGGTGCCGAGCAAACACCGACCTATGCAGCCTTCAGCGCCGAACTCATCTTGCTCTGCGCCGCCGCGGCACGCCAGGCGGGAACGCCGTTTCCCTCGGCTGTCGAAGCGCGTCTGGGCGCCTTCGCTAATTTCGTCGGCTGGCTGCCACAGAAAGCCGCCCGCTTCGGCGACGACGATGAGGGCCACGTGCTGAAGCTGGGGGATGAGCCGAACTATATCCGATCCGTCGCGTCCGCCATCCAAGGCTTACTGGGGACGCCGGGCAACGCGCCGGAGCCCGACGACTTTCGTTCGCTTTTCTTTGGTGCGCCGTCGGGTCCGGCGCCCGCGGTGCAGGGCTTGCAGACATTCCCGCAAGGCGGGCTCTCAGTCTGGCGCGGAGCAATGAATGGCCGCAATGTCGAACTGACGTTCGACCATGGACCGCTCGGATATCTCTCGATAGCGGCGCACGGCCATGCCGACGCGCTGTCGCTCACCCTGTGCATCGACGGTGAGCCGGTGCTGGTCGATCCAGGCACCTGGCTCTACGGCTCGGGAGGCGCATGGCGCGACTGGCTCCGCTCCACACCGGCGCACAACACGCTGAACATCGAGGGCAAGAGCCAAAGTACCATCGCTGGAAATTTCAACTGGTCGCACAAGGCAGTCGCAGCGCTGGTGGAGAGCGAGCCGGGACCGCACTGGAGGCTGAGCGCCCGGCATGATGGCTATAGAAGCCGCTTCGGCGTCGTGCATCAGCGCACTTTGGCGCGCCAGGCCGATGGCATCCTCATCACCGACCAACTGCTCGGCGGCGGGCGTCAGTCCGAGATCGTCTTCCAACTGGCCGCCGGCCTCCATGCCGACCGGCACGAAGATACGGTCACGGTATTGCGCGGCGACGAGGCGCTGTTGGCCATCCGCTTTCCTGACGCTGCGCTCGACGTCGGCGCTGGCGGTGACATGCCTGGGCAGGGCGGTTGGGTTTCACTGCGCTTTGGCACCAGGCAGCAAGCCGAACGCCTCGCCTGGCACGGTGAAGTGGGTGAAGCCGGAATCCATATCCATCTTGCCCCAATTCACCCGCCACAACGGCAAAAAAAAGCGCCAACGTAGAGTTGCCGGGCGAGTTCCAGCCGTATTCGACATTAATTACGTTTGGACATTTAGCGGTTTCGTTACCGTTGATCTGCTAGTCTCGCACCATCCAGCCTGCTTTGCCCGCTGCGTCCGCAACAGCCACTGGTTGCAGGCGGCGTAGCGGGTTTGCCGGGAATTTTGTGCTTTGCTATTCGCCAGATCGCCTTCGTACGACCCCAGACTGCCTTCTTACGACCAGGAGCCGCTGCAACGATGTTTTCCGAATTTGCCAGAGCGATTGTGGAAAAGCTTTCGAACGTCAATCTGACCACGCTCGGCCTGCTTCTCCTCACCGCACTGGGCAGCGCGGTGATCGCCTACTGGCGAACTGCCGAACATAAGTCCCTCAGGGATTTTTTCGACTTCGCCTTCCCCCAGGAAGTCATCCTGCACCCGTCGGCGCGAGCTGACGCCCTGTTCTGGATCACGAAACGGGCGATGATGCCTTTCCTGCTTATTCCCGCCGGCGTCACCTTCGTCGTCGCGGTGGGCTATGGCACACGCGAGGCAATTGGCTGGCTCCTTAACATCCACGCGCCGCTTCTCGGCGGCCCGGCGGGACCAGTGACGATCGTCATCTTCACCGCAACCATGCTGGTCGCCTATGATATCTCATACTACCTCTACCACGTCGCCCAGCACCGTTTCCCGTTCCTGTGGGAATTGCACAAGGTACATCATTCGGCCGAAGTGATGGTGGGGATCACCAAGGACCGGGTTCATCCGCTGGACGATCTGATGAACCGCATGTGGGATGGCGTCATTCCGGGCATCTGCTTCGGTATCTGGAGCCTGATCGCACTCGATCCGGTAGAGGTCGCTATCTTCGGCATCAACGTCTACGTCATCCGTAACATCCTGATGATGGACTTTGTTCGTCATACGCATCTCAAGATCTCGTTCGGCCCGTTGAACAACATCATCCTGTGTCCGCACTGGCACCAGGTGCATCACAGCATCGACCCTCGTCATTATGACAAGAATTTCGGCCTGCTTTTTTCGTTCTGGGATCGTCTGTTCGGAACGCAATTTGTCCCGGAACCGGATGAAGACCTGAAATTTGGCCTGATCGATCGCGATGTGCGCGATTATCAGTCGCTCTTTGGGCTCTACATCCTGCCGCTCAAGAAGATGGCAAGGCATGTCATGCGACTGTTTCACAGGCGGCCCAATGTAGTCGCGCAGCCACAGGACAGTTCTCCTTCATGAACACTGTTGTTTCCATCGACGTCCTAGGCGCGGAGCGCCTGGAAATCGTCCGTTCGGCGGATCGTCTGGCTGCGGTCGAAGCCGCTTGGATGGACCTTTGGCATCGTACCGACGGGCTGATCTTTCAAAGCCATGCCTGGATTTCGGCATGGTGGAGTACCGTACAACGCCGTGACCAGCGCGCGTTGCGGATCGGCCTGGTCTGGAAGGGCGAGAAACTCGTTGCTGTCGTTCCGCTGGCGATCGGCAGGCGCAGGGGGCTGCGGTTTCTCGAATGGGCGGCCGGCAGCTATACCGACTATGGGGATATTCTCGTTGCTCCGGAATGCTCGTTATCGGCGCTGCAGGAGCTATGGACGCAACTCTGCGATGCAGGTGGCTTCGATCTTGCCTTGATCAGTCGTCTCTCGCCGGATGCGGCGGCCCGCAAAATTTTCACGCCGGGAGCTTTCGGCGGCATCAGGCTTCGTCACTTTCACCGAACGGAAGTCAGCTATCGCGTTGCCGGACAATGGGAAAGCGGAGCGGCATGGTTCGCGGACCAGTCGAAAAAGACGCGCCAGAACTATCGGCGCGGCATCAAAGCGCTGGAAGAAACCGGAGAGGTGAGATTTCGCCTGCTTGCCCCCGACGAGCCGCTGCAACCGGTACTGGAGCGCCTCGCGGCCTTGAAGCGGAAATGGCTGACCGAGCGCATGCGTGAATCAGATCTGTTCGAAGAGGGCGTGCCGGTACTCGCCGCGCTCGTCGATGCGTTGGCGCGCGCCGGCGTGCTGCATATCTTCGTCCTCGAATGCAATGGCGTGATGGTCGCGGTGTCGATCAATTTCGTCCAGCACGACGTGATGATGGCCTTCGTGACGACGTTCGATCCGGATTTCGGCCGGGCGTCGCCGGGTGTGATCCTGTTGATGGATTACGTGCAGTGGTCGATCGATCACGGTTTGAGCATGGTCGATTTCCTCTGTGGCGCAGAGTCGTTCAAACACAAATTCTCAACGCAGGCGGTTACGCTGGAATCCGTCATCGGGACGCGCACGGCACAGGGCGCGCTTGCATTTCTTGCCGATCGTGTCCTCCAGACGGTCAGGCATATGCGCGAGCGGTCATCGGCACCACCAGAGGGACGCGATGCGCCCGCTCAAGCCGAAGCAGCCTTGGACTAAAGCGCGTCGCGTTCGATCGGCCTCATGCAACGCGCTTTAGATTCTCGTTGTATGCATGTCGTTATCGCAAAACCGCTGCACACTTTTGCGCGACATGCTTTAGAAGGGTTCATCGTTTCACGGAATCGCCGAACAGCTCCATCTTTTGTTTTGACGCAATTCCGGACGAAAACCGTTCACACTTTTTCTGGAATTGCTGTAGCGGCCCGCTCGCAAAAAGCTCAAATGAAGCGCGGTATCGGACCGTTTTGCGGCGTGGTGCGGTCGCCGAGGTCGAGGAAGATTTCGTCGATGTAGCACCATCCCCAACCTTCCGGCGGATCGTAGCCTTCGATGACAGGATGGCCGGTTGCCCGAAAATGCTTGGTGGCATGACGGTTGGGTGAGTCGTCGCAGCAGCCGACATGGCCGCATGTGCGGCAGAGCCGCAGATGCACCCACTGCGAACCGCTCTTCAGGCATTCCTCGCAGCCGAGCGCGCTCGGTGTCACGTCGCGAATGTTCCCGGCGTGCCTGCATTCGTCTGCCATCATACGCTCCTGACCAGTTGTTGCGCCACGGCGAGACTGCCGTTTCGCGCGAGATATGCATGCAGCGCTGCAACCACCTGGGCGCCTTCGCCGACGGCAGCGGCGACGCGCTTGATCGAGCCGGAGCGCACGTCGCCGATGGCGAACACCCCGCCGCGGTTCGTCTCCAGCGCACCACGTTCCTGGCCAATGTCAGGCCCGGTGCGAACGAAGCCCTTCGCGTCCAACGCCACGCCGCATTGCGCCAGCCAGTCGGTGTTCGGATCGGCGCCGATGAACAGGAAGAGGTGGCGGATCGGACGTGCTGTCTCGGTGTCGCGGTTGCGCCAGCGCACTTTGCCAAGATTGCCGTCGTCGCCTTCCAGTGCCGCAATCTGCGTCTCAGCCAGCACTTCGATGTTCGGCTGTGCCCTGACGCGCTCCACCAGATAGCGCGACATGCTCGCATCGAGGCTGCTGCCGCGCGCCAGCAGCCATACCTTCTTCACATGCGCCGCCAAATAGACAGCAGCCTGTCCAGCCGAATTGCCGGCGCCGACCAGGGCTACCTCTTGCCCGGCGCAAAGCCGCGCTTCGATCGGCGAAGCCCAGTAATGCACGGAGGTTCCCTCGAATTGCGCCAGGTTTGCCATGTCGAGGCGGCGATAGCGCGCTCCGCTGGCGATCACCACTGACCGTGCCCGCACGGTCTCCCCGCCGCCGACGGCGAGCGTGTAGTGGGCACCGGACGTGTCGCTTGCGCTGCCCAGCAGCTTCGCCTCGTCCGGTATCACCATCTCGACGCCGAATTTCTGCGCCTGGTTGTAAGCGCGCGCCATCAGCGCCATTCCCGAAATGCCGGTCGGAAAACCGAGGTAGTTCTCGATGCGCGAGGAGGCACCCGCCTGTCCGCCGAAGGCACGGCAATCGAGCACGATCGTCGACAACCCTTCGGAAGCCGCGTAGACGGCCGCAGCGAGGCCGGCCGGTCCGGCGCCGACAATGGCCACGTCGTACAGCTTGCCGGCGTCGATCGGCCTCACCAGGCCGATGCAGCGGGCAAGCTCGTTCTCTCCGGGGTTGAGCAGCAGCTTGCCGTTTGGACAAAGCACGATCGGCAAATGGTGGATATCGACATGGAAGCGTTCGATCAGGGTCCTGGCGCAGGGATCGGCAGCCGAATCGAGAACGCGATGCGGCTGACCGCTGCGAGCCAGAAAACCTTGCAGCCGCAATACGTCGCCGCTGTCGACCGGTCCGACAATGATCGGGCCGGCTGTGCCGCTCTCGAGCAGGCCGATACGGCGCAGGATCAGCGCCCGCATGATGCGCTCGCCGAAGGTTTGCTTCCTGCACCATCAGGTCCCTCAGCCTTTGCGAGGGGATGACGAGCGCCTCGACCGGCTCGATCGCCTCCACATCCACCAGTGAGGGCCGGGCTGAAAGCTGCGCCAACTCGCCAACGAAATTGCCTGCACCGTGCGTGACGATTGTTTCGCGCCGGCCGAAGCTGCCCCCCTGGATGATATCCACCTTGCCGGACAGGACCACGATCAGACCGGGCGCCAGCTCGCCGGCTTTAACGATCTGTTCGCCTGCGGCATAGGACACGGCTTCGCCGAAACGGCCGATGCGGTCCAGGTCCGCCTCAGCCAGCGCTGGAAACATCTGATCGCGACGGGCAATGGAGATCGGATTGGCGGGTTGAGACATGGTTCGAACCTATCGCCGGTTTCCGACAGTTTGAAGCGGTTTTTTGCGGCTTGCGGCCGGTAGGAACCTAGCCCGCCTGTCGGTAAACGCTGTGCCCTTCGCTTCGCAGTTCACTGACGGCGGCCGTGCGACGGTGTCGTCGCGACGTGCCTCACAATCCGTTGCATCTCCTTGATTTGTTTGATTTGCGCATCCCGGCAAACCCGGCGCATGCTGCTTCAGCCGGCATCTACCTAAGCCGGCCAGGCCCGGCGGGCCGTCCTGTGTCAAACTCTCGGCCGCCGGGCTTCTGGACAGCAGAAAACGGCCTGTGTCCGAGCGCTCCGCAAACTGGCCTGCGGCCTGTTGTTCGGCGAGTGCTCAGGCAGCTACCTGAAGCACAATCTTGCCGCGCGTGTGCTGCTTCTCGAGCTGTTCCTCTGCCCTGGCGACTTCCTCAAGAGGATAGATTGCCTGCACGAATGGCCTGACCTTCCCGGCGTCGATGAGGCGGCTGATCTCGGCAAGCTGCGCCGCGTTAGGCTTGGTAAAATAGGAAACGCCGCGAGCCCGATGCAGGCGGGCCTTCTCCGCCGACGGTTCGGAAAGCGTTGAGACGAGCGTCCCGTCGGGCTTGAGCACGTCCCACGAGCGGTCCTGTGTTTCACCCGCTACCAAGTCGAAGACGAGGTCGACGTCCTCGACAACCTCCTCGAAGCGCTGGTTCTTGTAGTCGACCGCCTGGTCGGCGCCAAGCGCGCGGACGAAATCAAAATCCTGCGCGGACACGGTCGTCGCGACAAACGCGCCCGCGGCCTTTGCGAACTGCACCGCCAGGTGACCGACGCCGCCGGCGCCGCCATGGATAAGGACCCGCTGCCCGGATTTGAGGCCGCCGTGATCGAAAAGGCCTTGCCACGCGGTAAGGCCCGCAAGTGGCACCGCGGCGGCTTCGGCGTGGCTTAAGCGTTGCGGCTTCGCCGCCGCCTCCGTTGCCTTGACGACGACATATTCGGCGTTGCCGCCGCGGTCGTTGCCCAGCATGGCATATAGCGGATCGCCCTTCTTCAGCGTATGGGCCCGCGTGCCGCACAGTTCCACCACGCCGGACACGTCGCGGCCGAGCGTGACGGGCAGATCCGCGCCCGAAGAGCCCTTGCGAACCTTGTAGTCGACGGGATTGACGCTTGCCGCGTAGACCTTGAGCGTGACCTCGTCGTCATGGGGCTGAGGCAACGGAACCGCGTCCAGCGAAAGAACCTCCGGTCCACCAAAATCGTGGATACGGACGGCCTTCATAGTAATCATGGCTTGCTCCTCGTCGGGTTGAGTCCAATTCGCCTCTGAACTGTTTCGCCGGCAGGCCGGCGTCTATCAAGCCGGCGGTTCGGTCGTGGCAAAGGCCGGCCGGTGGCGCGCCGTCAGTGTATCGTTTGCGAATGCTCGCCGCCGGGTTGCGAGATGCCGCTCAGCGCTTCACCTGCTGTCGCGGTCTCGCTGTTGGTGGCGAGGTCGCCCAGCGAAACGATGCCGACCAGGCGCTTGTCACGGTTTAGCACTGGCAAGCGGCGCACTTTCAGGTCAGCCATGTTGCGCAGAACATCCTCCGCGTCTTCGTCTTCGAAGCAATACCTGACCTCGGTGCTCATCACTTCCCGTACCTTGGCGTCAGGTGTCTTGCCTTGGGCGACGCCGCGGATTGCGATGTCGCGATCGGTTACCATGCCGACAAGCCGATCGTTCTCGCCCACCGGCATCGCGCCGGCGTCGAGGCGACCCATCATTTCTGCCGCATCGCGCAGGGTTTGCTGCGGACTGGCGATCTCGACGTCCTTTGTCATGCAGTTGCCAACTTTCATTTTAACCTCCGTTGGTTGCAGGGCCCGCCGCCGAATTGCGTGATGGAAGGGTGAATGAGCGCCAGCGCAAAACGTTCCATGGCAAGACCCGTTTCGAGCGCTCCGCCAAATCACCCTTGCCATCCCCCACTCCGACCGCCTTCAGGCGGTCGGCCCGGGAAAGGTCGGCTCCGAAGGAATTTCGGAAGGCGTGCCAGGAGGAACTCCAAGTGGCTCCTGGTCCGGCGTCGGAATTGGATCCGGCGAGGGCGGGGGTACGCCTGGAGGTTCTCCCGGCGGAGTCTCCGGCGGGGCAGGCGGCCGGGCCGGCTCCGGATTGGGATTGTCCGGCAGTGGATTCGGGTTATTCGGATCGGGGTTGTTCATCGATCACTCCCCTGACATCTGTGGCCTGATCTCCGCCAGAGCGGAGTGCGGCCGCGGCGAGCGGGCTCTCTTGTCCTAAACCGAGGGGAAGCAAAAGCGTTCCCTCACCTGGTGCCAAGCGGGGCCAATCTATCGGGCGGTTCCCAGGCTGGCATACATTCCGTTGGTGCGGAATTGCGTCGGGTTGATGCCGTAGAGGCGGCGGAAGACCTTGGAAAAATAATTGGCATCCTCGAAGCCGCACATGATGGCGACCTCCTTGACCGGCAGGAAATCGGCCTTGGTCAGCAACTTCGCCGCGCGCTGCAGTCGCTGCTGCAGCACGAATTCGGCGGGCGGAAGTCCCTCGCTCTCGGCGAAGCAGCGCGAGAAATGCGCGCGGCTCAGGCCGCTGATCTCGGCGAGATCGGCAACGCGGAGCGGCCCGTCGAGATTGGCCCTGACGTGGTCGATGACCGGCTGCATGGCGCTCTTGTCGTCGGTGACGGCATGCGAGCCGAAGACATCGTCGTAGAGCGCCATGGCGGCTTCATAGGCGACGGCCGAGGCGGCTCCCGGCGAGACCGCGCCCGTGATCAGGCGTACGCTGCAATCCGCGAGATGATCGATCGTCGAGGGCTGCAGCCGCAGCACCGGACCGACGGCGGCAAGGATCGACTTGTGGATGCGCAGTGCCTCCTCGCCGTTCATCGATATCCAGAAGAACTCCCAGCGTTCGCCCTTGGCCAGCCAGTAACGGTGGTTGTGCGGCACGAGAACCAGCAACGTATCGCCCTTTTGCAGACGGTAGTTCCGGTTCTCGTAGCGCAATCGGCCGGTGCCGCTGATCGTATGCTGGAGCACGGTAAACCGCGTCTGGCCGCGCTTGCGCCCATCCCAGTCGTAGACCTCGTTCTCGCGCACTTCATAGCCGGTGCTTGTCGGCATGGTGTGTAGGCGCTGGCGCCCGCGCGGCAGCGATACCGTCCTGCCCGCCGGCCCGATGTCGATCAAGTTCCGCAGCACAAAATTACCCCTAAAAGCATAATCCTTCTCTGGTCGCGTGCCGAATTAGGCGCATAATCCCTCGAGAAAAGCAAAAGAAACCGCGGTCAACGAGCGGATGGGAGGAAGTGCCGGATTCCAGCCTGCATAATGGGGCAGGCGGGCCAGGCCTCTTTTCGCCGCCTTTGCCCTAGCGTTCGATCAGGTCGAGGTGAGGCTGATGAGTTTCAAGATCGCTATTATCGGTGCGGGAAGCGTCGGGTTCACCAAGAAGCTCTTCACCGACATTTTGTGCGTTCCTGAATTCAGGGATGTCGAATTCGCACTGACCGATCTCAGCGAACGCAACCTCCAGATGATCAGGTCGATCCTCGACAGGGTCGTCGAATTCAACAGGCTGCCGACCAAGGTTACGGCAACGACCGACCGCCGTGCCGCCCTCGAGGGTGCCCGCTACATTATCAGCTGCGTTCGCGTCGGCGGTCTCGAAGCCTATGCGGACGACATCCGCATTCCCTTGAAGTATGGCATCGACCAGTGCGTCGGCGACACGATCTGCGCCGGCGGCATCCTCTATGGCCAGCGCAACATTCCGGTAATCCTCGATTTCTGCAAGGATATCCTCGAAGTCGCCGAGCCTGGGGCGAAATTCCTAAACTACGCCAATCCGATGGCCATGAACACCTGGGCGGCGATCGAATATGGCAAGGTCGATACCGTCGGCCTTTGCCACGGCGTCCAGCATGGCGCCGACCAGATCGCCGAAGTGCTCGGCGCCAAGTCGCGCACCGAGCTCGACTACATCTGCTCCGGCATCAATCATCAGACCTGGTTCATCGACCTGCGTCTCAACGGCCGCAAGATCGGTAAGGACGAACTGGTTGCCGCCTTCGAGGCGCATCCGGTCTATTCGCAGCAGGAAAAGCTGCGCATCGATGTCCTGAAGCGCTTCGGCGTCTATTCGACCGAAAGCAACGGCCATCTTTCCGAATACCTGCCCTGGTATCGCAAGCGGCCGGACGAAATCACCCGCTGGATAGACATGTCCGACTGGATCCACGGCGAGACCGGCGGCTACCTTCGTTATTCGACCGAAACACGCAACTGGTTCGAAACGGAGTTCCCGCAATTTCTGGAATCCGCCGCCAGGCCGATAGACCCCGCCAAGCGCTCCAACGAGCATGCCAGCCACATTCTCGAGGCGCTGGAGACGAACCGCGTTTATCGCGGCCATTTCAACGTCAAGAACAACGGCATCGTCACCAACCTGCCGCAGGACGCCATCATCGAGTCGCCCGGCTTCGTCGATCGCTTCGGCATCAACATGGCTGCAGGCATCACGCTGCCGGAGGCCTGCGCCGCCACTTGCACTTCCTCGATCAACGTCCAGCGCATGTCGGTTCATGCGGCGATCTCAGGCGATATCGACCTGCTGAAGCTCGCCGTCCTGCACGATCCGCTGGTCGGCGCGGTTTCGACGCCGGAAGAGGTTTGGCAGATGGTGGACGAAATGGTCGTCGCCCAGGCCCGCTGGCTGCCTCAATATGCCGATGCGGTGCCGGCCGCGAAGGAGCGGCTTTCCAAATCCAGGATCAAGACCCGTGAATGGGCCGGAGCGGCACGGCGCGACGTCCGTTCGATCGAGGAACTACGTGCGGAAAAAACAGCTCTCAAGCAGGCCGTCTGAATTTCGCCAGGACGGATCGCGGCAAGCTTTCGGGAGGAATTTTCGGCACCGCACCCGGAAGTACATTCGTTCGAGGAGAAATGGAGCGGCGTCAACGCGCTCCTGAACAACAGAGAGGAGAGACGATGAGGAATTTCCGAAACATTGGCATTCTCGCCGGGCTGGCGCTTAGCGTCTCGGCCTCGGCCCTGAACGCGTATGCATCCGAGCCGACCGTGCCGCCGGTGCCCGCGCAATTTCCGGCCGAGGGAAAGATCAAGTACGTCGCGCGCGACTCCATCCTGGAGTTCAAGGCACTTCCGGAATACCACGAACCCGATTGGGTCACCGACAAATACGTCAAGGCAGGCAAGCTGCCGCCGGTCAAGGACCGGTTACCGAAGGAGCCGCTGGTCTTCAAGACCGGCAATATGCCGGACGGCGTCGGTGTCTACGGTGATACGATGCGTCATGTCATCGGCGGCCGGCCGGAGGGCTGGAACTATGGTGCCGGCCAGACGCAGGGCTGGGGCGGCATCGACATCGGCCTTTCCGAATGCCTGACGCGCACCGCGCCGCTGTTCCAGGTCGAGGCCAAGGACACGGAGCCGCTGCCGAACCTCGCCAGGAGCTGGGACTGGTCCAAGGACGGCCACACGCTGACGATGCATCTGGTCGAGGGCGCGAAATGGTCGGACGGCGTTCCGTTCAACGCCGACGATGTGATGTTCTACTGGGACGACGAGGTGATCGACCCTAATGTGTCGCCGCTGAACGGTGCCACGCAGGAGACCTTCGGCGCCGGCACGACGCTGAAGAAAATCGACGACTACACCGTCGAGTGGACGTTCAAGGACGCCTTTCCGAAACAATACCTTTACGCCATGGCTTACGGCACCTTCTGTCCGGGCCCGTCGCATATCCTCAAGCCGCAGCATCCGAAATATTCGAAGAACACCTACGAGCAGTTCAAGAACGCCTTCCCGCCGGAATATATGAACATGCCGGTGATGGGTGCCTGGGTGCCGGTGGCATACCGCCCCGACGACATCATCGTCATGCGTCGCAATCCGTACTATTGGAAGGTCGACGAGAAGGGCAACCAGCTGCCGTATCTCAACGAGTTGCACTACAAATTGTCGACCTGGGCCGACCGCGACGTTCAGGCGGTATCGGGGGCGGGAGACTTCTCCAATCTGGAGCAGCCGGAGAACTTCGTCGCCTCGCTGAAGCGCGCGGCACAAAAGGACGCGCCGGCACGGCTTGCGTTCGGTCCGCGGCTGATCGGCTATAATCTGCGCATGAATTTCTCAGCCAATGGCTGGGGTAACCCCGACGAGCGCGGACAGGCGATACGCGAGCTGAACCGCAACGAGGATTTCCGCAAGGGCGTCACCATGGCGCTCGACCGCAAGGCGCTCGGCGACTCGCTGGTCAAGGGTCCGTTCACTGCCATCTATCCCGGCGGCTTCTCCTCGGGCACGAGCTTCTACGACCGGAAGTCGACGGTCTACTACCCCTTCGATCTCGAAGGCGCCAAGGCGGAACTCGCCAAGGCAGGCCTAAAGGACACGGACGGCGACGGCTTCGTCAATTTTCCTGCCGGCACCGCCGGCGGCAAGAATGTCGAGATCGTGATGCTCGTCAACAACGATTACACCACCGACAAGAGCCTCGCGGAGGGCGTCGTCGGTCAGATGGAGAAGTTAGGTATTCGCGTTGTCCTGAACGGGTTGAACGGTACCCAGCGCGATCAGGCCAATTACTCCGGTCGCTTCGACTGGCTGATAAGGCGCAACGAAACGGAACTCACCTCGGTCGTGCAGAACACCGAGCAACTGGCGCCGGTCGGCCCACGCACCAGCTGGAACCACCGCGCTCCGGAAAACGGCCAGGTAGATCTGATGCCCTTCGAGAAGGACCTTGTCGATATCGTCAACAAGTTTGTCTCGGCGCAGGACAATGACCAGAGGGCCAGCCTGATGAAGCAGTTCCAGAAGATCTCGACGGAACACGTCTATACCGTCGGGCTCACCGAATATCCCGGCGCGCTGATCATCAACAAACGTTTCTCCAATATCCCGCAGGGAACGCCAATCTTCATGTTCAACTGGGCCGAGGACTCGATCGTCCGCGAGCGGGTCTGGGTGGCCGCCGACAAGCAGCAGAAATATGAGCTGTTTCCCGAACAGCTTCCCGGAAAGCCCGGGGACAAGGGTCCGACGAACTGAGTTTCCTCCCCTGACTTGAAAATTCCCGGCCGCGCTGCTGGCGCGGCCGGGACAAAGCCAGCGGTGAGGGATAACTGAGAATCTGAGCGAGGAGCAAAACGGTCGATGCTGCGATTTCTGCTTATGCGCATAGCATGCGCAATACCGGTTCTCGCCATTTTGAGCGTGGTTACCTTCGCGATCATCCAGGCACCGCCGGGTAACTATGCCGACTATATCCGCTTGCAGCTCATCAACCAGGGTGGAGCCTCCTTTGCCGAGGCCGATGCTCAGGCGAAGGCTTACAGCGTGGAGCACGGCCTCGATAAGCCGGTTCCGCTCCAATACCTGAACTGGATCGGCGGCATCATCACCCGCGGCGATTTCGGCCACAGCCTGTATTACAACAAGCCCGTCGCCGACGTGGTTGGCGAGCGGCTGCCGCGCACGCTGCTGCTTGCGCTTGTCTGCCACCTGTTGGCATCGGTGCTGGGCATCGGCTTCGGCATCTGGGCGGCGACCAGGCAGTACAGCTGGATCGACAGTACGCTGTCAGCGATTTCCTTCCTCGGAATGACGGTACCGCGCTTCCTGATGGCGCTGATCATCGTCTATCTGCTGGTCTTCCAGTTTAACGTCTCCGAGATCGGCAGCTTCTTTTCGCCGCAATTTGGCGGGGCGCCGTGGTCCTGGGCGAAGTTCGTCGATCTCGTCCGGCATGTCTGGCCGGTGGTCGCCATCGCGACCTTCGGCGGGCTCGCCTACAACATGCGGGTGATGCGCGGCAATCTGCTCGACACGCTGAACGCGCAATATGTCGAGACCGCTCGCGCCAAGGGCCTCAGCGGCGGTGCGGTCGTCATGCGCCATGCGGTGCCCAATGCGCTGCATCCGCTGGTTATGTATCAGGGCGTGGTGCTGCCCTATATGCTGACCGGCGAGATCGAGACGGCGATCATCTTTGCCCTGCCGACCGTTGGCCCGGCGATCGTCGGCTCGATGGCGGTCGGCGACGTCTATGTCACGGCGACCTTCATGATGGTGCTGTCGGCGACGCTGATCGTTGGCAACATCATCGCCGACATGCTGCTCGTTATGCTCGACCCGCGTGTGCGCCAATATGCAGGGTCCTGAGATGCTTGCCTTCGAGCCCTCGCTGCCGCCACTTGCCGAGGAACCGGCCAAGATCAAGCCGCGCGGCAATGAGAGCTACATCGCGCTCGTCTGGCGCCGCCTGAAACGGTCCTGGACCGGCATGGCCGGGCTCATCCTGGTCGCGTTTCTGGTGCTGCTGGCGGTGTTTGCCGACTTCTTCGCACCGATGGATCCCAAGGTGACCGATGTCGGCTTTGCCCCGCCGCAGATGATGAGCTTCCATGACAAGGATGGCAACTTCGTCTTCCAGCCACGCGTCTATGCCCTGGCGGATTCGGAAGACCTCGACCCGGTTACCTTCCAACCCGTCGTCGGGCCGGACTACGACCATCCGCGGCTGCTCGGCTTCTTCGTCAAGGGAGCGGAGTACAGACTGCTCGGCCTGCTTCCCGCAAACCGGCACTTTTTCGGCTCGACCGACGGCCAGCCGGTGCATTTCCTTGGCACCGACAAATTCGGCCGCGATGTGCTGGCTCGTGCGATCTATGGTTCGCGCATCTCGTTGATGATCGCATTGACGGTGGTCTTCATCGTCACCGTGATCGGTACGACAGTCGGCATGGTGTCGGGCTATTTCGGCGGCACATTCGATGTCTGGGTCCAGCGCTTCGTCGAACTGGTGCTCGCATTTCCGCAATTGCCGCTTTATCTGGCGCTGACGTCGCTTGTTCCGGTGACGGCGCCGACGAATGTCTTCCTGGCCTTCGTGATCGTCGTCATGTCGGCTCTCGGCTGGGCGCAGATGTCGCGCGAGGTGCGCGGCAAGACCTTGGCGCTGGCGCGGATCGACTACGTCCGTGCGGCGATGGCGGTCGGCGCCACCGACGGCCGCATCATCATGCAGCACATTTTCCCAAACGTGATGAGCCACGTCATCGTTGCCGTCACATTGGCGATCCCCAGCGTCGTCCTGCTCGAATCCTTCCTCGGTTTTCTCGGCTTCGCGGTGAAACCGCCGCTGATCTCCTGGGGCCTGATGCTGCAGGACACCGCGACCTATTCGGTCATCGGCACCTATCCCTGGATCCTCTCGCCGGTCGGCTTCGTGCTTATCACCGTCTTCGCGTTCAACGCGCTTGGCGATGGATTGCGCGATGCGGTCGATCCGTATTGAGCGTGACATGATGCAACACGCGCTCGTCAAATCCTTCGCACCTCCTGTCCGGCTCGACCATGACGGCCGTTCGGAAAAACCGGTCATCGATGCCCGCAACATCGCCGTCGATTTCAAGGTCGAGCACGGCATGGTCGAAGCCGTCAAGGACATCTCCTTCCAGCTCTATCGCGGCGAGACGATCGCCATAGTCGGCGAATCAGGATCGGGCAAGTCGGTGACGGCGCGCACCGTCATGGGACTGTTGTCGAAACGCGCGGTCGTGTCGCCGAAATCGACTGTCGAATACAACGGGGCGAACATCCTGAAATTTTCCGAGCGTGCGCGGCGCAAACTGCGCGGCGACCGCATCTCGATGATCTTTCAGGAGCCGATGAGTTCGCTCAACCCGATCTACACGATCGGCAGCCAGATCGTCGAGGCGATACGGGTGCATCGCAAGATGAGCCGCAGGCAGGCCGAAGCAAGAGCGCTCGAGCTGCTGCAGCAGGTACAGATTCCTGAGCCCCAGGCGCGGCTGAAGCAGTACCCGCACCAGCTTTCCGGAGGCCAGCGCCAGCGTGTGATGATCGCGATGGCGCTGGCCAACGATCCCGATGTGCTGATCGCCGATGAGCCGACGACGGCGCTCGACGTCACGGTTCAGGCGCAGATCCTCAATCTCATCCGAAACCTGCAGAAGAAACTGCGCATGGCGGTGATCCTGATCACGCACGACCTGACCGTGGTGCGGCAGTTCTCCGACTATGTCTACGTCATGCAGCATGGGGAGATGCGCGAGCACAATGTGACGGAGAGGCTGTTTGCCGATCCGCAGCATCCCTACACCTGTCACCTGCTTGCCTCCGAGCCGCGCGGCCAGGCAAATCCGTTGCCGGAAGGCGCCGACGTCATTCTTGAAGCCAAGGATGTGCGCGTCTCGTTCATGCTGCGGCATGGCACGTTCATGAGGCCGGATCTGCGCGAACTCGTCGCCGTCGACAGTCTCAGCCTGACCCTTCGGCGGCACGAGACGCTGGGTCTCGTCGGCGAATCCGGATCGGGCAAGACCACCTTCGGCGAGGCGTTGCTCAGGCTCAACACCACGGACAGCGGCGAGATCTATTTCGATGGCCAGCCGATCCATGGCTGTTCACGTTCGCAGATGCGGCCGTTGCGGTCGCGCATGCAGGTCGTCTTCCAGGATCCGTTCTCGTCGCTCAACCCACGCATGACGATCGGCCAGATCATCGAGGAAGGGCTGGTCGTCAACCGAATCGGCGCCACCAGGAACGATCGGATAGAGCGGGTGCGCGAGGCGCTGATCAGCGCCGGCATGCCCGGCGATATCCTGTCGCGCTTCCCGCACGAGTTTTCCGGCGGCCAGCGCCAGCGTATTGCGATTGCCCGCGCCGTCGCGCTCGAACCGGAATTCATCGTACTCGACGAGCCGACATCGGCACTGGATCTCTCCGTCCAGGCGCAGATCATCGAATTGCTGCGCAAGCTGCAGCGCGAACGGGGCCTGAGCTACATCTTCATCTCGCACGACCTCAAGGTCGTTCGGGCGCTGTGCCACCGCGTCATCGTCATGCAGCACGGCAAGATCGTCGAAGAGGGGCCGGTCGACGAAGTCCTGTCCCATCCCAAAACCGCTTACACCGAACGGCTGGTCAAGGCCGCTTTCGAGGTAGCCTGATTGCTTAAGCCGGAGGTCGTTGTGGCAAGAAATCCCAAGGTCGCTTTCATCGGAGCTGGCTCGACGGTGTTCATGAGGAACATCGTCGGCGACATATTGCAGCGTCCGGCCTTATCCGGCGCGACGATCGCACTGATGGACATCAATCCGCAACGGCTCGAGGAAAGCGCAATCGTGGTCGGCAAGCTGATCTCGACGCTCGGCGTGAGGGCCAAAGCCGAAACCTATTCGGACCAGCGCAAGGCGCTGGCGGGCGCCGATTTCGTCGTCGTCGCCTTCCAGATCGGCGGCTACGAGCCCTGCACCGTCACCGACTTCGAAGTTCCGAAGAAATACGGTCTGCGCCAGACCATCGCCGATACGCTCGGTGTCGGCGGCATCATGCGCGGCTTGAGAACCGTGCCGCATCTCTGGAAGATCTGCGAGGACATGCTTGCAGTCTGCCCGCAGGCGATCATGCTGCAATATGTCAACCCGATGGCGATCAACACCTGGGCGATCGCTGAGAAATACCCTGACATCAAGCAGGTGGGCCTCTGCCATTCGGTGCAAGGCACGGCGATGGAACTGGCGCATGACCTCGACATTCCCTACGAGGAGATTCGCTACCGCTCGGCCGGCATCAATCACATGGCCTTCTACCTGAAGTTCGAGCACCGCCAGCTGGATGGCTCCTATCGCAACCTCTACCCGGATCTGCTGCGCGCCTACAGCGAAGGGCGGGCGCCGAAGCCGGGATGGAATCCGCGCTGCCCGAACAGAGTGCGCTACGAGATGCTGAAGCGCCTCGGTTACTTCGTCACCGAGAGCTCCGAACATTTCGCGGAATACACGCCCTATTTCATCAAGGACGGGCGCGACGACCTGATCGAGAAATTCGGTATCCCGCTCGACGAATACCCGAAGCGCTGCATCGAGCAGATCGAACGCTGGAAGGGGCAAGCGGAAGCCTATCGCTCGGCTGACAAGATCGAAGTGGAGCAGTCGAAGGAATATGCGTCCTCGATCATGAACTCGGTCTGGACCGGCGAGCCGTCGGTGATCTACGGCAACGTCCGCAACAACGGCTGCATCACGTCATTGCCATATAATTGCGCGGCCGAGGTGCCATGCCTCGTCGACGCCTCCGGCATTCAACCCACCCTCATCGGCGACCTACCGGTGCAGCTCACCGCGCTGATCCGCACCAATATCAACGTCCAGGAGCTGACGGTCCAGGCGCTGATGACCGAGAATCGCGAGCACATCTATCACGCGGCGATGATGGACCCGCACACGGCGGCCGAGCTCGACCTCGACCAGATATGGTCGCTGGTCGATGATTTGCTGGTTGCGCATGGCAATTGGCTGCCGGCCTGGGCGCGTGGAGCGCGCAGCGTTCGGGCGGCCTGAGTATCGGATACAGCTCGCGAGCAACCGTCGGCTGATAGGAAGTCATCGACGGCGCGCGGCCCTGGTGACGCGAGGCTGGCAGTCGGCTGAGCGAGTTGCACGCGATACGCGTTCAGTTCATGCGAACTTCCGGTTCGGCCAGCAGCGGAATCTCCAGGCCACGCCGCAAGCCGGTCGCTACGACCGATACCCTGAATTTTCCGGCGAGTGCCTTGTCGAAGATGGCGCCGACGATGATGTCGGCATCGTTGTCGACCTCCTCGCGGATGCGGGTAGCGGCTTCGTCGACCTCGAACAGCGTCATGTCCATGCCGCCCGATATCGAGACAAGGACGCCCTTGGCGCCCATCATCGAAGCTTCGTCGAGCAGCGGGTTGGCGATTGCCGCTTCCGCCGCCTTCTTGGCGCGGCCTTCTCCTGCGGCTTCTCCGGTTCCCATCATGGCGCGGCCCATGTCGCGCATCACCGACTTTACATCGGCGAAGTCGAGATTGATCAGGCCTTCCTTGACGATCAGATCGGTGATGCAGCCGACACCCGCATAAAGAACCCGGTCGGCCATGGCGAAGGCGTCGGCGAACGTGGTTCTGGCGTCGGCGATCCTGAACAGGTTCTGGTTGGGGATGACGATGACGGTATCGGCGCTTTCGCGCAGGCGCTCGATGCCCTCGTCGGCAGCGTACATGCGGCGCCTGCCTTCGAAGACAAATGGCTTGGTAACGACGGCGACGGTCAGTATTCCGGCTGCCCGTGCTGCCTGCGCTATGACAGGCGCGGCACCGGTGCCGGTTCCGCCTCCCATGCCGGCGGTCACGAAGCACATATGCGTTCCAGCAAGGTGATCCATGATCTCGTCGATGGATTCCACGGCCGCGGCACGGCCGACCTCGGGCAGGGACCCGGCGCCGAGACCTTCGGTGATATGAGCGCCCAACTGGATCAGCCTCGTTGCCTTCGACATGGCAAGGGCCTGGGCATCGGTGTTGGCGACGATGAACTCCGCGCCCTGCAGGCCTTCGGCGATCATGTTGTTGACGGCGTTGCCGCCGCCGCCGCCGACCCCGACGACGGTGATCTTGGGCCTCATCTCCGAGATTACCGGCCTCGTCGCGGTGTTCATTGCCGTTCTCCCTGGATACGCCGAGTGGTCGCTGGAAGCTTGTTCCGGGCGCACTGCGAAAACTTTGAACCGGGCAGTGCGAATCAGGACAGCCCAGAATGCAGGGAATCAGAGCGCGGAGCGGGCTGCAAGTGCGCGATGTGCCTCATAGGCGACTTGCGCCTGAAAGTTCACGCAATGCGCCTTGATACAGTGCAGATCGTTGCGCGGGCGCCGCACGCTACAAGTTCGGCGCGAGGCACTGCGCGACATGGTCGGCAATCGCCAGGCAGGAGGTCAGGCCGGGGCTTTCGATGCCGAACAGGTTGACCAGGCTATCCACGCCGTGCACCGCCACGTCCTGGATGAAGAAGTCGGCATTGGCCTCACCGGGACCGGACAGTTTTGGCCGGATGCCGCTGTAAGCGGGCTGCAGGCTGTCATCGGCCAGGTCCGGCCAGTATTTGCGGATCTCGCTGTAGAAGCGCTCGCCACGAGCCGGGTCGACGCGATAGTCGAGTTGATCGATCCATTCGACGTCCGGCCCGAAGCGGGTGACGCCGTCGAGATCGACCGTCAGATGAACACCGAGCCCGCCGGGTTCGGGCACCGGATAGACCAATCGCGAGAACGGTGCCCGGCCGATCACCGAAAAATAATTGCCCTTGGCATAATGGAGCTTTGGCACGAATTGCTGATTGAGCCCTTCTAGCGAACCTGCAAGTGCTGCCGCGCCAAGCCCGGCGGCATTGACGAAACGCGGAGTGGTGATTTCGAAGCGCTCGCCGCCTGCAGCGTCCACCGTCTCGAGCACGACGCGGCCCGCTTCGATGCGGCCGGAGGCGATGCGCGTGTTGAGACTAAGTGCCCCCCCGTGCGCTTCGGCATCAGCCAGCAAGGCGAGCATCAGGGCATGGCTGTCGATGATCCCGGTGGCCGGCGACAGCAACGCTGCCGTACACCTAAGGCTGGGCTCCAGCGCATGCGCCTCGGCTTCGCGCAACGGCACCAGGTCGCCGGCGCCGCAAGCGCGTGCATTGGCCCGGATTGAGGCGAGCACCGGCTCCTGTTCGGCATTTGTGGCAACGATGAGCTTGCCGCAGCGCGCGTGCGGGATCGCCCGCTCCTCGCAATAGCGATAGAGTCTTTCCCGGCCGGCCACGCAGAACAGGGCTTTCAGCGATCCAACCGGATAGTGGAGGCCGGCATGGATGACCTCGGAGTTGCGCGAACTTGTCCCGGTGCCGATAGCGTTCTCGGCTTCCAGGACCAGCGTATCGATGCCGCGCTGCGCCATCTCTCGCGCGATCGCCAGGCCTACAACACCGGCGCCGGCGACAATGCAGTCGACATGGTCCACGGTTAGGTCAAGCCGAAGTTCTGCATGCGTCCACCCATCCGCTGGCCCTGTCGAAAGCGCTTGACACTATACCGTTCGAGAAAGATGCATCAAACGGCATAACGCACGGGGACCTGCCGAGCCGGACCGGGGGCAGGACTGTTCCGCGTGCAGCACAGGAGCCGTCATGGACGCACGACCGAATTCACCCGAAGCCCGCGACATAAGCTTTCACATGCATGGCTATACGAATGCGCGCAAGCATCAGGAGTCGGGGCCGCTCGTCATCGAGAAGGGCGACGGCATCTATGTCGAGGACCTTGCCGGCAACCGCTATATCGAGGCGATGGCGGGGCTCTGGAGCGTCGCGGTCGGTTTTTCGGAGAAGCGGCTGGTCGATGCGGCAGTACGGCAAATGTCGAAGCTGCCTTACTATCACGATTTCGGCTCCAAATCGCATTCGCCGCTGATCGATCTCGCCGAGAGACTGGTGCAGATGGCGCCGGTGCCGATGAGCAAGGCGTATTTCACCAATTCCGGTTCCGAGGCCAACGATACGGCCATGAAGATGATCTGGTACCGGTCGAATGCGCTCGGCCAGGCGGCGCGCAAGAAGATCATCAGCCGCAAGAAGGGCTATCACGGCGTCACCATCGCCTCGGCAAGCCTGACCGGACTGCCCAACAACCACACCTCCTTTGACCTGCCGATTGCCAATGTGCTGCATACCTCGACGCCGCACCATTGGCGCGAGGCGCTGCCGGGTGAAAGCGAAGAGCTGTTTTCGACGCGGCTTGCCGACGAGCTGGAAACGCTGATCCTCGCCGAAGGACCGGAAACCATCGCCGCCTTTTTCGGCGAACCGATCATGGGCGCCGGCGGCGTCATCGTTCCGCCTTCCGGCTACTGGGAGAAGATACAGGCGGTGCTGTCGAGATACGACATCCTGCTGGTCGCCGACGAGGTGATCTGCGGCTTCGGCAGAACAGGTGAGATGTTCGGCTCGCAGACCTTCGGCATCAGGCCCGACATCATGGTGCTGTCGAAGCAGATCTCTTCGTCCTATCTGCCGATCTCAGCCCTGCTGATCAACGACAAGGTGTTCGAGCCGATTGCCGACGAAAGCAATCGTATCGGCACCTTCGGCCACGGCTTCACCGGCGGCGGCCATCCTGTTGCGGCAGCGGTCGCGCTCGAGAACCTGAAGCTGATCGAGGAGCGCGACCTTGTCGGCAATGCGCGTGCGGTCGGCGCGCATATGCAGAAGCGGCTGCGCACGCTCGCTTCGCACCCGCTTGTCGGCGAGGTGCGTGGCATCGGCCTGATCGCGGCGGTCGAACTGGTCGGCGACAAGGCGAACAAGGCGCCGTGGGGGAAGACCGGTGAACTGGGCGGGCTCGTCAACGGCTTCATGCAGCAGAACGGCGTCATCTCGCGCAATATGGGCGATGCGCTGGCTTTCTGCCCGCCGCTGATCATCACCGAGCCGCAGGTCGACCAGGTGATCGACGCGTTTGAACGGTCGCTCGAGGCCGCCGCCAAGCAGGTGCGACCACAAAGCTGATCAGGCTATTCAGCGGCCGATGGCATCCGGTACGACCACCAGCTTGCCGACGAAATCCTTGGCGATGAAATCGGCCTGGGCGCGATGGAAATCGGAGAGCTTGTAGACGCCGCCGACCAGCGGCCGGATCTTCTTCTCCTCGATGTAGCGCACGATGCGGCGGAAATCCGCCCGTGTGCCCTGGCTCGAGCCATGCAGTTGGAGCTGTTTCAGATACATGGTGCGCAGATCGAGCTGCACGACCGGGCCGGCAATCGCGCCCGCCGTCGTGTAGCGGCCTTCGGGCCTGAGGATGCGCAGCAGGTCGTTGAAGATCGCGCCGCCGACGAGGTCGGCCACCACGTCGATCGGCCGGCCGCCGGTCGCCTCGTTGACGGCGGCCGGCAGATCGGCAACGCCGCGGGTGATCACCGCCTCGGCGCCGATGTCACGCACGGCCTGTTCCTTGCCCTTGCCGGCAACCGCATAGGGAATGGCGCCGCGTGCCCGCGCCAGCTGCACGATGCCTGAGCCGACGCCGCCCGAGGCGCCGGTGACCAGCACGCGCTCGCCGGCTTTCAATGCGGCGCGTTCCAGCATCTGCTCGCCGGTGAGATAGGCGCAGCAGAAAGTGGCAAGTTCGACGTCGCTCAGATCGGTGCTGACGACATGGGCGTTCTCGGCCGGCACTGTCTGGTACTCGGCATAGCCGCCGTCGCGGCCGTGGCCCATATAGTCGATGTCGGCGAGTGAATCGTCGTCGCGATTGTAGATGGAGAAATCGACCATCACCCGCTCGCCGATGCGGGCCGGCGACACGCCGTCGCCGACGGCAACGATGTTGCCGACCGTGTCGGTGCCCTGGATGCGCGGGAAGGTCAGTGTGTTGCCTTGCCGCCGCCATGTCGAGACGGCGGCTGCATCCTCCTCAGTGCCATAGGCGCCCTGGCGCACCCAGACATCGGTGTTGTTCATGCCGCAAGCGGTGACCTTGATCAGCACCTCGCCCGGAGCGGGCGAGGGCACTTTGACGTCGGTGCGGTAGACGAGCTTTTCCGGTCCGCCGTGCCCGATCAGCTGCACGGCGGCCATGGTGGCGGGGAGGGTCTTGGTCATGGCATTCATGTCGGTTCTTCAGATGTTGGCAAACACGCTCTTCACCGCGTCGGCCGTCTTGGAGACGACGATGTCGGCCTCTTGCCGAGTCAGGCAGAGCGGCGGCGCGAAACCGAGAATGTCGCCCTGCGGCATGGCGCGGCCGATGACGCCGCTTGCCGCAAGGGTGGTCGCGACCTGCGGTCCGATCTTTTGCGAGGCGTCGAAGAACACGCGGTCGTCCAGGTCGGCGACGAACTCGATTGCCGCCAGCATGCCGTCGCCGCGCACCTCGCCGACGTTTTTGTGGCCACCGACGGCTTTCGTCAGCTCGGCGCGGAAATAGGCGCCGGTCTCGCCGGCGTTCCGCACCAGGTCCATCTCGTCGATCAGTTCCAGGTTGGCGACGCCGGCGGCCACGCAGATCGGATGCGCCGAATAGGTCCAGCCATGGCCGAGCGAGCCGAGCTTGTCGGAGCCTTGGACGAGCACCTGCCACACCTTGTCGGAGACGATGACGCCGGAGAGCGGCGCATAGGCCGAGGTCAGGCCCTTGGCGATGGTGATCAGGTCGGGCTTGATGCCGTAATGGTCGGAGCCGAACATGGTACCCAATCGGCCGAAGCCGGTGACTACTTCATCGGCGATCAAAAGCACGTCGTATTTCTTCAGCACCGCCTGGATCTTTTCCCAATAGCCGGCTGGCGGCGGCACGATGCCGCCGGTGCCGAGGATCGGCTCGCCGATGAAGGCGGCGACCGTTTCCGGCCCTTCGGCGAGGATCATCTCCTCGAGCTTGTCGGCGCAGTATTGCGAAAACTGCTCTTCACTCAGCGAGCGGTCGGCGCGGCGGAAATAGTAGGGCGCCTCGGTGTGCAGGACCGGCGCACGCGGCAGGTCGAAGGCGTTGTGGAACAGGTCGAGGCCGGTCAGCGATCCGGTCATGATGCCGGAGCCGTGATAACCGCGCCAGCGCGAGATGATCTTCTTCTTCTCGGACCGGCCGAGCACGTTGTTGTAGTACCAGATCAGCTTGATGTTGGTTTCATTGGCGTCTGAACCAGAGAGCCCGAAATAGACCCTCGACATGCCTTGCGGCGCGCGATCGATGATCATCTTGGACAGCGTGATCGACGCCTCGGTGCCGTGCCCGACATAGGCATGGTAATAAGCGAGATTCTTGGCCTGCGCGGCGATGGCGTCGGCGATCTTCTGGCGGCCATAACCGACATTGACGCAGTAGAGCCCGGCGAAGGCATCGATGCTTTTGCGCCCGTTGTTGTCCCAGATGGTGACGCCTTCGCCGCCGGCGATCACACGGGTCGGGCTCTCGCCACGCGCGTGGGTGCCCATATGGGTCGAGGGATGGAAGAAGTGATCGCGGTCCCAGGCGGCGAGTTCGTTTGACTGGTCGAGCATTTTTCTACTCCTGAGGGAAAGTGTCGGGCGCGGCTCACGCCACGTCGAGGCAGAGATATTTGAGATCGGTAAAGGCTTCGAGCCCGTGACGCGAGCCCTCGCGGCCGATGCCGGACTGCTTGACGCCGCCGAAAGGGATCGGCGCGCCGGTGATCTTGACGCGGTTGATGGCGACCATGCCATAGTCGAGCGCGCGGCCCATGCGCAATTGCCTACCGCCGTTTTCGGTGACGACATAGGCGACGAGGCCGTATTCGGTGGCATTGGCGCGGGCGACGACTTCCTCTTCGCTGTCGAAGGGCGTCACGGCGGCAACCGGACCGAAGGTTTCCTCGCGCATGATCAAAGCGTCGTCTCCCACGTCGGCAAGCAGGGTCGCCTGGTAGAACAGCGGCCCGGCGGAATGGCGCTTGCCGCCGGTCAGGCAGCGCGCGCCTTTGGCGAGCGCATCGGCCACCTGCTCCTCGACCTTCTTGACGGCGCGTTCGTGCATCAAGGGTCCGATTTCGGTGTCGTCAGCCAGGCCATTGCCGGTCCGCAATGCCTCGACGCGTTTGGCGAAAGCAGCACAGAACCGATCGTAGAGCGGACGCTGGACATAGATGCGGTTGGCGGCGAGGCAGTCCTGGCCGGAGGTCGCGAATTTGGCGTCGACCGCGATGGCGACAGCCTTGTCGAGATCGGCGTCGGCGAAGACGATCAGCGGCGCATGACCGCCGAGTTCCATCACCAGACGCTTCATCGTCGGCGCACTCTGCGCGGCGATCAGCCTGCCGATCTCGGTCGAGCCGGTGAAGCTCATGGCGCGAACGCGCGGGTCTTCGCACATCCGCCCAACGATAGTCGAAGCCCTGCCGGTGAGGACGTTGAAAACGCCAGCCGGCAGGCCGGCGCGTTCGCCAAGCTCGGCCAGCGCCAGTGCCGACAGCGGCGTTTCCGAGGAAGGATGCGCGACGATGGTGCAACCGGCGGCAAGGGCGGCAGCCGCCTTGCGGGTCAGCATGGCCGCTGGAAAATTCCACGGCGTGACGACGCCGACGACGCCAAGCGGCTCGCGCCGCACCATCATCTCGGTATCAGGCAGATGGCTGGTGACGCTTTCGGCGTTGAGACGTTTGGCCTCCTCGGCATACCATTCGACAAAAGAGGCGGCATAGTCGATCTCGCCGAGCGATTCCTTCAGCGGCTTGCCTTGTTCGAGCGTCATCAGCAGAGCCAGGTCATTCTTGGCGGCGACGATCAGATCGAACCATTTTCGCAAGATTTTCGACCTTTCCTGCGGCAGCGATGCGCGCCAAGCAGGAAAGGCGCGCGATGCCGCATCGATCGCCAATGTCGTCTGCCGGGCATCGAGCGCGGCAACAAAAGCGACGGTGGATCCGGTGGCCGGATCGGTTACCTCGAAACTCTCCGCGGTCTCGCTCGCCGTCCAGTGGCCAGCGACATAGGCGAGTTCGCGCAGCAGCCGTCGGTCGGCGAGGCGATCAAGTGCTTCATGGCGGTGCGAGCGGGCAAAATGTGCGGACATCATCGGGCTCCCGGTTCGGGTGATGCCGCAAGACTATCTCTGCCGCGCAAACAGAGAGGCTGTTTGCGTGCCTGCACGTAGAGAGATTGTCTCTATTGCCCTGCCCCGCCAGACGATCTCTCCGGCATCAGGAAGATGCCGGCAACAGATCCGCCACTGGCAGCACACTCTCCTCCTTCACCGTCTTGGTGACGATGTAGGTGAAATAGCGGTCGATGCCGATCTCGCGTTCGAGCAGAGCGTCGACCAGCCGCTGATAGGCGTCGATGTCGCGCGCCATCACCTTCAGCAGGTAATCGACGCCGCCGCCGACAGACCAGCAGGCGACGATCTCGGGGATGTCGCGGATCACGCGCTCGAAACGGTCGAAATCGGCCTGGCGGTGGCTAGCCAGCGTCACCTCCATCAGCACGGTAGCGACCGGCGAGATGGCGCGCATGGCGATCCTGGCGTGGTAGCCCGAGACGATGCCGGCCTTTTCCAGCTTGCGCAGCCGCATCCAGCACGGCGTCGGCGACAGGCCGACTTTCTCGGCCAGCGCCAGCTTGGTGATGCGCCCGTCGCGCTGGATGGCGTCAAGGATCTTGAGATCGATCGGATCGAGTTTCGCTGCAGCCATGATCACCCACTTCCAGTGCCCGACACCATGACGGCGCATTATTTCGATTGTCAATTGCACTGATTTCGATCTCTAATAAGTCATGACATTTTGGCGACCAGATCCCGCTCTTATCCGGCGGCCGGCGTATCAATCGCTCGCCGACCAGTTCGCGCGGGCCATCCATGACGGGCGTCTGGCCACTGGCGCGCGCCTGCCGACGCACCGGCAACTGGCCGACGATCTGAAACTTTCCGTGCAGACGGTCAGCCGCGCCTACGAGGAATTGATCCGCCGCGGGCTGGTTTCCGGCGAGGTCGGCCGCGGCAGCTTCGTGCAGACGCAGCGCCGCGAGCCGGAGCCGCCCTATCTGCCGGAGCGGCTGGGCGAGGTCATCGACCTCTCCATCCTGAAGCCGGTCTGCGAACCGATGCATCTGGAGCGGCTGAGGCAGGCACTGGGCTGGCTCGCCGAAAACCTGCCGTCGAGCTCGGCGCTGTCGTTCAGGCCGAACATGGTGTTCCCGCGCCACCGCGCGGTGGGCGTCGAGTGGCTGCGGCTCTGCGGCCTCGACGCGTCGCCGCAGAACATCAGCCTGACCAACGGCGCCACGGCCGGGATGACGGTAGCGCTGATGAGCGTGGCGCCGCCCGGTTCGACCGTCGCCACGGAAGCGATCGGCCATCACACGCTGATCCCGCTGGCGCGCTATCTCGGCTTCAATCTCGAGGGTCTGCCAATCGACGACAATGGGCTGATCCCGGAAGCGCTCGACGAGGCCTGCCGGCTGTCCGACATCCGCGCCGTGTTCGTGCAGCCCTCGGTGATCAACCCGACGGCAACGCTGATGGATGCCGCCCGGCGCGAGCAGATCGCAGCGGTGGCGCGCAGGCACGACATCGCCATCATCGAGAACGACGTGCTCGGCCCGCTGGTCGAGGACCGGCCGCCGCCGCTCGCGGCGTTTGCCCCCGAGCGCACGCTCTATGTCACCTCCTTCACCAAGATCGTGGTACCCGGCCTGCGCATCGGCTATCTCGCGGCACCCAATCGTTATGTCGCCGCGGTTGCCAACCGCCACCTGGTCTCGAACTGGATGGCGACTCCGATGGTGGCCGAGATCGCCAGCAAATGGGTGACCGACGGCACCGCGATGGAACTCGTTCGATGGCAGCGCCTGGCTTTGCGGCGGCGTCTGGACATCGCCGCCGAGGTGCTTGCCGGAGTGGATTATCGCGCTCATCGCGACGGGCTTCACGTCTGGCTGCGGCTGCCCGAGGATCGCGGCGAGGAAAGCTTTGTGTCCCAGGCGCGCCTGCAGGGCGTGGCGATTGCGCCCGGCACGTCGTTTCGCATTTCGCAAATGCCTTGGCATCCAGCTGTCCGGATTTCGCTGGGCTCGACCACGGAGGGGGAACTGCGTGCCGGTCTCGGCGTTGTCACAAAGCTTCTGCTCGGCGATCCCGAGCATCTCCTGCTTGCCATCTAGGCAACAAATGGCGGGGAATTGTGCGGAATTCGAAATATTGTCATGATATTATTTTCTTGATTGACATGATTTGCTGCGATCCTCATCGTTAAAGGCATAGCTTCTCCAGCACGGGAAATTCATTGTCGGCGCCCATCATCAAGATCGACGGCATTTCGAAAAGCTTCGGCACCTTCAAGGTGCTGGACGGCCTCTCGATGCAAGTCATGCCCGGCGAGAAGCTGGCGCTGATCGGCCCATCGGGTTCGGGCAAGACGACGATCCTGCGTATCCTGATGACGCTTGAGCGCATCGACAGCGGCCACATCCAGGTCGATGGCGAACAGCTGTACCACATCGAGCGTAACGGCCGGCTGCTGACGGCCGATGAACGGCATTTGGCAAAGATGCGCCAGAAGATCGGCATGGTCTTCCAACTGTTCAATCTGTTTCCGCACAAATGCGTCATCGACAATGTGACGCTGGCACCGATGCTGACCAAAGGCGTGCCGCGGGCCGCCGCCGAAAAGCGGGCGATGGAACTGCTCGACATGGTCGGCATGGTCGACAAGGCCAAAGCGATGCCGGCGCAGCTTTCCGGCGGACAGAAGCAGCGCGTCGCGATTGCCCGGGCGCTGGCGCTGTCGCCGAAGATCATGCTGTTCGACGAGGTCACCTCGGCGCTCGACCCGGAGCTCGTCGACGAGGTCCTCAACGTCATGCGCAAGCTCGCCGCCGAGACCGACATGACCATGCTGCTGGTCACCCACGAGATGGGTTTCGCCCATGACTTCGCCGACCGGGTGCTGTTCTTCGATCGCGGCAGAATAGTCGAGGAAGGCAAGCCCGACGAGATTTTCCGCCATCCCAAACAGGAGCGTACGCAAGGTTTCCTGAAGAAGATCATTGCGGCCGGACATCGGGTCTGACTGCCATGCGAGGCGGCGACGCCTCAAGCAAGCCAAGAAGACAGACAAACAAGGAGTTGGGAACAATGAAGAAATTTGCCATTTTGGCCGGCGTCGCCGGTATTGCGCTGGCGGCGGTGCTGGCCGCCTCGACGTCCGGCTCGGCCGATGACAGCAAGCTCGAAGAGCTCAAGGCGCAAGGCTTTGCCCGCGTCGCTATCGCCAACGAGCCGCCCTATACGGCGGTCGCTGCCGACGGCAAGGTTTCGGGTGCGGCGCCTGACGTTGCCCGTGAAATCTTCAAACGTCTTGGCGTCAACGATATCGTCGCCTCGATCTCGGAATATGGCGCCATGATCCCCGGCTTGCAGGCCGGCCGTTTCGACGTCGTCACCGCCGGCCTGTTCATGAAGCCGGAACGTTGCGCTGCGGTCGCCTATTCGGAACCGGTGCTGTGCGACGCCGAGGCGATGCTGGTGAAGAAGGGCAACCCGAAAGGCTTCAAGAGCTACGAGGACGTCGCCAAGGACACCAGCGCGACGATCGGCGCACCGGGTGGCGGCACCGAGGAAAAGCTGGCGCTAACCGCAGGTGTGCCGCGCGAGCGCGTCATCGTCGTGCCGGACGGCCAGAGCGGCCTGAAGATGCTGCAGGACGGCCGCATCGATGCTTATTCACTGCCCGTGCTGTCGATCAACGACCTGGTCAAGAAAGCCAATGATCCGAACCTCGAAGTCATCGCGCCGGTGGTCGGTGCGCCGGTCTATTGCGACGGCGCAGCCTTCAAGAAGGGCGACGAAGCGCTGCGCGACGCCTATGATGTCGAGCTGGCGAAACTGAAGAAGTCCGGCGAGTTCGCCAAGATCATCGAGCCTTACGGCTTCTCGGCGGCGGCGGCAATGTCGACGAGCCGCGACAAGCTCTGCTCGGCGAAATAGGCGGGTCTTCCTTCTCCCCGTTCACGGAGAGAAGGAGGCCCGAAGGGCCGGATGAGGGGCAGCACAAAGTTCTGCCAAGCTGGCTCTGCCCCTCATCTGCCTGCCGGCATCTTTTTCCCGTGAACGGGGAGAAGGAGGCTGAAGCCAACGTCTCGCTGGACATTCAACGCGGAAACTCTCGACCCAATGACCCAATGGTCCGGCTATTTCGGCCTGATATTGCAAGGAGCACTCGTCACCATCGAGTTGACGCTGATGGGGTCGGTGCTGGCCTTGGTCATGGCCTTTCTTGCCGGGCTGGGGCGGCTGTCGCGGTTTTTCGTGCTGCGCGCGCTGGCCACCGCCTATATCGAGTTCTTCCGCGGCACCTCGATCTTCGTGCAGCTGTTCTGGGCCTATTTCGTGCTGCCTTTCGCCGGCATTTCGCTGACGCCGCTGCAGGCCGGCGTGCTGGCGCTAGGCCTCAATGTCGGCGCTTATGCGGCGGAAGTCGTGCGCGGCGCCATCAAGTCGATCGGCCGCGAACAATATGAGGCCTGCACCGCGCTCAATCTCGGCCGCTGGCAAGCCATGCGCCATATCATCCTGCCGCAAGCGCTTTTGGTGATGCTGCCGACCTTCGGCAACAACGCCATCGAGCTGCTCAAGGCCACCGCCGTCGTTTCGTTGATCTCGCTTGCAGACCTGACCTTCCAGGCGCAGGTGGTGCGCTCGCAGACCGGCAATACACTGGTGCCGTTCAGCACCATCCTCGTCATCTATTTCGTCCTGGCGCTGCTCATCTCCTGGGGCGTGCGGTCGCTGGAACGCCGCATGGCTCGTGGCCTCGACGGGGTGCGCGTATGATCGATCGGGCCTGCTAATGGAATGGGATTGGGATTTTGTCCGGCAGATCCTGCCGACGCTGATCGAGGGGGTGAAGATCACCATCCTGGCGACGCTGCTCGGCTCGGTGCTGGCGGCCGTCGTCGGGCTGGGCATTGCGTTGGCGCGCCGTTCGCCGAACCGGGCCCTGTCGCGCACCGTCGGTTTCGTTGCCGAGTTCATCCGTGGCACGCCGCTGTTGGTGCAGCTCTATTTCATCTTCTACGTGCTGCCGGATTTCGGCGTCCTGTTGCCGCCGTTGGTGGCGGGCGTCATCGGTCTCGGACTGCATTACGGCACTTACACGGCCGAGGTCTACCGCGCCGGCATCGACAATGTGCCGCGCGGCCAATGGGAAGCGGCCAAGGCCTGCAATCTGAATGCCACGCAGACCTGGACGCACATCATCATTCCGCAGGCGATCCCGCCGATGATCCCGGCGCTTGCCAATTATTTCATCGCCATGTTCAAAGAGACGCCGCTGCTGTCGGCGATCACCGTGCTGGAACTGATGAACCAGGCCAAGAGCGTCGCCAACACCTATTATCGGTATATCGAACCGATCACCTTGGTCGGCGCCTTCTTCCTCGCCATCAGCCTGTTCTCGGTGGTGCTGCTGCGCTGGTTGGAACACCGTTATGGGCGGATCGAACGATGAGCGCTGCACCCGATATCCGCCTGCGCTCGGTCCGGCCGCCGCTCGATGCGCGTCCGCTGGAAAAGCGGGTCGGCCTGATCATCCTTGCCACCGACCATACCAGCGAACCGGATTTTCGCCGCATGGTGGCAAGCGACCGCATCGGCGTCTATGTCGCGCGCATCCCCTACGCCAATCCGACGACGCCGGACAATTTGCGCAAGATGCAGCCGTCACTGACGGCGGGGGCGGCCCTCATCCTGCCCGACGAGCCGCTCGATGCGATCTGCTATTCCTGCACCTCGGCCTCCGTCGTGATCGGCGATGCCGAAATCGAGGCGGCGGTGCAGGCCGCCAAGCCCGGCGTGCCGGTGGTCACGCCGCCGATGGCCGGGGTGCGCGGCCTGAAGGCGCTGGGCGCCAGGACGGTCAGCATCCTCACTCCCTATACGGTCGAGACCAGCCGACCGATGGTGGCCTATTTCACCGAGCATGGTTTCGAAATCGCCAGCTTCACTTGCCTCGGCTTCGAGGATGATCGCGAGATGGCGCGGATTGCGCCGAAATCCTTGGTCGATCTGGCCCGTGATGCGATGGCCTCGCAGGCCGACGCGCTGTTCGTGTCCTGCACGGCGCTGCGGTCGGCGGCGGCAGTTGTCGGCATGGAAGAGGCTATCGGCCGCCCCGTCGTCACCAGCAACCAGGCGACGGCCTGGAATTGCCTGCGGCTTTGCGACGACGACGAGCCGCGCCCTGAATTCGGCCGTCTGATGACGCTGCCGTTGAACTGATTGATGAGCCATGACCGCTTCCCAGATAAGCCTCCCCGATATCCGCGCCGCGCGCGAGCGTATCGCAGACAAGATCGAGCGTACGCCGACCGTTCCTTCCCGGAGTCTTTCCCAGCACTTGGACGCTCCTGTTTATCTCAAGCTCGAACATCGGCAGACCACCGGCGCCTTCAAGCTGCGCGGTGCCTCGAACGCTATCGCTTCGCTGACAGAAGAGGAGAAGGCGCGCGGCGTCGTCGCCGCCTCGACCGGCAACCACGGCCGGGCGCTTGCCTATGCCGCACAACTGCAAGGCATCCGCGCGACGATCTGCATGTCGCGGCTGGTGCCGCAGAACAAGCTGGACGAGATCCGTCGGCTCGGCGCCGAGATCCGCATCGTCGGCAACAGCCAGGACGATGCGCAGCAGGAGGTCGAACGGCTGGTCGCGGAAGAGGGGCTGATCATGCTGCCGCCCTTCGACCATCCTGCCATTGTCGCCGGGCAAGGCACGCTCGGGCTGGAGATCATCGAACAGGTTCCTGATGCCGCCCTTGTGCTGGTGCCGCTGTCTGGCGGTGGGCTGGCGGCTGGCGTTGCCGCTGCCGTCAAGGGCGTCAGCCCGGCAACGAAGGTCGTCGGCGTCTCGATGGCGCGCGGTGCGGCGATGAAGGCGAGCCTCGACGCCGGGCACCCGGTGCTGGTCGAGGAACTGCCGACGCTGGCGGACTCGCTCGGCGGCGGCATCGGCCTCGACAACCGGCTGACCTTTTCCATGTGCCGCGACCTGCTCGACGATGTGATCCTGCTCAGCGAGGACGAGATCGCCACCGGCATCCGCCATGCCTATGAACAGGAGCGCGAGATCGTCGAAGGCGCCGGCGCGGTCGGCATCGCAGCCGTGCTTGCCGGCAAGGTCAGGGCGAGCGGCCCGACGGTGCTCGTGCTGTCCGGCCGCAACATCGATATGACACTGCACCGCAAGATCATCTGCGGCGAAGCAATTGCGGAGAGCGCAGCATGAGCCGGATGACGATCCTCACCGAAGCCGAATTGCGCAAGATCGTGAAGCTCGATCTCGATGCCGTCGCCTGCGTCGAGAACGCGTTTCGGGCGCTCGCTACCTTGCCGGTGGCGATGCCGCCAATCCTGCGGCTGGACATTCCAGAGCATCGCGGCGAGGTCGACGTCAAGACCGCCTACGTGCCGGGCATCGACGGTTTTGCGATCAAGATCAGCCCAGGTTTCTTCGACAATCCGAAGCTCGGCCTGCCCAGCGTCAACGGCATGATGGTGCTGCTGTCGTCCAAAACCGGATTGGTCGAGGCGCTGCTGCTCGACAATGGCTATCTCACCGACATCCGCACCGCTGCCGCCGGTGCGGTCGCCGCCAAACATCTGTCGCGGGCGGACTCCTCCGTCGCCGCGATCTTCGGCGCCGGTGTTCAGGCCGGACTGCAGCTAGAGGCGCTGATGCTGGTACGGCCAATCACGGAAGCCCGCATCTGGGCAAGGGATGCCGCCAAGGCCGAAGCCGCGGCAGACGCATTGTCCGAAAGACTGGGCATCGCCGTTCACGCCGAGCGCGACGCGGCAGAGGCTGCAGCCGATGCCGACATCATCGTCACCACGACGCCGTCGACCGAGCCGCTGATCAAGCCCGGCTTCGTCTCCGCCGGCCAGCATATCACTGCGATGGGCTCGGATGCCGAGCACAAGAACGAGATCGCGCCGGCGATCCTGCGCATGGCCGATCTCTACGTTGCTGACAGCGCCAAGCAGACGCGGCGCCTGGGCGAACTGCACCATGCCATCGCGGCGGGCGTGATGGCGGCCGATGCCGAGATCACCGAGCTTGGCCATATCATCGCCGGCGAAAGGCATGGCCGGCGCTCGGACAGCGACATCACCATTGCCGATCTGACGGGCACAGGCGTGCAGGACACGGCAATCGCCACGCTCGCCCGCGACCGTGCGCGTGCGGCCAAGACCGGTACGATTTTCGAAAGCTGATGCTGGCCGCAAGGCCCAACAAACGAGGACCAAGAACAATGCAGCCAAATTTGAAATTCTCGCGCGGCGAATATGCGGAGCGCCTCGCCAAGACGCGGAAGGCGATGGAGGCCAAGGGCGTCGATCTGCTGATTGTCAGCGATCCGTCCAACATGGCCTGGCTGACCGGCTATGACGGCTGGTCGTTCTATGTGCACCAGGCCGTGATCGTGCCGCCGTCGGGCGAGCCGGTGTGGTACGGGCGCGGCCAGGACGCCAACGGCGCCAAGCGCACCGCCTACCTCACGCACGACAACATCGTCGGCTATGCCGACAACTACGTGCAGTCGACCGAGCGCCATCCGATGGATTTTCTGTCCGGCGTGCTCTCCGATCGCGGCTGGGGGAAGCTCAGCATCGGTGTCGAGATGGATAATTACTGGTTCTCCGCCGCTGCCTTCGCATCGCTGCAGAAGCACTTGCCCAATGCCCGCTTCGTCGATGCCACGGCGCTGGTCAACTGGCAGCGCGCGGTGAAGAGCCCGACCGAAATCGACTACATGCGCAAAGCCGCCCGCATCGTCGAAGCGATGCACCAGCGCATCGTCGACAAGATCGAAGTCGGCATGCGCAAATGCGACCTGGTCGCCGAGATCTACGATGCCGGCACGCGCGGCGTCGACGGCGTCGGCGGCGACTATCCGGCGATCGTGCCGCTGCTGCCGTCGGGCGCCGACGCATCGGCGCCGCACCTGACCTGGGACGACCGGCCGATGAAATCGGGCGAGGGTACCTTCTTCGAGATCGCCGGCTGCTACAACCGCTATCACTGCCCGCTGTCGCGCACCGTTTTCCTCGGCAAGCCGACGCAGGAGTTCCTCGACGCCGAAAAGGCGACGCTGGAAGGCATGGAGGCGGGACTTGCCGCCGCCAAGCCCGGCAACACATGCGAGGACATCGCCAACGCCTTCTTCGCGGTGCTGAAGAGATACGGCATCGTCAAGGACAACCGCACCGGCTACCCGATCGGGCTTAGCTATCCGCCTGACTGGGGCGAACGCACGATGAGCCTGCGCCCAGGCGACCGCACCGAGTTGAAGCCCGGCATGACCTTCCATTTCATGACCGGCCTGTGGCTGGAGACGATGGGCTTGGAAATCACCGAATCCATCCTGATCACCGAGACAGGCGTCGAGTGCCTGGCGAATGTGCCGCGCAAGCTGGTGGTGAAGAATTGAGCCCGATGTCCAGCCTTCGCCCGTCGCCGATCACGCCGACCGTCGATTTCGAGCGCGACGGGGTTCAGCACGGTTTCCTGCGCCTGCCTTACAGCCGCGACGATTCCGCCTGGGGATCGGTGATGATCCCGATCTGCGTCATCAGCAACGGCAACGGGCCGAGCGCACTGCTCACCGGCGGCAATCATGGCGACGAGTATGAGGGGCCGCTGGCGCTCTTCGATCTCGCCCGAACGCTCGACCCGAAGCAAGTCAGCGGCACGGTCATCATCGTGCCGGCGATGAACTATCCGGCGTTCCGCGCCGGCACGCGCACCTCGCCTATCGACAAGGGCAATCTCAACCGCAGCTTTCCCGGCCGGCCCGACGGCACGGTGACCGAGAAGATCGCCGATTATTTCCAGCGCGAGCTTCTGCCCCGTACGGACATCGCGCTCGATTTCCACTCCGGCGGCAAGACGCTCGACTTCGTGCCGTTCTGCGCCGCCCACATTCGGCCGGACAAAATATTGGAGGAGAAAGGATTCGCTGCGGTCGAAGCGTTCTCCGCACCGTGGTCGATGAAGATGCTGGAGATCGATGCGGTCGGCATGTTCGACACTGCCGCCGAAGAGATGGGCAAGCTGTTCATCACCACCGAGCTCGGCGGCGGTGGGACTTCGCGCGCCGAAACGGTGCGGATCGCGCGGCGCGGCGTGCTCAACGTCTTGCGCCATGCCAGCATCGTCGCCGGCGCGGTCGAGATGCAGCCAACCCGCTGGCTCGACATGCCGTCCGGCGATTGCTTCTCGTTCGCCGAGGACGACGGGATGATCGAAACGATGATCGATCTCGGCGAGCCAGTGGCAGAGAACCAGGTGCTGGCACGTATCCATTCCATAGGCCGCACCGGCGGCGCTCCGCAGGAGATCCGGGCCAAAATGTCCGGTCTGTTGGCGGCGCGGCATTTTCCGGGGCTGGTCAAGGCCGGCGACTGCGCTGCCGTGGTCGCCGTGCTGGTCGATTGAGGGCTAGAGCGGGATGCGTTCAACGGCCATCCCGCTCTATCTGTTTGTTTAGCCGCATTTTCTGCGACGCCAAGTGATTCCCTTGGCTGCAAATGCTCTAGGAAGCCGATGTCGGGACCGGCTCGGCCTTGCCTTTGGGGCGATCGCCGAGGGCAAAGACGGCGCTCGCCTCGCTGACGATCGAGACATGATCCTTGGCGGCTATTCCGGCGGCCGTACTGTCGCCGCGCATGATTGCGGTGACGATGGCGTCATGCTCCTGCCATGACTGGGCCAGCCGGCCGGGCAGCATGAACTGCGCGCGCCGGAACGGCGCCAGGCGGCCGCGGGTCATGACGGTCAGTTCATAAATGTGCTTGCTGTGGGCGCCGCAATAGAGCCGGGTGTGGAATTCGGTGTTGAAAAGCTCATACTCTTCTTCGGCACCGAGCTGCACCAAGCGCGCCGAGGCCTGGTGCTCGGCCTCCAGCGTGCGGCGCTCGCCCGCCGTCATGCGCTCGGCCGAGAAGCGCGCGCAGATCGCTTCAAGCTCGGCCATGCTCTCGAACATCGAGGCGAGGTGCTCCTGCGTCACCACGGCGACGGTGGCGCCGCGGTTCGGCCGCCTTTCGACCAGTCCCATGGCACTGAGCCGGCTTAGCGCTTCCCTGATCGGCGTGCGTGAGACGTCGAAGCGGGCGGCGAGCGAGGCTTCGTCGAGTTTTTCGCCGGGACGCAGGAAACCGGTGACGATCCGGTCGCTGATCGCCCTCACCATCTGATCGACGGTCGTGCCCGACCTGATCAAATTGCGCTTTCCCGACACGTCTCCTCCGTCCAGTCTTTTCGCTAGAGCCGCAAGCCACTCACCGGCTTCAATTTCCTCTGCAGCTTATGCCTATGTTTTAGCCTTCATGTCAAATTGACGATTTTGAAGGCAAAAAGTGTATGCAATTGCTCTGGCTTTGTGCAGTCCACATCCACGCACTCATTGATATTGCTGAATAAATCCAATTTCTGAAACTGGCACGCTGATTGCATACACTTCTCTCATTGAGGTGTTAACCGGCCCCAAAGGCCCCATAGAGGGAGCATTCAATGTCCGAGAGATTCATGCTTAGCCGTCGCGAGCTGCTCAAGACCTCCGCCGTCGGAGCGGCGCTAGGTCTTGCGTCCGCGTCGTTTCCGATCAGCAGGGCCTTCGCCGCGACGGCCACGGTCGGCTTCATCTATGTCGGGCCAAAGGACGATTACGGCTACAACCAGGCGCATGCCGAAGGCGCTGCCACGCTGAAGGGGATTGAAGGCATTTCCGTGGTCGAAGAGGAGAACGTGCCTGAGACCGTCGACGTCCAGAAGACGATGGAATCGATGATCAATCTCGACGGTGCGTCGCTGATCTTCCCGACCTCGTTCGGCTATTTCGATCCGCACATGCTGGCCATGTGCGCGAAATTCCCCGACGTGCAGTTCCGCCATTGCGGCGGCATGTGGAACAAGGACAAGCATCCGATGAATGCCGGTTCCTATTTTGGCTATATCGGCATGGGCCAGTATCTGAACGGTGTCGTCGCCGGTCACACCAGCAAGACCAAGAAGCTCGGCTTCGTCGCGGCAAAGCCGATCCCGCAGGTGCTGCTCAACATCAATTCCTTCCTGCTCGGCGCGCGCTCGGTCGACCCGACCATCACCTGCCAGGCGATCTTCACCGGCGAGTGGTCGCTGGCGGTCAAGGAGGCGGAGGCCACCAATGCGCTGGTTGACCAGGGTGCCGACGTCATCACCTGTCACGTCGACAGCCCCAAGGTGGTGGTCGAGACGGCGGCCGGGCGTGGCGCCTTCGTCTGCGGCTATCATGCCAACCAGAGCCCGCTGGCGCCGGAGAAATACCTGACCGGCGCGGAATGGAACTGGGCCAAGGTCTACAAGATGTTCGTCGACGATCTGGTGGCCGGCACCCCGCTGCCCAATTTCACGCGCGGCGGCCTGGCCGACGGCTTCGTCAAGATGAGCCCGCTCGGCCCCGCCGTCGGCGATGCCGCCCGCAAGCAGTTCGACGGCACGCTGGCCGAAATGATGAAAGGCGGATTTTCCGTCATCAAGGGTCCGCTGAAGAGCAACAAGGGCGTCGTCGTCGCGACCGAGGGCCAAGCCTTCGTCGAGACCGCGCTCGAACTCGAAAGCATGGACTACCTGGTCGAGGGCGTCGTCGGTTCGACCGCCTGAACCGGATCGGAGACGGGGCCATGGCAGACACGGTCGGCACTGCGGGCGCACCGGCGCTGTTTGGCGCCAGGAATTATCCGGCGGCGCTCGAATGGGCGGCGCGGCGGGCGGAAGCCTTCGTCATACCGCTCGCGGCGCTGATCGTCGGCATGGCGCTGTTCAGCGTGTTCATCGCGCTGGTCGGCAAATCGCCGGTGCAACTCTACGAGACGATGTGGCGTGGCGGCTTCGGCTCGTGGTTCTCGATCCAGAACTCGCTGTCGCGGGCAGCACCGCTTTTATTGGCAGCGCTCTGCGTGGCGCTGCCGGCACGACTTGGCCTTGTCGTCATCGGCGGCGAAGGCGCGATCGTGCTGGGCGGTGTTGCCGCCGCCGCCATCGGCGTGGCAGTGAATGGCGCGCCGGCTTTTCTGGTCATCCTGCTGATGGGCGCGGCGGGCGTGGTCGCCGGCGGCATCTGGGTCGGTGCCGTCGGCGCACTCCGCCACTACCGCGCCGTCAACGAAACCATCTCCAGCCTGCTGATGGCCTATATCGCCATCGCGGTGATGAACCATCTGGTCGAAGGGCCGCTGCGCGATCCGGCCTCGCTCAACAAACCCTCGACCGAGCCGCTGGCGGATGCCTACCGCATCGGCAACATTCCAGGCATGGACGTGCACTGGGGCCTTATGCTCGGTATCGTCGCCTGCGTCCTGTCCTGGCTGCTGATCGAAAAGACGCGCTGGGGATTTGCCGCCCGCATTGCCGGCGGCAATGTCAGGGCGGCCCAGGTGCAGGGGCTTGCCGTCGGGCCGCTGATCGTCGGCTTCACCGGGCTCGCCGGCGGCTTTGCCGGGCTGGCCGGCATGCTGGAGGTCGGCGCCGCGCAAGGCAGCGCCAACGCCTCGCTCGCCGCCGGCTATGGTTATACCGGCATCCTCGTCGCCTTCCTCGCCCGCCACAATCCGCTCGCCATCATCCCGGTCGCTTTCCTGCTCGGCGGCATCGGCGCTTCCGGCGGGCTGATCCAGCGCCGCATGGACCTGCCCGACGCCACCGTGCTGGTGCTGCAAGGCATGCTCTTCGTCGTCATCCTGTTCAGTGAAACTTTTTACGGCCGCTTCAAGGTCTTCAATCCCGATCTGTGGAAGAGGGGCTCCTGATGGACGCGACCGAGATCGGCCTGTGGGGCGTGCCGCTCGCCATTCTCGGCGGCGCCATCCGCGTTTCGACGCCCTTCGTCTTCGTCTCGCTTGGCGAAGCCATCACCGAGCGCTCCGGCCGCATCAATCTCGGCCTCGAAGGCACGCTGGTCTTCGGTGCCATGACCGCCTACGCCGTCGCGGTGATGACCGGCTCGCCATGGCTCGGCCTGTTGGCCGCCGCAGGTGCCGGTCTTTGCTTCGGCTTGTTCCACGGCTGGATCTGCAAATTCCGCGGGGTGAACGACATCGCCATCGGTATCGCGCTGATGCTGTTCGGCTCCGGTCTCGCCTTCTTCTTCGGCAAGCCGTTCATCCAGCCCTCGGCACCAGACCTGCCGGCCATCGCCTTCGGTGGCTGGTCGGATATTCCGCAGGTGCAGGCGGCGCTCAACGTCAACATCCTGTTCCTGATCGGTGCGGCACTTGCCGTGTTCCTGTGGTGGGCCTTCCGCAACACGCGTGCCGGCCTGATCGTGCGCGTCGTCGGCGACAGCTCCGATGCGGCGCGCGCCATGGGCCTCAATCCCAACACCGTGCGCCTGCTTGCGACAGGTGTCGGCGGTGCGCTCGCCGGCATCGGCGGCGCCTATCTGTCGCTCTACTATCCCGGCAGCTGGACCGAACGCATCTCGTCGGGGCAGGGGCTGATGGCGGTGGCGCTGGTCATCTTCGCGCGCTGGAATCCGCTCGGCTGCTTTGCCGCGGCACTATTGTTCGGCGGTGCGGGCGCGCTGGGCCCGGCACTGCAATCGGTCGGGGTGACGCAGGGCTACTATCTCTTCTACGCCGCGCCTTACATCCTCACGCTCATCATCATGATCGCCACCTCGTCGCCGAGCCGCTCGCTTGCCGGCGCGCCGGGCGAATTGTCGATCACCAAATAACTGGAGTTTTTCCGATGAACGCCAGAGCCGAGATCACCCAGCGCTACATCGATGCCGATCCCTATCCATGGCCCTATAATGGCGAGCTGCGGCCAGACAATACGGCGCTGATCATCATCGACATGCAGACCGATTTCTGCGGGCCGGGCGGCTATGTCGATCATATGGGCTACGATCTTTCGCTGGTGCGGGCGCCGATCGAGCCGATCAAGTCGGTGCTCGCAGCCATGCGGGCCAAGGGCTACACCATCATCCACACGCGCGAGGGCCACCGGCCCGATCTCGCCGACCTGCCGGCCAACAAGCGCTGGCGCTCGCGCCGCATCAATGCCGGCATCGGCGACCCCGGACCATGCGGGCGCATCCTGGTGCGCGGCGAACCCGGCTGGGACATCATCCCCGACCTCTATCCGGCGGTGGGCGAACCGATCATCGACAAGCCGGGCAAGGGCTCGTTCTGCGCCACCGACCTCGAACTGATCCTGCACCAGCGCGGCATCGAAAACATCGTGCTGACCGGCATCACCACCGATGTCTGCGTCCACACGACGATGCGCGAGGCCAACGATCGCGGCTTCGAATGCGTGATGCTGGAGGATTGCTGCGGCGCGACCGATTACGGCAACCATCTTGCCGCGATCAAGATGATCAAGATGCAGGGCGGCGTGTTCGGCGCGGTGTCGAACTCGGCATCCTTCGTCGCGCAGCTGCCGTGAGGACACGATCTTGAGCGGAGCCAAGAAAGCCGTCGGCGTCGAGACCATCGGCATGACCATGCGCTTCGGCGCCTTCACCGCGCTGGACGACGTCTCGATAAAGGTGCCGGCGGGATCGTTCCATGCGCTGCTCGGCGAAAACGGCGCCGGCAAGTCGACGCTGGTCAAATGCATGATGGGTTTTTATCACCCGACCGCCGGCGACATGCTGGTCGAAGGCCGCGAGGTCGCGATCGCCAGTCCCAAGGACGCTTCGGCGCTAGGGCTCGGCATGGTCTATCAGCATTTCACGCTCGTCCCGTCGCTGACCGGCGCGGAGAATCTGGTTATTTCGCGCGAGAAGGTGCCCGGGGTCATCGACTGGCGCAAAGAGCGCGCCGCACTTGCGCAATTCATGCAGCGTATGCCGTTCAAGCTGCCGCTCGACGTCAAGGTGGCCGAACTCGCGGCCGGCGAGAAGCAGAAGCTCGAAATCATCAAGCAGCTCTATCTCGGCCGCAGTTTCCTGGTGCTCGACGAGCCGACCTCGGTGCTCACTCCCGGCGAAGCGCAGGAGGTGCTTGGGCTGGTGCGCGACATGACAAGGAGCGGCGACCTTACGGTGCTGATGATCTCGCATAAATTCCACGAGGTGACGGCGTTTGCCGACGACATCACAGTGCTGCGCAAGGGCAGACTGACCGGAACCGGGAAGGTCTCCGACCTTTCCCACAAGCAGATGGCGGCGATGATGATCGGCGACCAGCCGATTTCAGCGCTCGACAGTCGTGCTCCGGTGCCGGCTGGAGCCCGGCAGGTGCTTACGGTGAAGTCGCTAAAGGCGCCCGACCGCACCGGCTTGAAAACCATCGACATCGGCGAACTCGATGTTAAGTCCGGCGAGATCGTCGGCGTTGCCGGCATTTCCGGCAACGGCCAGAAGGAGTTTCTCGAAGTCCTTGCCGGACAGCGGGCGCGCAATGCCGGCGACATTCTGGTGAAGGGCTCGCCCTATGGCGCCAGCCGCAGCGAGGCGCGCACGCTCAATGTCCGCTTCATTCCGGAGGAACCGTTGCGCAATGCCTGCGCACCGAAGATGACGGTCGCGGAAAACATGGCCTTCCGGACCTTCGACCTCGACGAGGCCGGCAAGCCGGTCAGCTGGATCAGGATGAGCGCGATCAGGGACTACGCGGCGCGTCTGGTTGAACAGTTCAAGGTCAAGACCGCCTCGCTCGCTTCGCCGATTTCGTCGCTGTCGGGCGGCAATGTGCAGCGCGCGGTGCTGGCGCGCGAGCTGACCGGCGAAGTCGATCTTCTGATCGTCTCCAACCCGTGTTTCGGCCTCGACTTCTCCGCCGTGGCCGAAATCCGCGCCCGTATCATGAAGGCGCGCAATGCCGGCGCCGCGGTGCTTCTGATGTCGGAGGACCTCGACGAACTGCTTGAACTTTCGGACCGCATCTTCGTCATGTCCGACGGTGCGCTGGTCTACGAGACGCCGATCGCGCAGGCGAGCGTGCAGACGATTGGCGAGCACATGGCGGGACATCATTGATGGCGGAGATCGAGGCGCTGCCGTTTCCGTTTGCCTTCAAGCCTGAGACGATGGCGCTGGTCGTCATCGACATGCAGCGCGATTTCGCCGAGCCGGGCGGCTTCGGCGCCAGCCTCGGCAACGACGTCAGCCGGGTCACGGCGATTGTGCCGACGGTGAAGAGGCTGATCGAGGGGTTCCGCACCGCCGGCCTGCCGGTGATCCACACGATGGAGTGCCACAAGGCAGACCTTTCGGATCTGCCGCCGGCCAAGCGCAACCGCGGCAACCCATCGATACGGATCGGCGACGTCGGGCCGATGGGTCGCCTGCTGATCGTGGGCGAGCCGGGAACGGCGATCCTCGATGAACTTGCGCCACTGCCTGGCGAGATCGTCATCGAAAAACCCGGCAAGGGCGCATTCTATGCCACCACCTTCGGCGACGACCTAAAGCGGCTCGGCGCACAGCAATTGGTCTTTGCCGGAGTGACGACGGAGGTCTGCGTGCAGACGACGATGCGCGAGGCCAACGACCGCGGCTATGATTGCCTGCTCGCCGACGATGCGACGGAGAGCTATTTTCCCGAGTTCAAGGCGGCAGCGCTGGCCATGATCAGGGCGCAGGGCGCCATCGTCGGCTGGACCGCAACGACCGATCAGGTGCTCGAGGGAATTTCCAATGCCTAACATTGCATACCGGGCTCTCATTCAAGGGGGCTGGCGCGACCTGCCGTTCGAGCATTTCCGCGATGGCATTACGGTGCATTGGCTGCTCAAGGGCGGACCGACGGAACCGTCGGTGGCGATCCTGAACTACCGGGCGGGCGCCGGCGTGCCGCGTCATCGCCATGCCGGGCTGGAAACGATCATCGTGCTGGAAGGCACACAGAGCGACGAGAACGGCGATTATGCCGCGGGCAGCGTGATCCTGAACCCGGTCGGAACCGAGCATTCGGTGTGGACAAAAGACGGCTGCGTCGTACTCATCCAGTGGAACCTGCCGGTAGTCATTCTGGACGAGGCCAAATGAGCGACATCCGCTTCGATATAGCGAGCTTGCACGCCGCCTATCAGGCCGGCGCCGCCGTCGGCGAGGTGATCGATACGATCCATGCGCGGCTCGCGACAGCCGACGATCCGGGCATCTTCATTCATCTGGCGAGCAGGGCGGAGATGCTTGCCGAAGCAGAAAAGCTCGGCCCGTTCGACCCCGTGTCAAAGCCGCTGTGGGGCGTACCATTCGCGGTCAAGGACAACATCGATGTCGCCGGCATGCCGACGACGGCAGCATGTGCGGAATATGCCTACTTGCCGGTAAGAGACGCCAACGTCGTCGCACGCCTCAAGGCCGCCGGCGCGCTGGTCGTCGGCAAGAGCAATCTCGACCAGTTCGCCACCGGCCTCGTCGGCGTGCGCACGCCCTATCCGATCCCGAGGAACGCGATTGATCCAAAACTGGTGCCAGGCGGCTCGTCTTGCGGCTCGGCCGTGGCGACGGCACGCGGCATCGTCTCGTTCGCGCTCGGCACCGACACCGCCGGCTCGGGGCGCATACCCGCCGGCCTCAACAACATTATCGGGCTGAAGCCGAGCGTCGGCGCGCTGTCGGCCGCCGGCGTCGTGCCGGCCTGCCGGACACTAGACTGCGTCTCGGTGTTCGCGCTCACCGTCGACGACGCCTACAGGGTGTTCGAGATCGCGGCGGCAAAGGACAACGCCGATCCCTATTCGCGCGACTTCGCCATTCAGGCCCTTGCCGCGCGCCCGCCGGTGCTGACGGTCGGCGTGCCGGCCGGGGCCGACTGGACGTTCTTCGGCGACCAGGCGATGCAGGCGGGCTTCGAGGCCGCTCTTGCCGCGCTGGAAGAGCTGGGCTGCAGGCTGGTCGAAATCCCGTTCGGCGATTTCTACGCCACCGCCAATCTGCTTTACGAGGGCGCCTGGGTGGCGGAGCGTTACGCCGCGATCAAGGACTTCATGGAAGCCAACGAGGCGGCCATGCATCCGGTGACGCGGCAGATCATCGGCGGTGCGCGAAAACTTTCCGCCGCGGACGCCTTCAACGGGCTCTATGCCTTGCAAGGCTACAAGGCCAGGCTTGCGCCGGTCATCGCCTCGGTCGACCTATTCTGTGTGCCGACCGCGCCGACCCACTACACAGTCGAGGCGGTTCTCGCCGATCCGATCGTCACCAACAGCCGGCTCGGCACCTACACCAACTTCGTCAATCTGCTCGACATGTGCGGCATCGCCGTGCCGACCGGAACACGCAGCGACGGTTTGCCGATGAGCGTCACCTTGCTTGCCGCGGCGGGCAAGGACCATCTGACGGCGTCGCTTGCGCAGGATGTCCATGCGGCAAGCGGCCTTGCGCTGGGCGCTACAGGCTGGCCGCTGCCGCCGCGTGGCGATGTTCGCGTCGACGTGGACGAGGGCACGATCGAGCTGGCCGTGGTCGGCGCGCATCTATCGGGGATGGCGCTGAACGGCCAGTTGCAGCAGCTCGGCGCGATTTTCGCCCGGGGGGCAAGAACGGCGCCGCTCTACCGGCTTTACGCGCTTGCCGGCCAGTCGGTGCCGCGACCGGGGCTCGAACGGATCTGCAATGGCAAGGGGGCAGCGATCGAGGTCGAAGTCTGGCGGCTCTCGCCACAAGCGTTCGGGCGCTTCGTCGCCGCGATCCCGCCGCCGCTCGGCATCGGGACGCTTCTGCTTGATGACGGAACTTCGCCGAAAGGCTTCCTCGTCGAAAGTGCCGGCCTCACCGATGCAAAGGAGATTTCGCATTTCGGCGGCTGGCGCAATTTCATGGCGGGTCAGCTGCAGCGGAGCTGACGCTATCACTCGACCTTTTGCCGGAATTTCGAATGGCAGCTCGAGCAATCCTGCAAGATGAGATGCAGGAGGTGCTCCGCCGGCAATTTAGTGGGATCGGCTTCCGCGAGTGATGGTCGCTTGCCAAGCAGGCTGCCACCGCCCATCGCCAGGCCGGAACCCATTCTCATGTCGTCGGTGATGCGCGGCGGCGCCCGCTCGGCGTCGGAGGCCAAGGCGCTGGCCAGCGTCCCGATGTGGCGAGCCAGCTCTTCGAACTCCGCGCGGGCGGGGTCGATATCCGGCTTGGCGCCTGAAGGCGCGCCCAATGTCGCGCTGGGGAATTCGGCAATCAGGGCACGGCCGGTGCGGGCGCGGATGGTCTCGGCCGCCGCCTTGAAGGCTGCGGCGTCGTACGCCTGCTTGCCGTCGAACATCCCAGCGATCGCCTTTGCCGCCGCGGCCATTTCCTTCATCGAGGCCTGGCGAGCCTCGATGACCGCATCACGACCCGAATGGGCGGCGGCGAGCACGACAGAGACGCAGGCAAGCGACAGGACCGCTATGATAGCTGCTCGTCTCATCGTTGGCACATAAGGAGCTAGAGAATTCTTGTGACCAGACTGTCCAGTCGGGAGTTCTCGCGATAGGCCAATCGGACCACAACGGCACCTAAGACGCCAGTGATGGCACCGCCTATCACGTCGGTGAGATAGTGGGTGCCGATATAAATTCTCGACCAGCAGATCAGCAATGCCATGATGGAGAGGGCCAGCGTCCGGCGCGGCAGACCTTGCATTGCAAGAGCCGCAACAACCGCAAAGCTGGCTGTCGCGTGGTCGGAGGGAAACGACCAGTCGGCGCTGGGCGCAATCAGCAGATGCGTCACGCCGGCATCGTAGGGCCGCAGCCGGTGGACGAATAGCAAAATGAACTGATTGATCGCCAGACCGAGCAGGAACGCCAAGCCGGCGGACAAGGCAGCATGGCGCACATGGTAGCGGTCGGCCTTTGCCCACCATTGCAGGGCAACAGCCAGCACCATCAGCGGAACGCCGATTTGTGAGACGGCGATCATTGCCTTATCAAGAAAAGGGCTGATCCCGGCTGCCGCGTTGATCCAGTGGGTTAGGGCTGCATCCATCGTTTCTCGTTTCCGCTGTTGTCGATCGCAAGGTGAATTTTGTGAAAGCAGTAGACGAACGCCGCATCCATCAGATTTTCGAGCTCAGCATCTGGCTTAAAGGGGCGCATGCCCTGATCGAATGCGTGGGCGGGATCCTGCTTTATGTCGTCACCACCGACGCCATTGCCTCCTGGGTCAATACATTCACCCAAGAGGAATTGATCGAAGATCCGAACGATTTCATAGCTGGCTATCTGTCGCAGATGGCAAGCCACTTTTCCGTCGCCAGCAAGGAGTTTTATGCCTTCTACCTGCTTAGCCACGGCCTGATAAAACTGCTGCTCGTTGTCGGGCTTTTGAGAGGCAAGCTGTGGTCGTATCTGGCATCGCTTGCGGCGCTGGGCGCATTTATGTTCTATCAAGTCTACCGCTACTCCTACACCCATTCGTTCGGCCTGCTTGTCCTGACCGTATTCGATGCTGTCGTCATGGTGCTGATCTGGCATGAATGGAAGGTCGTGCGGCAGCACAAGCCGGCATGACAGCGAAGTTCGCACGTCAGCCGCTCCGATTTTCAATCCACCTCACTGGGCGACGCCTTGTCCTGCCAGCTCGTCGATGATCGGGCAATCCGGCCGCTCGTCGCCGTGGCAGTGACTGACCAGATGGTGGAGCAAGCCGCGCAATCCGACCAGTTCGGCGATCTTCCTGTCGATCTCCACCAGCTTGGCTTTCGCGATCGCCTTCACGTCGGCGCTGTCACGTTCCCTGTCCTGGTACAGCGAGAGCAACTGGCGGCATTCGTCGACCGAAAACCCCAGGCTTCGCGAGCGCTGCAGGAAGCGCAGCCGGTGAATATCGGCCGTCGAGTAATCGCGATAGCCATTGTCTGTCCGGGCCGGATGCAAGAGCCCGATGTCCTCGTAATAACGGATCGTCTTGGACGGCAGGCCGGATTTTTCGGATGCGATACCGATGTTCATGGCGGAAATCTCCTTTGTCAGAGGAAATAGACCTTCCAGTAGATGGAAGGTCAACATGATGTGGCGATTTTGGATGCCCGACGCAACCGCCCACCGGCTCCAACCGTTTGCCTGCCAACAGCACGTGCTGAACCTTCGGGAAGAAATCAGTTTTCGGAAACGTTTATCGAACAGCTCAATCCGGTGTTCGACATCGGTGTCAATAACCAAAGACCCTCCGGCGGCACACCGTGCATACGCCGAGGAGACAGAATATGTCCGTCAAAGCCTATATCAACCGGATCGCGACAGCGGTGCCGGAGCACGAGGTTCATCAATTCTACCTGCGTTTTGCGGCCTCGATGCTCGCGGCCGATCGCCGGAGGATCTTCGAACGCATGGCCGATCTTGCCGGCATCGAGCACCGCTATTCCTGCTTTGCGCCGGCGTCCGACCCCGAGGGACCGTCCGCCGACCTAGCGGGGACGTTCATCCGCGGTGCGTTTCCCGGAACGGCGATGAGAATGGCAATGTTCGACGATGCAGCACCTGTTCTGGCGCAAAAGGGCATCGACGGATTGCAGCTTGGCGACGACGCCTCCCGCATCACCCATTTGATCGTCACCACCTGCACCGGTTTTTCGGCGCCGGGCATCGATCTCGAACTGGTTGCCCGGTGTGGGCTGCCGGATAGTGTCGAACGCACGATGATCGGGTTCATGGGTTGCTACGCGGCAATCAACGGCCTCAAGCTGGCCCACCACATCGTCCGCTCCGACCCACAGGCCAAGGTCCTGCTGGTCAATATCGAGCTCTGCACGATGCATCTGCGCGAAACCACTGAACTCGAAAAACTGCTGTCGTTCTGCCTTTGGGGTGACGGCTGCGCGGCCGCGCTCGTGACCGCCGAGCCGGCCGGCATCGAGCTCGATAGCTTTCACTGTCTGGTGGCGAGGGAGCGGCGGGAGCTGATGCGCTGGAACATTCGCGACCACGGCTTCGAAATGGTTCTTTCCGGCCAGGTTCCGGCAGCCATTCATGAAGCGTTGCGGAGCAACCAGGCCGCCATCCTCGGCGGTCGATCGGCGGAAGACATCGACCTTTGGGCCGTGCACCCGGGTGGACGTTCGGTTCTCGACGCCGTCGAAAGGGCCCTGAAACTGGTGTCCACCGCGCTGGACCCATCGCGCGAGGTGTTGCGCCGGTATGGGAACATGTCGTCCGCGACCGTCATGTTCGTGATGAAGGAGATGTTGAAGGCGCCACCCGGCCTGCTCGGCTGCGGCATGTCGTTCGGACCAGGATTGACGGCGGAAACCATGCTCTTTCGAACGGTGTCATGAGCGGCCTGGAGCGTCGGCAGCTTGCGCCGGAAATCCTCGACGGACTTGCTGCCGACGATCCGCGAGCGCTTGTCGCGCGCCGCGACCTTCGTCGCATCAATATGCTGATGTTTCAGGCGCCGATCATGACGTCGTTGCTCAGGAGGTTCGTGCCAAAACCGCCACGCCGCATCCTGGAGATCGGCGCCGGCGATGGCTCCTTCATGCTGGCGGTGGCGCGGCGCATGGCCAGGCATTGGCCCGGGGTCGAACTGGTAATGCTCGACCGCGTCGACCTTGTCACGGCGCAACTGCGCGGTGATTTCGACAGGCTGGGATGGAAGGCCGAAGGCGTCACCGCCGATATCTTCGATTGGGCAGGAAAGATCGAGGGCGTGCGGTTCGACGCCATGACCGTCAATCTGTTTCTGCATCATCTCGACGATGCGCAGCTCGTGCGTCTGTTTTCGCTGATCAGGCCGAAAGCCCCGTTGCTCATCGCGACAGAGCCGCTGCGGGCGAAACTGGCGCTGGCCGCGACCCGTCTTCTCCCGGCAATCGGCGCCAACAACGTCACACGAAACGACGCGGCGCAGAGCGTGCGTGCCGGCTTTCGCGGCAGCGAGCTTTCCGGCCTCTGGCTTGCGGCCAACGGCAGACCGGTCGAGGAACGGCGCGCTGGCCCGTTTTCCCACATCTTCGTCGGCGCCAGCGCCAGTGACGAGCCATGACGAAATTGTCGACCCATGATGCGATCATCATAGGCGCCGGCCCGGCGGGCACATCTGTCGCGCTCACGCTGGCCCGGCGCGGATGGGCCGCGGCCATTGTGGAAAAGGCCGCATTTCCGCGCCGCAAGGTCTGCGGCGAATACATCTCGGCAAGCAATCTTGCGCTTCTCGACCAGCTGGAGATCGGCGATGCCTGGCGTGCCAATGCCGGCCCCGAAATCCGCCGCGTCGGTTTGTTTTCCGGCGAGACCTGCGTCGAGGCGGCAATGCCTGGTGCAGGAGCTGGGTCTCGTGCGAAACACGGCTTCGGCCGGGCGCTCGGCCGGGACATTCTCGACTCTCTGCTTCTACAGGCGGCGCGATCGGCGGGCGTCGAAATCTTCCAGCCCTGCCGCGCCGTCGCCATCGACCGGGATGGTGAGATGCAACGTGTACGAGTTCAGGCCGGGGATGAAGCGGTGATGTTGCGTGCGCCGGTGATTGTCGCCGCACACGGCTCCTGGGAGCCGGGACCATTACCCAGCCAGCTCGCAAAGACCAATCGGCCGTCGGACTTGCTCGGCTTCAAGGCGCATTTCACCGGGTCGTCGCTCGCACCGGATTTGATGCCTCTGCTGGCTTTTCCCGGCGGCTATGGCGGCATGGTCTCGGCGGATCATGGACGGTTGTCGATCTCGTGCTGCATTCGCCGCGATGTGCTCGCGCGGCTGCGTAAACAACATGATCCCGAATACCTGGGCCATGTGTCGGCCGCCGATGTCGTCTCACGCCATGTCATGAATTCATGCCGGGGCGTGCGAGGCGCCCTGGAACCGGCGCACCTCGACGGCCCGTGGCTTGCCGCGGGTCCGATCCGGCCGGGAATTCGCTCCTGCTACGAACAGGACATCTTCCGGGTCGGCAATGCAGCCGGAGAGTCTCATCCCGTTATCGCCGAGGGCATCTCGATGGCGCTTCAGTCCGGCTGGCTGCTGGCTAGCGAACTCGCATCCGCGCCAAGTGGCCAAGCGGGGCGCGAGGCCGCCGCCAGACGCTACGAGGCGGCCTGGAAAAGACTGTTTTCGACCCGGGTCTACGCTGCCGCTGCTATTGCCGGAATTGCCCTTCGCCCCGGCAGCGCCACCGCGATGGCGGCGATCGTCCGGAATTTCCCGCAGGCGCTGACATTGGGCGCGCAACTGAGCGGCAAGACCAAGCCGGTTCCCGGCTTTGCCTGACGAGCGGCGCGCATGAGGGCACGCCCAAAACAGGGTGACCATCCTGTTTTGGCTCGCAGGTGTTTTGGTGACAGACGTGCCATGTTCGGCCTAGGCTGGCCTCAAAGCCTGCGAGATCGAGACGGTCGAGGAACGGGACGCCCAGCAATAACATTAACGCCATCACATCGGGGCAGACCATGCAGCAAGCCATTACGTCGGACGGCCTTCGCCGGGTGGTGCTTGTCGTCGCACTGCTGAACCTGGGTTATTTCGGCATTGAATTCGCCGTCGCGCTGGCGATCGGCTCGGTGTCGCTGTTCGCCGACAGCGTCGATTTTCTGGAAGATGCCTCGGTCAATCTCCTCATACTGCTCGCCATGGGATGGTCGCTGCGTGCCCGCTCGCGGGTCGGCATGGCGCTGGCGCTTATCCTGCTGGTGCCGGGCCTGGCGACGCTGTGGACCGCGTGGGAAAAGTTCAACATGCCGGTGCCGCCGCAGCCAACGGCTCTGACGCTGGCGGGGTTGGGCGCTCTCGCGGTCAATCTGTCATGCGCCTACATGTTGGCGCGCTACCGCCATCACAGCGGCAGTCTTACCAGGGCGGCATTCCTCTCGGCCCGCAACGATGCGGTCGCCAATGTTGCGATCATACTGGCCGGATTGGTGACGGCCTTCCTGTGGCGCTCGGCGTGGCCGGATCTGATCGTCGGCCTGGGAATCGCGGCACTGAATGCAGACGCGGCGCGCGAGGTCTGGGAGGCAGCTCGGGAAGAGCACCGGGCCATTTCGTGAACTCCAAAACGCTCAGCGCGCTGCCGATTGCCACTCCGCCAATGCAGCAGTCAGCCGGAAACCTGCGCGATCTCTAATATAATCGCACCCTTTCAAAGCGGGCGGAGGGAGAACCGCTCATAAGTAAAAATCGGAGGAAAACCATGAACAGCATGAGCCTCACCACACTTGGACGAAGTCGACCGGGTCGAAGCGGTGAAACGATGAACCGCTCAAGACCACGCACGTCATCAAAAGGCCCGCGTCCCTGATGGAGGACGCGGGCCCGATTTTCGGCGGCATGCCCTAGGCAGGTATCAAGACGGCGATGCGGTGGATGCCGACCACCTTGCTGGTGTTGGCTGCCTCGTCGGTCTTGCCCTTGGAGCAGGTGTACACGTCACCTTCCCTAAGCTTGAATTCCTTGTCCGCCTTCTTGATCGTGAATTCACCGGCAGCAATGGTGCAGACCATGTCGTTGTCCATCACCATTTGAGGGGCGGCTGCTCCGGGCTGAAAGACTATATCGACAATTGAGATGCTCTTGTAAGCGGGGATATCGGAATTGCCGGTGCCGACCTCGACCAATCTGACGCCGGGGGCTATCTCCTTGCCTTCCTTCGGGCCGTATTTCTTGACCTTTGCAGCAGCCGCCAGCGTGAACAAAGGCGTTACCGCTGCCGCCGTCACGCCAAGCGCGATTGCAGACCTGCGATTTATGGTTTTCATCGCATCCTCCCATTTTATAGTTTGGCCACGCACCAATGCGCATGACCACAATATATTAACACATATGCAGATAATTGCAGCACGGCGTTTCGGAGCTTCCGGGAGCGAACCGCCTCCCGGTCGAATGCGACCGAATAGCAAACAATTCCATGCTATGCTGACGAGCCATCAAACGGACGGCGGGGGATAGCAATGTTGGAAACGGACAAGGTATTCGCCGGCTCAATTCCGGAAAACTACGACCGCTATATGGTGCCGTTAATTTTCGAGCCGTTCGCCGCAGATCTTGCACGACGGGCAGCGTCCTTGTCGCCAAGCGCCGTTTTGGAAACCGCCGCGGGCACCGGGGTTGTCACCCGCGCATTGGCGCCAAAACTGTCGCCCGGTGCAAGCTATGTCGTAACCGACCTCAACCAGCCGATGCTCGACTACGCCGCTTCGCGGCAAGCTCCCGACGATCGCATCAAATGGCGTCAGGCGGATGCTCTGGCGCTACCGTTTGAAAATGCGGCCTTCGATCTCGTTTGTTGTCAATTCGGCGCGATGTTCTTTCCCAACCGCTCATCTGCCTACCGCGAAGCCCGGCGAGTCCTGAAGCCCGGAGGACATTTTCTATTCAGCGTATGGGATCGCATCGAGGAGAACGTGTTTGCCGACGATGTGACGAATGCTCTCGCAAGGATTTTTCCGAACGATCCGCCGCGCTTTCTGGCACGCACGCCGCATGGCTACCACGATACGGCACTGATCCGTGGCGAGCTGGAGGACGCAGGTTTTTCCGGTGTGGTGATCGAGACGAGAGCCGAACAAAGCCGTGCCTCCTCGCCGCGCCTTCCGGCCGTTGCTTATTGCCAGGGCACTCTCCTTCGCAATGAAATCGAGGCCAGAGAGGCGGGAAAACTGGACGCTGCAACCGACTACGCCGCAGCCGCGATTGCTGACAGGCATGGCAGCGGCGAGGTTGCTGCCAAAATCCAGGCTCACATAGTGGTGGCTGTGGTCTAGGTGTTGGATATCCCGCTCCGGCACTTGGCGACATTCAGCTGCTGTGCGGCAAACATCTTGCCGCTATCCCGAATTCTCAGATGTTAACGTTCATTCGCCCGAGTGGCAGGTCGACAAGTGCCAGGTCGATAATCGCCGGTTTGACCGATTGCCGGGGCTTGATAGCGGCGGCTGCCGGCCGCAAGATTCTGGTCGGCCCGGCTTCACTTTGGCGGCCATGGCCGACTCCGCCCAGCAAGGTCTAGTCATTTCGCTTTCTTGACTCGGCCGACAAAAACGGGCAGCAAAGTCATCATTGGAGGGCAGTTTTGCCAACTATGCAGGTTTTGGAGGGCGTTTTTCGGTGTGACCGTCGCCCAATCGGCGGTCGGTAGAGGGATTGGTTAACCAACTTTGTCCATCTTTTGAATCAATCGGCAACAGACGCAAAGCGTGCTGGGGGCACCAGGCGAACTGTGAATGTCACGGCTGCGAAATCCGCTAGCCGGCATCGGCCGATTGAGAGTGGTTGAATGGCGTTTGTAAGTGCGAAAACCCGGGGTGACAGTCCTGCAACTGGATTGACTTCGATGAGGCCCGGCCTGCGCTGGGTCGCGGTTCCGGCCGTCGGCGCAGCCATTGCTTTATGGTCGGTGGCGACCTTGGCCGGCCTTTATTCAGTGGGAACCTCGCTCAGCGCCGCTTCCAACGGTCTCCCGCAAAGCCTGCTCGCGCCGCGCACCATCGCGCTCGCCGATCCTCGCCGCAGCCTTGCAAAGGCGCAGGCCCCGACGTGGGCCGCAGCAAACGCGGCGCTGTCGGCCAAGCTGCTGCAGCACGGGTGCGATGCCAACTGCCTGCTGTCAGCTTCGAACTTCGTTCACCAGGGAAAATCGGCGCGTCTCAAGCGCAATACGGTGCCGCTTGTCGCCGATGCATCGCGGCGATCGAGCTTCGACGACGTGGTGGCCAAAGCAGGGCTGTCGCCGCAAAAGCTTGCCGCCGCCTTTGCCCGTGCCGGCTCACCCGTCATGCTCGCAAGCCTGCCGGCCGACGCCCGGTTCGCCGAGCCGGTACGCATACCCGACCCGAACGGCCCGGCATCCGTGCGCTTCGGGCCGGCGGTGGCGGAGATTGAACGTTCGTCGCGCCTGGCGCTGGCGCTGGCGAATACATTGCCCGAGCAGATGATCGACGTGCTTCCGGCAGCCGTCGTGGCAAGCGAGCCGGCAGCTTCGCAAGGGCCGCAAGAGCCTGAGGTCCAACTGGCCTCGCTGCCGCCGCAGGACGACATGCCCGACAGCGTTCCGCTGCCGACCCTGCGTCCGCAGGCGGACATCGATGAGCCGGCGCCCCAGGCTCAAGCCTCGAAAGACCGGGCGCCAAAGGATCAGGCATCAAAGGCCCAGGCATCAAAGGCCCAGGTAGCAAAAACGGAGCCGCCCCAGAAATCCAGGGCCCAGGCATCCAGGGCGAGCAAGGTCCAGACGGCCGACGCTCCGCCGGTCGAGACGCTACCCGGCAGCCTGTCGCCTCGCAATTCGTCACAAGCGGCAGTGCCGGCCGTGTCGGGCAAGCGGTCGAAGACGCAGGGCGGCGACATGCTGGCCTATGCCAAGCCCGACATGCCTTCCGGCGGACTCGGCGGAGCCTTCAGGAACCTGTTCACCACGCCCAACATGGGCAGCGGCGTCGCCGTCTACGACATCTCGGCCAAGACCGTCTATATGCCCGACGGCTCACGGCTGGAGGCACATTCGGGACTGGGCGCGATGGTCGACCAGCCGCGCTACGTTCACAAGAAGAATGTCGGTCCGACGCCGCCCGACACCTACAATCTGACACTGCGGGAATCGCGCTTCCATGGCGTCGAGGCCCTGCGTCTCACCCCCACCAGCGGCAGCAACAAATATGGCCGCGATGGCTTGCTCGCCCACACCTACATGCTGCGCGGCGGCCGCGCCGAATCCAATGGCTGCGTCGTCTTCAAGGACTATGCCCGCTTTCTCGCCGCCTACAAGAAGGGAAAGATCAAGCGGCTCGTCGTGGTGCCGCGCCTGTCGAAGCCGCTGACACGAGTCGCCCAGGAGGGCCGCGGCGCTTAGGTTCGCGGCGGTCCTTTACGGCTTCGTCATCCCAGGGCGAAGCGGAAGCGCATACCCTGGGATCCATGCCGTTGCATCAGCCGAAGAATGCAACGATGCAGATTTGACGCCGTTCTGTCGCAATCCCTTTCACCTCTTATCCCTCTTGCATCGAGGTTCTGCACCGTCGCAGCGCATAGAAGTCACGGCATGGATCCCAGGGTCTTCGCGACGTCGCTTCGCTCCTGCTTCGCCCTGGGATGACGACGCTGGGGGACGTCGGGCCAATGTCGAGGTTTTCATTCCCGGCCGAGGATATTATGACTGACCGGCCGGGGCGGCTCCAGCTTCAAACAATCACGAGGACATCATGACAATACGCGCTGTCGTCTGGGGCGAGAATATTCATGAGCGGACCAACGAGGTGGTCGCGGGCATCTATCCCGAGGGCATGCATGCGACGATCGCCAATGCACTGAAGCTCGACCCGAAGATATCAGTGTCCTGGGCAACGCTGGAGCAGAAGGAGCATGGGCTGCCGACCGACCGTCTGGCCGAGACCGACGTCTTGCTGTGGTGGGGACACAAGGACCATGGTGCGGTCGCCGACGAAGTGGTCGAGCGCGTGGCGCGCCGCGTCTGGGAAGGCATGGGGCTGATCGTTCTCCATTCCGGCCATTTCTCGAAGATCTTCAAGAAGCTGATGGGCACTCCCTGCACGCTGAAATGGCGCGAGGCGGGCGAGCGCGAACGGCTCTGGGTGACCAGCGCAAGCCACCCGATCGCTGCCGGGATCGGCGAGTATTTCGAGCTCGAGAACGAGGAGATGTATGGCGAGCAGTTCGCCGTGCCGGAGCCGCTCGAGACCGTGTTCATCTCCTGGTTCCAAGGCGGCGAAGTGTTCCGGTCGGGGCTGACCTATCGCCGCGGCGCCGGCAACATCTTCTATTTCAGGCCCGGCCACGAGACCTATCCGACCTATCACGACGCCAACGTCCACAAGGTGCTGCGCAATGCGGTGAGATGGGCGCACAACCCGCAAAGCTCCAATCCGGCCATCCTCGATGCGCCGAACGTGCCGGTGGAAAAGGCGCTCGAGCCGATCGTCGAGCGCGGCGGAAAGCTTCATTCCGCCGGCGAAGCCGGCTTCCGCTAGATGACAAATCCATGATCGAACAAGAAGATAAAGCCCTGTCCTAAGGATAAGAATCATGCGTCTGTTGATACTCGGTACCGGCTGGATGGCGGAGGAGCATGCCAGGCAGTTCGGCAAGATCGAGGGCGTCGAACTGATCGGCGCTGTCGATCTCGACCGTACGCGTGTCGACAAGTTTTCGGACATCTATGGCATCCCCAACCGCTTCGCGTCGCTGGACGAGGCGCTGGCCTGGGGTAAGTTCGACGCGGTGGCGAACGTGACGCCCGATCGCATCCACCATCCGACCACCATGATGCTGATCGCGGCGGGCAAGCCGGTGCTTTGCGAAAAGCCGCTGGCCGAAAACTTCGAGAAGGCCAGTGAGATGGCCGATGCCGCCGAGCGAGCCGGCATCATCAACATGGTCAACCTGACCTATCGCAATGTCGCGCCGCTGCAGAGAGCGCGCGCCATGGTGCTGGCCGGCGACATCGGCACGGTCAGGCATGTCGAGGCCTCCTATCTGCAGAGCTGGCTGGTGTCCAAATTCTGGGGCGACTGGCGCACCGATTCGAAATGGCTGTGGCGCCTGTCGCGCGGCCATGGCTCCAACGGTGTGCTGGGTGACGTCGGCATCCACATCCTCGATTTCGCCAGCTATGGCGCCGCACTCGACATCGACCATGTATTCTGCCGGCTGAGGTCCTTCGACAAGGCGCCCGGCAACCGCATTGGCGAGTACGAGCTCGACGCCAACGACAGCTTCACCATGGCGCTGGATTTCAGCAATGGCGCGTTCGGCGTCGTCCATGCCAGCCGCTGGGCGACGGGCCATTTGAACGAACTCCGCCTGCGCATCTACGGCGACAAGGGCGGCATCGAAGTCGTGCACAATCTGACCGGCTCGGAGCTGAAAGCCTGCATCGGCGAGGACATCGAGAACGCCAAATGGCAGGTTCTGGACGCCGGAACGGTGGCGACCAACTACCAGCGCTTTGTCGATGCGGTGCGCAACGGCGTTCAGGCCGAGCCGTCGTTCCGCCATGCTGCTGAATTGCAGAAGGTGCTCGACGTCGCCGTTATCTCGGATGAGAAGAAGGCAGAGCTCAGGGCCCATGCCGAAACCCATTGATGTCAAAGATCGAGAAGAGTGCTGTGCAAACCTTCGAAGACCGAATGATTGGCAAGCCGGTCCGCTCCAATGAAAGGAGAGAACCGGGTTTGGGATCTCCGTTCTTTTCTCCGACGGAACAGAGGTGTCGCTGCGCATGAGTTGTTCGTCTACCAAGACACAGACGGCACCTCTGTCATCGAGAACTAAGGGGCTTTCCGCCCTATGCGGCTACTGCACTTTGCGTCCGCAGCCGAAGCGCTGACGGACCAGTTTTATGATGTAGCCAGCATCCATGTCGCCGTTTTCCACATGCAGCCCAAAAGGATCTCTAAGTTCGCTCCTTAAAGCTAAAATTTCGATCAGCGCAGCGCGAGCCGACAGCTGCTCCGGATCGTCTGGATCACAGAATATCGCAACCAATTGGCAGCCCAGTTCATCGTCTCTGAAGCCGTTCAAATAGATGGGCGCGAGATGGATAGCAGCCATCCGACTGTTGCTCCATCCGATATCGGTCGGCGACATGATCAGTTCGCGTATAAGCGATCGAAAGCGATCAATAAGGCGGAGATAACGGCACAGCGCTGTCAATGCAGTTTCGCCTTGCACGTCTCGTTCCGGCCCGTGGAGATAGCTCTCGATTAGCGCAGCATCGGACACGCTTCCACATAAGCCCACAATGTACAGAGCTGACCCCACGTCGCCTCGACGCTTCAGCAGGATGGCGCGCGCGAACTCCAGCTCTTCTGCCGTGACCCCACCTTTGGCGACGCCTTGCGCTCGATTTCGAATATCGTCGATGTCCATGGCGAAGCGTAATAGCACACTAGATGTCTTAGAAATCGCACCGTCCGCTTCCCATCCATCTCGGCCACTGGCGGCAGCCAGCTGATGAGTTGGAGCCTAGCTAGGTCTTTGGAGTGATTACGGTCGGCAACGGGGTTGATCGCTCCCCCCTTTGATCACGCTTCCTGAACTTGCTTTGATATTCACGTCTTTGCTTCGCGACTTCGTACAAGACGATCCCCGAGCTTGTCCCGAGGTTAAGGCTTTCGATCATTCCGAACATCGGAACGCAGACGCACATGTCGCTTCTTTCGACGGCAAGATCGCTGATACCCATCGCTTCGCTGCCGAACCAGACCGCGAGTTTGCTGTGAGTGGTGTAGTCGCCTTCGTGAAGGAAAATGCTGGCCTTGCCTTTCACGTGCGGCGACGTGACGATCGATTTGAATCCCTTTCTTTCGAGATGGCCGAAGCACTCATCGGTGCTGTCGAAGCGTCTTACGAACGTCCATTTCACGGCAGAGACAGAGGTCTTCGAAACCGATTTCCGATTGCGCAAATCCTGCCAATCGTCGGGCAGAGATCGGCGAGGATCGACGACATAAACCTTCTCGACACCCAAGGCGTTCACATTCCGGATCACCGTTCCAATATTCTTCACATCAGTCGGATTCTCAAGCACGGCAATCAGGTTCTTGCAGCGAAACTGTTTGATTTCGTCGGCCCGCCTGCGGACTGATTTCTTTGATTCGGCTCTTTCTTGCATGGCCATCCCGGACGTTTCTCTCACGATGAATGCCTAACTTCCTAAACCGATGCAACCCCGGAGACGCCAACCCTTGTTCGCGGAACGCGCAGCACCGTCCGCTTCCCACCCGTCCCGGCCAGCGGCGGCAGCGAACTGACTGAGTTGACCCTAATGCCGCAGGATCTTGCTCAGAAAAGCGCGGCTGCGGTCGGTCTTCGGATGCGAGAAGAACTCGTCCGGCGTGCCGCTCTCGACGATGGCGCCGGCGTCCATGAACACCACCCGCTGCGCGACCTTGCGGGCAAAGCCCATCTCGTGCGTCACCACCATCATGGTCATGCCTTCCTCGGCCACCGCGACCATGACGTCGAGCACTTCGGAGATCATCTCGGGATCGAGGGCCGAGGTCGGCTCGTCGAACAGCATGATCTTGGGGCGCATGCCGAGGCAGCGGGCGATCGCCACGCGCTGCTGCTGGCCGCCTGAGAGCTGCGCGGGATAGGCATTCACCTTGTCGGCGAGGCCGACCTTGGCGAGCAGCTCGCGCCCTGCCTTTTCGGCCTCGGCGCGCGGGATCTTGCGGACATGGATCGGCGCCAGCGTGACGTTTTCAAGCGCGGTCTTGTGCGGGTAGAGATTGAACGACTGGAAGACGAAGCCGATCTCGGTGCGCAGCCGCGTCATGTTGGTGGCGGCGTCGCCGAGACGCTGGCCGTCGACCGTCAGGTCGCCGTCGCGGATCGTCTCCAGCCCGTTGATGCAGCGGATCAAGGTGCTCTTGCCCGAGCCGCTCGGGCCGCAGACGACGACCACTTCGCGCGGCTCGACGCTCAGCGTGATATCCCTGAGCACGTTGAGCTGGCCGAACCATTTGTTGACGCCGCGAAATTCGATCATGCCAGTGCCATTTTTGCTAAGGTTCGACATCACAACTGCACCTCGCCATGCGCCGCGCCCATGCGTTGCTCCAGCCGGCGGGCCAGCATGATCAGGGGGTAGCAGACGATGAAGTAACCGAGCCCGACGAGGAAGAAGACCAGCAGCCCATTGGGTACACGCTGCACTACCAGCCAGCCGACGCGGGTGAGGTCGGTGAGGCCGATGGCCGAAACAACCGAGGAATCCTTGATCAGCAGCACATATTGCCCGACCAGTGGCGGCAGCACGATGCGCATCGCCTGCGGCAGCACCACCTGGCGCATGCGCTGCGAGCGCGACAGGCCGGACGCCAGCGCCGCCTCGACCTGGCCTGATGGCACCGAGCGGATGCCGGCGACGACGATCTCGCAGATGAAGCAGGCGGCCAGATTGGTCAGCGCGATGATGCCGGCGGTGAAGGCGTCGAGCTCGATGCCGAGTTCCGGCAGGATGAAGAAGATCAGGAAGATCTGCACCAGGAACGGTGTGCCGCGGATCAGGTCGACCCAGGCGCCGATCGCGCCGCTGATCAGCCGGTTGCCGCCGGTGCGCAGGATGCCGAGGCCGAAGCCGAGCAGCGTGCCCAGCACCAGGCTGATCAGCGACAGCACCACGGTCATGCCGAGGCCGCGCAAGGCGAGGGGATAGCTGCCGGCGATGCTTTGCAGCTGCTGCCAGATCATGTCCGTGCCCCCGCGAGGCCGAGCCAGCGCCCGGAGAGCGCCGCCAGCCCCTTCAGCCCGTAATAGAGCAGGAGGTAGAAGGCGGCGATGGTGATGAAACCTTCCGCCGGCATGAAGCGGTCGGAGGCGAGCAATTGTCCGGCACGCGTCAGTTCGGCAACCGAGATCAGCGACAGCAGGGCGGAATCCTTGACCAGCACGATTGCCTGGCCGAGCAGCGGCGGGATCGTCACCTTGAACGCCTGCGGCAGGATGACGAGACGCATACGCTGGACATAGGTCATGCCCGAAGCGACGCCGGCCTCGACCTGGCCGCGCGGGATCGACAGGATGCCGGCACGGATGATCTCGGCGACATAGGCGCCGCTGTTCAGCGATAAAGCGAGGATGCCGACGACGAACTCGGGCAGGATAAAGCCGAGCCGCGGCAGGCCGAAATAGAGGAAATAGAGCTGCGCCAGTAAGGGCGTGGTGCGCACCGCGTCGATATAGGCCTTGGCCGGGACGCGGAACAGCCGGCTGCGCTGCAAATTCATCGCGGCGAGCACGATGCCGACGGCGAGCGCGCCGGCAAAGGAGAGCCCAGACAGCCACACGGTCGTGACGAGGCCCTGCCCGAACAGGGGCAGATATTCGACGATGGTGCGGAAGCTGAAGTTTTCGAGCATGGTGAGTGGGCAGTAGTGAGTAGGCAGTAGTGAGTAGTGAGTAGTGAGTAGTGAGTAGTGAGTAGTGAAGGTGTCCGGAATGGCCATCCCTACTTCCTACTCCCTACTCCCTACTCCCTATCCGTTAGTGGTCTTTCTTCCAGGCGTCGGAATTCACCCAGTAATCGAGGTTCTTTTGCAGGCGGCCGTCGAGGCTGACCTGGTCGAGGAACAGGTTCATCCAGACCAGCAGATCCTGCTCGTCATAGCGCGTGGCGAAGGCCAGCGGCTCCTTCGACAGCATATCCGGCATGATGGTGAAGCTGCCGGCTGGGTAAGCGGTCGACTGCCCCTTGACCGCCGAGACGTCGTTGACGCCGCAATCGGCCTGGCCGTTATTGACGGCGTCGAGCAGCAGCGGGCCGCCGCCCTTGTAGCTCTTGATGTCGGCATCGGGGAAGGCGGCCTTGGCTTCCTTCTCGCCGGTGGCGCCGAGCAGCACCGCGATCTTGGTGCCTTTGGCCTTGCAGTCCTCGGTGGATTTGAAGGCGGTCCCAGCCTTGGTGAAGACGGTGCTGCCCGTGTACATGTAGGGCTTGGTAAAGGCGACCTTCATGCCGCGCGCCAGCGTCGGCGTCATGTCGGCGACCAGAAGATCGGCCTTGCCCGACAGCAGCGCCGGGATCAGGCCGTCCCAGTCGAAGTCGAGGAAGGTGATCTTGACGCCCATTTCCTTGGCCATCAATTCGGCGAGTTCGACCGAACTGCCGGTGCGTTCGCCGGCGGCACCCACCAGCGAAAAGGGCGGGCCTTGCGTCTGCACCGCAACGCGCAACTCACCGCGCTTGGTAATCTCGTCGAGGGTTCCGGCACTGGCGGCAGCGGTGAGGCCGGCGAGCGCAAGTCCGGCGATGAAAAGCTTGGCAATCTTCATTTGGGCATTCCTCCTTGTTGTCGTTTGTTGTTCCACTTGTTGTTTCACCCCATCGGGTGCTTTTTGAGCGGCAGCGCCGTTGCCGGCGGCAACCACCGTTCGAAAATCTTCAATCCCAGCTCACCGTTTCGGCGACCTTGATGCCGCGCCTGGCCAGCTCGTCGAGGAAGCGGCCATCGGGCACATGCAGCAGTGGGTTGAGCAGGCCGGGCGTGGCGATCTCGCGCCGTGCCAGCATCTGCGCCACGATGCTGGCGGGATAGCCGACGCCAAGGCTCATGCCGAACAGGCCAGAGGCGAGGTCGCGTTCGATGACCAGCTCCGAGGTCACCGTCTTGCGGCGGCCGCCTTCGCTGCCGACAAACACGTTCCGCATGACGCAAAGGTCCTTTTCGTCCGCGCCGTATTGCAGTTGCGGGCCAAGCAGCCGGCCGAGGAATTCGCGTGGGCTGACACCGGTGCCGGATACCTTTTCCTCGGACAGGAAGCCGAGCTGCTTCAGCGGCGCCCAGAACGCCGACCAGCCAGGCCAGCGCAGCGAATATCGGCCGGAGCGCTGCAGCCCCTTTGCGGCGGCAAGCATGCCGGCATAATGCGGGGCGTCGCCATTGGGGAAGGCTTCCAGCCTGCCCAGCCCCGCCACCTCGATCTCGTGGATGAAACGATTGTCGTGCTGGCGGGCGGCCGGCACATCGACCTGTTCGCCGTTCTCGACCAGCACACTGTCGCGGTTCTGGCTGACCAGAACCATGTCGAAATTCCAGCTCACCTTGTAGCGCAGCGGCTCGACCACCGCTTTCGGCTCGGGAATGCCGCCACAGTAGGAATCGATCGCGGTGATGGTGTCGAACTGGCTTGCGGCGCGCGCGTAGAGCACAAGGTCGATGCCGGGGTCGAGCCCGCATTCGGTGACGATCGAGACGCCGGCCTTTTCGGCCTCGGGCGCTAGATCCGCGATGGCCTTGCCGTAATTGGTGGTGACCAGCGGCGTGCGCGTCGCGATCGCCGCCTGCACCGCCTCGCGCATCAGCGGTTGCGGCAACAGGTCGATGACCGCGTCGACGTCCTTCATCACATCGGCCAATGCTGGACCGATCGCGCCCTCCGGCACGACGAAACGCACCCGGGCAAGGTCGGTCAGGCCGCCAAGCCGCGCAGCGCCGTCGGTTGCGGTGTCGACACAGACCACTTGCTCGACGCCGTCGCTGGCAACGAGATCGGCGATCGCCGCCCGGCCTTGCAGGCCGAGCCCGCCGAGAACCGCGATCTTCATGCCATTTCCTTCCGCGTCTCGTCCGACCAGCAACCTTCCGGCAGGCTGACCCATTTGTTGCAGGACGCCATGACGACGAAAGTCTCGCTGCGCACGACCTCGCCCGGCTCGCCGGCGCCGGGGATCAGCTCGCTGGTGACGCGGTAGAGATCGGCGACATCACCGGCCACGGTCACGTCGACGATGATGTCGAAGCGTCCGGTGACGACGGCGGCCGAGTTCACGAAAGGCAGTTCGGAGATGCGTTGCGCCAGTTCCCGTGCCCGGCCGCGCCCTTGCGCGTTGATGCCGACGATGGCCGAGATCAGTTCGGGGCGTTCGGTCAGGTTGAGCAGCCCGACGATCTTGAGCAGGTTGCGGTCGAGCAGGTTGCGCAGCCGCATGCGCACCGTCGGCACCGAGATCGCCATCTTCTCGGCGAGGCGGTTGACGCCAAGCTGCGCGTCCTGCGACAGCAGCTTGACCAGTCGCCGGTCGGTCTGATCGAGATGTTCCCGCAAACGCTCAGGCTTTCATAAATGGAAATAAACGGTCGGATTTTCTTTCGGATATGAAAATACGTTATGAGAGATTTTTAACAATGGCAAGAGGCATGTCATCCGCCATGGCTCTGTGCCTGTCGGCAATTTTCGTCGAGTGCGCCACATTTTGTTCTTGCTTTGTGCCGGCAGCTATGCCAATTTGGCTCCAACGACCCGTCCTCCCGAGGCGGGTTTTTGTTTCCGGATCTTTTGAACGTTCAGCGCCGCCGGTCTAAGGTTGGCGACAGCGTGGTTCCGCGGAGCGCAGCCGCAACTCATGCCTTCACGTGACGGGCGGAAAGGCTCATCCGCGAAATGGCCAAAATCGGCTTTTCAACAAAACTGTAGCTGGCCAGGGAGACGGCAATGCAGGCGGTGACAATAACCATGCCAGCAAGCCATGGTGATACATTGGCGCTTGCAACGACAGGAGCGGTCGCAAGCAGCACGACAGGATGCGTCAGATACAGAGAGTAGGAAGCATCGCCCAACCTTGCCAGCAGGCGAGGAGCAAAAAGCCGGAAGTAGCTTTCCAGGCTGATGCAACCGGCGACAAGGATCAAGGCCGGGATTCCCTGAGCAAGGGTTCGCGGCAAGTTGAAGCCAAGTACCATCACCAGCATGGACACGATGGCGAACACGATTGCCGAGGCACCCAGGAAAGCAGGCAAACGCGCCAGCCTGCCGACCAGGTGGCCGAGCGCCATGCCCGCGAGGAACTCAAACAGGATTGGCGTGGTGTAGAAAAACAGCACAGTGTCGGCGGCGGGTTTGAAGATGATGCGCGCCGCTACGGCGATTGCAAAGACAACGCCGACCGCGGCCATTTGCGTCCACCTGCCAAAACCCATGGTCGCCGCGAACAGAATATAAAACAGGATTTCCAGATTGAGCGTCCAACCCACGCCAAGCACTGGTTGGACATAGCCTGTGACCGTATCGAGATAGGGTATGAAAAGCAGGCTGTTGGTGATCTGCTCAAGAGACACTGCACGACCGGCAAACAACCAAAGTGCGGCGACCATGAGGAAGGTCATAACCCAATAGAACGGAACGACGCGCGTGAACCGCTGCATCAAAAAAGCACGGTGGTCTGAGCGTCTGTTCTCCGTCGAGAGAACCATGACAAAACCACTGATGACGAAAAACAGGTCGACGCCACTGTTTAGAACGGGAATATCCAGATCGAGCATGCCCAGTGCGGCCGGAAGATGAAAAATGACAACCATGAGGGCTGCTAGCCCCCGCAGGATCTGTACCGATGTATACTGTTGAATCCGGCGCGGCGAAGCGTGATCATTCTGTGGAATGATGTTCATAAAAAAAATGGTCCCCGGTGCAGGAGAGCACTAACATGCGGGGTCGTCGATGTGCTGATTAATTGCTGGTTTAATTAATATGCAAAGTTTTATATAGATTTTACTGAAATTAGCGTGCTGCCACGCTTGAGTTCGCCGACTTAGACCTGCCTATTTGCCAAAACTTGTTATCTCCCCCCTGAAGAGGGATCGGCGGCCATCGACGCTTTCCCCATGCTAACGACTGGTCTCGAAGATAGCGACGGCTGCCGCTGTCAGCGCAGCGTTACCGGGTGCTATTGTTCCATCAGGAAGCTCCTTGCCGTCTTCCAGTCCGACGCGCGTCGACCAACGGCGTTCCGCCGCCCGGTGCACGAAAGGCCAGACCGTGGCGTCGGCACCGTGCAGCAGGATTGCCCGGCGCATTCCGGCGCCGTCGAGCACGGCGGCGATATCGTCGCTGATCTCAAGCGCAGCGTCCGGCTCCTGCTCGGAGATTTCAATCAGGATGCGCAGCACGCGGTTGCCATGGTCGAGGCTCACCAGGCGTTCGGCGTCGGCGACGGAGGCAAGCCCGGCCTCGATGCCAATGCCGCGCTGGCGCAGACGCTCCATGACTGCCGGTGCTGCATTCTCGCTGAGATTGACCGAGGCATAGTCGGGCAGCTCGCTCCAAGCGGCGATCGCAGCCAGCGTCCGCTCGTCGTCATTCTCGATCCAGGCGCCGGTGGAGACGCCGATCAGCGTTCCCGGGCAGGCGCGACGCAGCGCCAGCACGGTCGGGTCCATCGCGTCAGGGGCAAGGCTTTCGCGGCCATCGAGCCCGCGTGCATGGACATGCAACTCGGCCGCACCTGCGGCCACGCAGGCCGCGCCGTCTCGCGCAATGGCTTCGGGATCAAGCGGCAGTCGGGGGTGGAAATCGGCGCTGCGCGCGCCATTGATGCAGGTCTGGACGATCATGGAGGTGGCGGTCCCGTTGAGTGGAACAAGTTTAGCCCATGACCACGAAATCGGAAATTGAATGACGTCCCGTCCCGCAAGGCTCACCCGGCAAGAAACGGGTGGTCTGCGCGGGCCGCTTCACCCATTTCAATTGACAGAGAAGCCACAGGAGGCGAAGCCATGACCATCCATTCGATAGGCGCGAAAGCGGCGGTGAAATCGGCGGAGGTGCGCGTTGCCGGATATGATTGGCGGACGCTGGCCGATGAGCTGAGCGGCTATGGCTGCGCGGTGATGGAAAAGCTGCTGACGCCGCAGGAGTGCCGGCATATCGCCGGGCTCTATCCGGACGAGAGCCATTTCCGCAGCCATGTGCACATGGCGCGGCATGGTTTCGGCAAGGGCGAGTACCGCTATTTCCGCTATCCCTTGCCCGACTTGATCGGCGGCTTGCGCACCGCGCTCTATCCGCGCCTGGCCGCGGTTGCCAACGACTGGAACGCGCGCATGGGTATCGCGCAGCGCTATCCCGACGAACACGCGGCGTTCCTCGAGCAATGCCACGAGCAGGGCCAGACGCGGCCGACGCCGCTCCTGCTGCAATATGTCCCCGGCGACTTCAACTGCCTGCACCAGGATCTCTACGGCGATCTTGCCTTCCCGCTGCAGGTGGCGATCCTATTGTCGGAACCAGGCAAGGATTTCACCGGCGGCGAGTTCGTGCTGACCGAGCAGCGTCCGCGCATGCAGAGCCGCGTCGAGGTGGTGCCGCTGCGCCAGGGCGATGCGGTCGCCTTCGCGGTCCACAATCGTCCGGTCCAGGGCAGCAAGGGCAATTACCGCGTCAACCTCAGGCATGGCGTCAGCCGGCTACGCTCCGGCATGCGCCACACTGTGGGCATCATCTTCCACGACGCCAAGTAACCGAGCCGCCGGTCCAGGCCGCCGGCGATTACCGGGAAAAATCGCTGCGCACGATGCCGTGGCGCTGGAGCTTGTCGTAGAAAGTCTTGCGCGGAATCCCCAGCGCTTCGATCGTGCGCCTGACATCGCCGTCGTTGCGGCCAAGCGTCTCGCGGATGATGTCGGCCTCGTAGCGCTCCAGCCGCTCCGGCAGCTTCATGGCGGCGTTCGATTGGGTCGGGGCAGGGGGTTGCGTCTCGGCGCCTTCCTCCAATCCAAGCACGAACCGCTCGGCGAAATGCGCCAGCTCGCGCACATTTCCCGGCCAGTCATGGTCGCTCAGATGGCGATGCACCGTCGCTGGAACTGCCGGCACAGGGCGGTGGAAGCGGGCGGCGGCGCGCTCCGCAAAATAGAAAAACAGCAGGGCGACATCGTCGCGGCGCTCGCGCAGCGGCGGGATCGAGATCGTCACCACGTTGAGCCGGTAATAGAGATCCTCGCGGAAAGCGCCGCGCTGGCGCGGATCGCCGAGGTCGACCTTGGCGGCGGCGACGACGCGCAGATCCACCGGCCGCACCTCGTTGGTGCCGAGCGGCGTGACCTCGCGCATCTCCAGCACGCGCAGCATCTGCACCTGTGTCGAGACCGGCATGCTTTCGATCTCGTCGAGGAACAGCGTGCCGCCGCTGGCGTGCTCGATGCGGCCGATCCGTTTCTTCTGCGCGCCGGTGAAGGCGCCGGCCTCATGGCCGAACAACTCGCTCTCGATGACGGTCTCCGGCAGCGTGCCGCAATTCAGCGCGACGAAATTGCCCTTGGCGCGGCGGCTCCAGCGATGCAGAAGACTTGCCACCACCTCCTTGCCGGAGCCGGTCTCGCCGGTCACCAGCACGTCGACGTCGGTATCGGCGATCTGGCGCAGCGTACGGCGCAGCCTGTCCATCGCCGGCGTCTGGCCGATCAGCGGCAGGCTGTCCTGCGCCTCTCCGGCCGCCTCGCGCAAGGCCCGGTTCTCCATTACCAGGCGGCGCTTTTCCGCTGCGCGGCGCACGCTCTGCACCAGCCGGTCGGCGGCGAAGGGCTTGGTGATGAAGTCGTAGGCGCCGTCCTTGATCGCCTTGACGGCCATGGCGATGTCGCCATGGCCGGTGACGAGGATGACGGGAATGTCGGCATCCAGCCGCAGGATGCGATTGAAAAGCTGCAAGCCGTCGATCTGAGGCATGCGGATATCCGACACCACGACGCCGGCAAAACCGGCGTCGAGCGTGGCCAGCGCCTCGGCCGCCACCGCAAAGGCCGAGACCGAGAAGCCGGCAAGCTCCAGCGTCTGCGCGGTGGCCTTGAGGAGATCGCGATCGTCATCGATCAGGACCACCGGTGCGGAATTGTCGTTCGTCATGATGGCTTACGCTGCTTTCTGGAGATGAATGGTGAAGCGGGTGCCGCTGTCGCCGCTCGAAACCTCGATGCGTCCGCCATAGTCGGCGACGATGTCCTTGGAGATGACGAGGCCGAGGCCAAGGCCTTTTTCCTTGGAGGTGTTGAACGGCGTGAACAGCGATTTGAGGATCGCCGGCGGAATGCCGGGCCCGTTGTCGGATACGCTGATCGTCACGCCGTCCGCGGTCTCTTCGACCGAGACCTGCACATGAGCGTCGTCGCGGCCGTCGAGCGCCTCCAGCGCGTTCTGGAAGAGATTGATCAGCACCTGTTCGAGCCGCACCCGATTGCCCATGACCTTGAGGCTCGGCAGCGGCAGGTCGACGACCAATGCGTCGAGCCGGCCGGCAAAGCGGCTTCTCAACAGCATGACGGCGCCTTCGATGACGCCGCGCAATTCGACGGGCTCGGCGGCGGTGCGGCCCTTGCGGGCAAATGCCTTCAACTCCTCGGTGATTGAGCCGATGCGTTCGGTAAGGGCTGCAATGGCGCCGAGATTTTCCTCAGCCGGCCCGGTCTGCTTGCGGTCGAGGAAGGTGCGGGCGTTGTCGGCATAGGCACGGATGGTGGCGACCGGCTGGTTGATCTCGTGGGCGACGCCGGCGGCGACCTGGCCGAGGATGGCGAGGCGGTTGGCCTGGACCAGGTCCTGCTGCACCACCTGGAGCTTTGCCTCCGTGTTGCGGTGGCCGGTGATCTCGGCCTGCAACCGGTCGCGGGCTCGGCTCAGATCCTCGGTGCGTTCGACAACGCGGCGTTCGAGTTCGGTGCGCGCCGCCTGTTCGGCGGCAATCCGCATCTGCGCCGACTGCCGGCGCCACAACAGATACGCGGCCAGGCCGAGCAGCGGCACGACGACACCCAGTGCCAGAAGCCGCATTTCGCGGACGGCGGCGGCGATCGGCGCTTCAGCCGGGATCAGATATTCGAGCCGCCAGGGGGTCGAAGGAACCGGCGTCGAAAGGCTGAGATACTGCGCGTCGCTGCCGCCGGGCGTCACCGCGTGGACGATCGACACATCCGGGCTGAGCGCCTGCGCGTGCATGATCGGCAACGGCACAAGCGGCGCGTCGCCGAACTGTTGGCTGTCGCGAATTGCGGCTTGCTTGGGTGCGGCCAGCGGCGCGGTTGTCATGAAGCGCCAGGACGGCACGCTGGTGATCAGCACGACGCCGTTCTCGTCGCTGACATAGGCCGGGCGGTTGGCCTCGCGCCAGTCGGCTTCGAGCTGGTCGAACTCCATCTTGACGACGACGACGCCGAGCGGTGCGGCGGCATCGCCGACGCGCCGCGAAATGTAGAGGCCGGGACGCTTGCTGACATTGCCGAGCGCAAAATATTCGGCGGTTCCGGCCTGCATCGCGCCGGAGAAATAATCGCGAAAACGGTAGTCGTTGCCGACGAAGCTGATCGGCTCGCGCCAGTTGCTGGAGGCGATCGCCAGTCCGTCGGCGCCGATCACATAGAGCACCGACGCCTTGGTGCCGGAGACCAGCCCCTCGAGCTTGCGGTTCAGCACATCTATTGCCGCGGCGTTTTTCTGCGTCAGCGCATCACGCACTTGCTGGTCCGCGGACAACAGCAGGGGCAGGGCGCGCGGGCTTTCGAGCACGGCGCGCAGCAGCGCGACCTTCAGATTGGCGTCGGTACGCCCCTGCGCCGCCAGGGTCCCGATCTCGGCGGTACGGCCGTAAAGGCCGGCGCCGTAGAGCGCTGCCGTGACGATCAAAAGCGCGACGGCCGCAAACAGCAGCCAGGCTCGGCGCGCCCGCCTGGCGAGTTGCTCGGGCGTCGAAGACAAGGCACCGGCGGGGCGTTGCAGCATCGCCCATTTGTGCATGAACTCGCACAAAACACAATTCGACCTATGCGGAGAGTCGCACTTGACCATGCGTCCGGCAGTGCGGCCGTTTGTGAATGCTCAACAAAATCAATGATGAATAACTCTTCTGCGTATCTGGCACGGCTGTTGCAAACACGAATTCGGCAGTCGCGAGGCTGCTGGTCAAAACAACTGCCCCGGGGAGTCGAGCTTTCGATCGGGGCGCCATGGAGGACGTCATGCAGACAGCAATCGCTGCCGCCGAGCCGCGCGGCAAACTTCCCTTATACCGGCATCTTTATGTGCAGGTGCTCGCGGCGATCGCCGCCGGCGTGCTGCTCGGCCATTTCTATCCCGAAACCGGCGAGGCGATGAAGCCGTTCGGCGACGCCTTCATCAAGCTGGTGAAGATGGTGATCGCGCCGGTGATCTTCCTGACCGTGGCGACCGGTATCGCCGGTGTTTCCGACCTGCAGAAGGTCGGCCGCGTCGCCGGCAAGGCGATGATCTATTTCCTGGTGTTCTCGACGCTGGCGCTGGTCGTCGGCCTGGTCGTCTCCAATGTCGTCCAGCCCGGCGCCGGCATGCACATCAATCCGGCCACGCTCGATACCGCCAAGGTGACGGCCTATGCCGAGAAGGCGCACGACACGACCATCGTCGGCTTCCTCATGAACATCATCCCCGACACCATCACCGGCGCCTTCGCGCAAGGCGACATTTTGCAGGTGCTGTTCTTCTCGGTGCTGTTCGGTGTCGCCCTGGCGCTGGTCGGCGATCGCGGCCGTCCGGTCGTCGATTTCCTGCAGGCGCTGACCACGCCGATCTTCCGCCTCGTCGCCATCCTGATGAAGGCCGCGCCGATCGGCGCGTTTGGCGCCATGGCCTTCACCATCGGCAAATACGGCATCGGCTCGATCGCCAACCTGGCCATGCTGATCGGCACATTCTACCTGACCGCGTTGCTGTTCGTGCTGGTGGTGCTCGGCGCGGTTGCCCGCTACAACGGCTTCTCGATCCTGGCGCTGATCCGCTACATCAAAGAGGAGCTGCTGCTGGTGCTCGGCACCTCGTCCTCGGAAGCGGCATTGCCGGGCCTCATGGCCAAGATGGAGCGCGCCGGCTGCAACCGCTCGGTGGTCGGCCTGGTCATCCCGACCGGCTATTCCTTCAATCTGGACGGCACCAACATCTATATGACGCTGGCCGCGCTGTTCATCGCACAGGCGACCGACACGCCACTCACCTACGGCGACCAGATCCTGCTGCTCGCCGTCGCCATGCTGAGCTCCAAGGGTGCCGCCGGCATCACCGGCGCCGGCTTCATCACCCTGGCGGCGACGCTTTCGGTCGTCCCCACCGTGCCGGTCGCCGGCATGGCGCTGATCCTCGGCGTCGACCGCTTCATGTCGGAATGCCGGGCGCTGACCAACTTCATCGGCAATGCGGTGGCGACGGTCGTGGTGGCACGCTGGGAAGGAGAACTCGATCAGACGAAGTTCGCCGCCGCCATGGCCGGCGACTTACCGGAGGAAGTCGACCTGTCGCTGCCGGGTTTGCAGGCCGCCTGACTGTTTAGGCCACATGACCATAAGCCCCGGAGGCGGTTCGCCGGCTCCGGGGCAAAAGCGCCGGCGGTCGCGGCATGCCGCCTGAAACGCAACCTGAAGTGGCCCTGTTTTCGACGCGGGGCTTGTTCCAGCCGCATTTGCAGGCCACTATCCGCCATGTCTTCAGGGCACCCGTCCGCTTCGCTCCCGACCTGATCGCGAGGCGAGACATTTCCGTCGGGCTCGGCTGCGACATCACCTTGGCCGAACGTCGGAGCTTTTGCTGCCGCCGACCCTCTGCGCATGGCAGCAGCCCTTGAAGGCAATGGCGGCCTCAATACGAAGTCGCAAAGCGAAACGTGACCGTCTCCTCGTGGAAAGCGCAAGCTTTCTCCTCCGGGGAACTCGTCGCGCGTCAAGAGGGGCGCTTGAAGAAGGGCGAGCCCATGAGGGCTTTTGCCGAACCAAAGCAAGATGCGAGGTCAAACGCGATGCAGTCTGTCCAAAACCGGCTTCCGGTATCCATCATCATCCCGAACTACAACTATGCGCGGTTCCTCAAACGCAGCATCGACAGCGCTCTCGAGCAGGACTACGCGGATGTCGAGGTCATCGTCGTCGACGATGCATCGCAGGACAATTCCACGACGATCATGGAATCGTATCACGACGAGATCCTCGCATGCCCGCGAGCGCAAAATGGCGGACACGCGGCGGCATTCAACACCGGCTTCGCTGCGAGCTCGGGCAAGATCGTCCTGTTCCTCGACGCCGACGATTATCTTTATCCAACCGCCGTCTCCACCATTGTCGACACCTGGGACGAGGCAACCGCTCAGGTCCAGTCCAGACTGCATATCGTCGACGAGGGGCAACGCATCAAGGATGTCTTTCCGCCGCCCGAACTGCCTTTCGACAGCGGCGACGTCATGCCGAAACTCCTGCACAAGGGTCGCTACCAGACCACCGTGACCAGCGGGCTCGCCTTTGACCGCGCAACGCTCGAATCGATCATGCCGATACCGGAGCCGGAGTTCCGCCAGGGCGCCGACGGCTATCTGGCAACGCTGGCGCCGATGTACGGGCACGTCCAGTCCATCGACGAATGCCTCGGCGCCTACCGGATCCACGGCGCCAATCATTCGGTCTTCGGTGAAAAGCTCGCCGAGCGGGCACGCTGGCGGGTGACCCACGATTTCCGCCGCATGCAGGCGCTGTCGGACCAGGCCTCCGGGATCGGCCTGACCATCGTGCCGTCGGATGCTGTCCGCCACGATCCGGTCCACCTGGAAGAGCGGCTGGCGTCGCTTTGCGCGGACCGAGACCGACACCCCGTGGCCGACGATTCCCGGCTGGCGCTCGGGGCGGCCGGCGCCGTCGCCAGCCTTGAAATGACCGCATCGCTGCGGCGGCGCGCCATCCTTGCCGCCTGGTTCCTGTCGGTCGGGGTGCTGCCGCGGAAAATGGCGACCGCAGTCCTGTCGTGGAAGCTTGATGCGTCGTCGAGACCGGCATTTTTGAGCCGCCTGTCCAAGAGAATCCGCCAGGCGATGGGTTAGCGGATAATGCCGTGACATCGGTCCGCCAGGTATTCGGCTGGCCCGGCCCAGCGTCCAGCGGGCGTATTATTGCCTTCGATGGGCTCGGACCATTCCGTAAATCATTTGCTTACACCTGCTTGACCCGTGTAAGCGATATGCTTACATGCTGCATGATCAAGTCGTTCGAGCACAAGGCGCTGGCGGACCTCTTTCAAACCGGAAAGACCGGAAAGATCGACGCCAAGATGCATAAGCGCATCCTTGTCCGGCTTGACCGTTTGGAAGTCACGGCAAGACCTGACGACATGGACCTGCCCGGCTTCGACTTCCACGCATTAAAGGGCTTCAGCCCGACCCGCTACACGGTGCATGTCAACGGGCCGTGGTGCATCACATTTGAATTCGACGCCAATGATGCTGTCCGCGTCGATTTCGAACAGTACCATTGAGACGGCTTAGATTGGAGAAATCGATTATGAGCGTGTATGAGCCGATGCATCCGATGGAGCGCTGCCCATCCCACCCCGGGGCGTTGCTCGACGACATTATCCCGGCAACCGGCAAGACCAAGGTGGAAATCGCCAATCTGCTCGGAATCTCGCGCCAGCAGCTTTACGACATCATCCGCGAAAAGAAGCCGGTGTCGCCGGCTGTTGCGGCGCGCCTTGGAAAGATGTTCGGCGACGGCGCCGCGATCTGGCTCAGGATGCAGGCCGCTTACGATGCGTGGCACGCGGAGCGCGAGGTCGACGTCAGCGCCATTCCAAGGCTGCATGCTGCCTGAGATGCAATAGATCGGCCGAACCACCGAGGCTCTCATAAATCGATCACGGTCCCGCCTGCCTGGACCGGTCCTGCGGTTCGACGGCTCGCTCGACCAGGACATGCGCCTCCCGCGCGGCCTCGATGAACGCGTCCCTGGCGGCTTCGGTCCAGCGATCGTCGCTCATGGCGCGGCGGCATGTGCGCAGTGCCAAGCCGTGTTTGGCGCTGCCGGCGTCGCGCCAGTGGGCTTCCAGCAATTCGACAGCCTGCCGTGCATTGGAAATGTTGCGGATATCTCCCACGATGCCGACCGCAACCGCAACCGGCTTGGAAAACCATCCTTGGTTCATGGCGAAGCCTTCGACGTGTTGAACTACCTATAACGAAAATCGTAGCGCAAGGTTTCATTTGCGCCAGTCACCACGGCGTGAGGCGCGTCTACTGCGCCGCGCGCAGCCTGACCACGACGCTGCGCGCCACAAGCACCAGCACGGTGATGACGATCAGGATCACCGAGAGCGCTGCGATCGCCGGGTCGATGTTGTCGCGCAGGCCCATCCACATTAGCCGCGGCAGCGTGATGGCGTTGACCGAGGTGATGAACAGGGTGACGCCGATCTCTTCCCAGGACAGCACGAAGGAGAGCAGTGCTGCGGTGACGATGCCGAACTTGATATTGGGCATGATGATGCGGGTGGCGCGCTCCCATACGGTCGCGCCGAGGCCGCGGGCGGCGAGGTCGATGCGGCGGTCGAGCTGGCTGAGCGACACCAGGATCAGCACCGTGGCGAAGGGCACCGTCATCACCGCATGCGCCATCGCGACACCCAGCCAGGTGTCATAGCCGAAGAACGACGAGAACCCCGAGATCGAGGTCAGCAGGAAATAGAGCGTGATTGCCGACACCACCGGCGGCACTACCATCGGCACCAGCACGAAGCCGACGAGAGCGGCGGTGAAGCGCGGCTGGAACATCCAGACGCCGAGGCTGAAGCCCAGCGCCAGCACCGTGGAAAAGGCGCTGCTGACTATGCCGATCCTGATCGAGAGCAGGATCGCATTGATCCAGCGCGGATCCTCGATCAGCGCCTGGTAATGGCGCAGCGACAGTTCGCCCGACGGCATCGCCAGCATGCGGCTCGGCGTCAGCGACACCGGGATCACGGCGAGCAACGGCAACAGCAGGAATAGCGCGACCAGGGCGGCGAGGATCAGCGAGACGGGACCGGGGCGGTAGGTCGGCATCGCGCTACACCAACTGCTTCGGCCTGATATAGCGGAAAAGCAGCGCCATCAGCGCGCCGACGAACAGCACCAGCACCACGCTGATCGCCGCACCCAGGCCCCAGTCCGGGCTCTGGAAGATGCGGAGATAGATCAGCTCGGCGATCATCACGCTGCGGCCGCCGCCGAGAATCGCCGGCGTGACGAAGAAGCCGAGCGAAAAGACGAAGACGATCAGCGCCGAGCCGATGATGCCGGAGCGGGTCATCGGCACGAACACCGACCAGAAGGTGCGCATGCGGCTGGAGCCGAGGCCGCGCGCCGCCAGCAGCACACGGTCGTCGAGGCTTCGCATCGAAGAGGCCAGTGGAAACACCGCGAAGGGGATGAGGAAATGCGTCATGCCGACGATAACGCCGAACTCGTTGCGCACCAGAGCCAGCGGCTCCGAGATGAAGCCGACCGCCTGCAGCCAAGTGTTGATCAGGCCGCGATTGGACAAAAGCGCCACCCAGCCGAAGGCGCGCGTCAGCACCGAGATCCAGAACGGCACCAGGATGCAGAACTCGGCCACGACGCGCTGCACCGGCGTGCCGCGCACCCAGACAACGGTAATGGCGTAGGCGGCGGCAACCGAAACGATGGTGACGATCGCGGCGATGCGCAGTGTGCGGATGAAGACCGACTGCACCAGCTGATCCGTGAGCAGCGCATTGTACTGCCCCAGCCCCGGCGTAGGCAGGGTGAAGCTCCATTTGACCACGCCGAGGAATGGCCAGGCGTAAGCCAGCACAAGAAAGAGGAGCAGCGGCGCCATCAGCAGCGCCGCGCCCATCCTGTCGGAGAGGTGTGCTCTCATCTCGCCCCTGGCTATCCCGGCTTGTCAGGCGGAGATGATCTTCGTGTATTCGTCGAGTGCTGCCCCGTAGTTCTTGGCGTACCAATCCATGTCGAGCGGGATCTGCTTTTTCATGTTCTCGGGATCGACGGGGTTGATTCGCTTCTTGTCGGCGGGGATCAGCGCGTCGGCGGCCGGGTTGGCCGGACCTTGGCCGAGCTTGTCGAACATGATGAGTTCCTTCTCCGGGTCCTGGGTGCTGGCGATGAACTTCATCGCCGCGTCCTTGCCGCCGGGATTGCCCTTGAGCACGGCGAGCGCGCCGGGCGAGATCAGGCCCTGGTCCCAGATGAACTTGATCTTGCCGCCGGAATCCTGCTCGATGAGCGAAGCCCGGGTCGACCAGACGATCGCCATCGAGGCCTCGCCATTGAGCAGCACGCTCTGGCTTTCGGCGCCGCCACCCCAATAGGCTACGACGTTCTCCTTGAAGGCAGCGATCTTGTCATGCGCGCGCTTGAGGTCGAGCGGATAGAGCGAGGCCGGCGCGATGCCGTCGGCAAGCAGTGCCGCTTCCCAGCTCGACACGCCCCATTTGTAGAGCGAGCGCTTGCCGGGGAATTTTGCCACGTCGAAGAAGTCGGCCATGCCGGTCGGTGCCTGACTGCCGTATTTCTCGGCATCGTAGGCGATGACATAGGAGAAGAAATAGGTCGAGGCCGCGTATTCCCAGCCGAATCCCGGCCGCATCTTCTTCTTGTCGACGATCGAATAATCGATCGGCTCGAGCATGCCTTGCGCGCCGAGCGTGATGGCCGAGAACGGATCGACGTCGACCAGGTCCCAGGTCGGCGCGCCGCTCTTGAACTGCGCCGCGATCGCGCCTTCGGTCGGGCCGGAGCCGTCCATCTTGACGGTGATGCCGGTCTCCTTGGTGAAGGCTTGGCCATAAGCTGCGTCGTAGGCGGTGATGGCGTCGCCGCCCCAGTTGACCAGCACCAGTTCCTTAGCCGCGGCAAAGGCGCCGGTCGAGCGTAGCAGCATCGGCGTGCCGGCCAGCACCAGTGCGGCCAGTTGCGTGAACTGCCGGCGCGAAATCTCGCCGCGCACTGCCCTGGCGGACAGCGCCTCGATGGAATTTTTCTTGGTTTGATTTGTCATGTCAGTTCCCCTTTTTTGTTGTTGGTGTTTCCTGAAAGTCAGCTTGGCGAATTCGCCACGCCGATCGTCATTGTCCTCCGTCCGGAAGGAGGAAGCCTTTCTCCGCCGGCCAAGTCAGCCACACGGAATTGCCCTTGCTGAGCGCGGAAGCGGCAACCTCGTTCGGCACCGAGACCGTGACCTTGGCGCCTTGGTGCGTCGTCAGATCGAGCCGCGTCGCAGCGCCGAGATAGGTCGAGGCGACGGCAGTCGCGGCAATACCGTTCTCGCCCGCTGCCGCCTCGCGTGCGATCGACATGTATTCGGGCCGGATCGCCAGGATGGCGTCGCCACGGACCTTCTCGGCCTTGCAGCGCATGCTGATCGCGCGGTCTTCGCAGAGGCCGGTCGAGCCATTGTCGGCCGGGCGCACGCCCTTCAACGGCAGCATGTTGATCTCACCCAGGAACTCGGCGACGAAGCGGTTGTCGGGCCGGTCGTAGACCTCGTCGGGCGCGCCGACCTGCAGCAATTTGCCATGGTTGAAGATGGCGACGCGAGACGACAAAGCCAGCGCCTCGCTCTGGTCATGGGTGACGAAGACGAAGGTGGTGCCGGTCTCCTGGTGCAGCCGCTTCATCTCGGCCTGCATCTGGCCGCGCAGGCCCTTGTCGAGCGCCGAAAACGGCTCGTCAAGCAAAAGCACGCCCGGCTCGAAGACCAGCGCCCGCGCCAGCGCCACCCGCTGCTGCTGCCCACCGGACAATTGCGACGGCAGTTTCTTTTCGTGGCCCTTGAGCCCGACGCGCTCGATCATTTCGCCGACGCGGCGCTTGATCTCGGCCGCCGATTTCTTGCGTACCTTGAGTGGGAAGGCGATATTGGCCTCGACCGACATATGCGGGAACAGTGCGTAGCCTTGGAAAACCATGCCGGCGGCGCGCTGCTCGGCCGGCCGCTCGGTGATATCGACGCCGTCGCTGTAAAGGCGACCGTCGGTCGGCTGAATGAAGCCGGCAAGGATCATCAGGAAGGTGGTCTTGCCGGAACCGGAGGGGCCGAGCAGGGTAAGGAACTCACCACGGCCGATATCGAGCGTCAGATCGTCCAGCGCACGGAACGAGCCGAAGCTCTTGCCGATCCCGATTGCCTTGATCTCTGCGGCCCGGCCGGGTTGCTGCATCCTGCCCTTTCCTTAGCGTAGGCGAAATCGTAGGCAGGGCGGCGGCTTACCGCAACCGAATAGTTTTCGCCTGATCGGCAAATTTGATTCATCTATGCGCCAATCTTGGGGAGATTTCGCCGAAGGCGACGGAGGGGGGCGTCTCGCGTGAAGCGCCAACTTCCTCTTTCTTCGAAAATCAGACCGGGCCGAGCCCAGCCAAGCGACCCCCTCTGGCCGCTTCGCGGCCATCTCCCCCTCAAGGGGGGAGATTAACGCTGGTTCTCCGACAGCTTCGACCTCAGCCACCGCCCAAACGCCTCCAGCACCGGATGCGCCGCCTTGGCATGTTCCGAGACCAGAAAATACGAGCGCGGGGAATTGATCGCTATGTCGAAGGGGCGCACCAGCCGGCCTTCGCTCAGTGCCCGGCCGCTGGTCAGTTCGTCGCCCATGGCGATGCCCTGGCCGGCGATCGCCGCCGAAAAGACCAGGTTCATGTCGGAAAAGAAGATGCCGCCTTCCGGGTCGGGGTTCTCGACCTTGGACAGCGCCAGCCAACGCGCCCAGTCCTCGGTGTCACCGAGATGCAGGAGATTGGCGCGCAGCACGTCTGCCGGCTTGGAGAAGCCGCCGATCTTGTTGAGCAGCGTCGGGCTGCACAGCGGCGTGAACGAGATTTCGCACAACAGCTCGACCGCGCGGTTCGGCCAGTTGCCGACGCCAAAGGCGATGAAGGCGTCGGCCTCGGCATTGCTGACGTCATCGAGGCGGCGCGGCGTCAGGATGCGGAGCGCGACATCTGGATACATCTGCCGGAATTCGCCAATGTGAGTGCACAGGAAAAGCGAGGCGAAGCCAGGGGTGCAACTGACGCTGAACGAACCGCCGACGCCGGTGCCGGCATGGCGCGTCACCGCGTCACCCAACACCGTCAGCGCCTTGCGCACGTCGCTGGCATAGCGCTGGCCACGCGGCGTGAGCGCCACGCCCTTGCCGATGCGTTCGAGCAGATCGAAGCCGAGATCGCGTTCGAGCAGGCGCAATTGATGGCTCACCGCACTGCGGGTCAGATGCAGTTCGTCGGCGGCGCGCCAGACGCTGCCGTGGCGGGCAAAACTGTCGAGGGCGCGCAGCGCCTGCGTCGAGGGAATTCTCAAGAGGTGAACCGAATTTGCATGAGCCGGGAAAACATATCACTTTTTGGTGGGGCGCTTCACTGCTTTCTTTCCGCCATGGAGAAACCGGTGACCTCGGCACAAGCGACCGCGCTTGCCTGTCTGGACGACATCCAGCCGTCCCTGTCGGCGTGGACGCGGACCATCTTCGACTTCGGCGAGACCGCCTGGCGCGAATACCAGTCGGCCGCCTGGTATGTGGAGCAGTTGAAGCACGAAGGCTTTTCGGTCGAGGAAGGCTCCGGCGGTATGCCAACGGCCTTCTGCGCCCATTGGATCAACGGGACCGGCCCGACGATCGGCATGTACGCCGAATACGACGCGGTGCCGGGCAATTGCCAGGACGCGGCAACGGTGAAGCGACCGCGTCCCGGCCTCGGCGAACAGGCGGGCGGCCACACCGATCCGCATTCCGGCCTCGGCATTGCCAGCCTCGGCGGCCTTTTGGCGACCAAGGCAGCAATGCAGCGCCACGGCATATCAGGCACGCTGCGCTTCACCGGCGAGCCGGCGGAGAAGGTGCGCGGGTCAAAGCCGATCCATGCCGCGAAGGGCTATTACGATGGGCTGGCGGGTATGATCTCCTTCCATCCTTTCTACATGCTGCCGCTCTGCAACACGGCGCGCTGGGACACGCATTGCGGTGCGGCCTATGCGATGATCCACCGCTTCATCTGTGACGAGCCGGAACATTGGGCGAGGGCGGCGGGCACCGCAGCACCCATCCCGCAGGCGCATTCGGCGGTCAGGGCGCCCGGCGCCAACGACGCGCTCATGATGATGTACATGGCGTCCAAGGCGCTGCGCGATTCCATGCTGCCGCATCAGGGCGGCTGGTCGATCAGCGAGGCGATCCTGACGGCGGGCCAGGCGACCGCCGACAATCTGCCGGCCGGGCTGGCCGAGATCCAGTACATGATCCGCGTGCCGACGCTTGCTATGGCCGAGCAGGTCACCGCCATGCTCGACCGCAATGCGGAAGCCGCAGCCAGGATAAGCGGCTGCCGCCATGAGCGGCACTGGGTGTCGAAGTCGCGGCCGGGGCTGGCCAATCACGTCATGGCCGGCATTGCCTTCGACGCGCTGGCGGCGGTCGGGCCGCCGCGCTGGGACGAGACGGCCAAGGCGATCGCCCGCGAAATCCAGGTCAATGCCGGCGGCGAGGCGAGCGACGAACCGTTCATCGCCGAGCTGGAGCGGCTGATTGCGCCGCAGGATGCAGAGGCGCTGCTGCGTCGCGACCTGCCGCCATCGCAGCTCAATTCGACCTCCGACGACTACACGGACATGTCGTGGCATACGCCAACGGCGCGGTTCTATGTCGCCCGCCCGGCACTGCGCTCGGAGAATGGTCACGCCTATCCGGGCTGGGCGATGAATGCGCTGGGCGGCATTTCTGCCACCATCGACCCGATGGTCATCTGCGCAGCAAAGACCATTGCGCTCGCGGCACTTCGCTTGTTGGAAGACGAGGCTGCGCGCGACGCGGCGATGGACGAATTCGTCGCCCGAACCGGCGGTGGCATCGGCGGCTCGAACTGGATCGCCCCGCTCTGCGACTACGATCCGCCGATCGGATTTCGCTGGCCGGAATACATCACCACCCCGCGCGGACGGGATTGGTGGATACCAAGCAACCAAGCCGCATGATCAACCAGCCGCCCCCATCACGAGGAGAAACTCATGACCGTCCATGACCGCATCGTCGCCGAGCCGTTTTCGCTGCAGCGCCGCAACCCGGTGGGCGGCACCAAGCCGTTGACCGCCTGGGGCTTCGCCAACGAGACCGACGTGCTGACCGACGTGCTGCTCGGCTCGCCGAATTTCCTGCGTCATCTCTCGACCAGCTCGCTGTCGCGAAAACATCTGCGCGAGGCGCCTTGCAACCTCCAGATCGCGCAGGCACAGCACAAGGACCTGGCCGCCGCCTATGAGCATTTCGGCGTCAACATCCACTGGCACGAGCCGACGCCGGAGCTGCCGATGCAGGTCTATTCGCGCGATTCCAGCGTCATGACGCCCTACGGCGCCATCATCACCGCGATGGCCCAGTGGTGGCGGCGCGGCGAGAACTACGCGGCGATCCGCACCTATGAGAAGCTCGGCATCCCGATCTACGACATGGTCACCGCCGGCACCTTCGAAGGCGGCGACTTCAATGTCATCGAGGATGGCGTGGTGCTGATCGGCTGCGGCGGCGCCCGCACGCAGGAGGAGGGCGCGCGCCAGGTGCAGGCCTGGTTCGACAAGGAGGGCTGGGAGACCCGCATCGCCTTCATCGACGAATATTACGTCCATATCGACCTGATGGTGGTGCCGATTGCGGAAAAGCTGACGGCCGTCTGCCTTGCCTGTACGGAGCCCGGCATCGTCGACTGGCTGAAGGGCAAGGGCCACGAGATTATCGACGTGCCGTTCCAGGACACGATGGCGCTCGGCTGCAACTTCATGTCGCTGGGCAAGGACAGGGTGATCGCGCCGACTTCGAGCCAGACGCTGATCGGCCAGCTCAAAGCGCGCGGCTTCGAGGTGGCCGCCATCGACATGAGCGAAATCTCGAAGACCGGCGGCGGCATCCACTGCATGGCACAGGCATTGAAGCGCGAGCCTGCGTGAGGCGGCACGCGCCTACAGCACGACGAGCTTTCCCTTGCGCAGACGCCGGGCGCAGCAATAGGCCAGGTCGGCGGCGACCATGTCTTCCATCGCAATGCCCATCGCCTTGTAGGTGGTGATCTGCTGATCCGAAACGCGGCCCGGCGCGCGGTCGAGTAGCATGGCGCCAAGCTCGGTGCCGAAATCCGGGTCGAAGCCGGCAAGCTCGCAGGAACCGACCGGGGTCGGTTTGAATGCATCCTTGGTTTCGACAAAAAGACTGGATTTGGCGATGAGCTCGATCGGCATTTCACCGCGGGGCGGCGCCACCCCGACCGACGAGACATGCGTGCCCGGCTGGACCCAGCCTGCGTCGATCACCGGCTGATAGGAGTGGGTCGCCAGGCACACCACGTCGGAACTGCGCACTGCCGCCTCGAGGTCGGCGACCGCCACCACCGACGGGTGCAGCCGGGCAAGCGCTGCCGCATCGTCGAAGCTCTTCGAAGCGACGCGGATTTCGGTAAAGTCCCGCACCAGCGGCAACAAATGGAGATGCTGGTTGGCCTGCACGCCGGCGCCGACCACTGTCGCTATCCTGGCATCCCGGCGGGCAAGCGCGCGCACCGACAGCACAGCGGAGCCGGAGGTTCGCACCGCCGTTATGAAAGTGCCGTCCATGATGCAGACCGGCAGGCCGGACAGCGGATCGAACAGGCTGATGGTGGCGAGGTGGCTGGGCAGGTTCTTGGCCAAGTTGCCTTCGAAGACATTGACGATCTTGACGGTCAGGTTCATGCCTTCCATCCAGGCCGGCATGGCGAGGCTGTAGCCGGCTCCGGGGATGTCGAGCTGTGGCCGGGGTGGATTGACAACCTTACCTTGTGACAGCGCCTTGAAGCCGTCTTCCAGAACATCGAGAAGCTGGCTGAGGTCGATGCACGCCATCACGTCGGCTTCGCTCAGCACCAGGATCTCGGTCGCTCCCTTGCTGATTTCCGCCGCACTCTTGCCGGCTGGACTGAACGCTTCCTTGGTCATCCTGCACTCCCTTTGTTCGTCGAAATCGGCTCACCCCGTTTGCTTCGCGTGGGTGAGGGAAGTGCAAGCTATTGCGAGGTTTCATGTGATGAAATACGTTGATTTTGGCATCTCTGCGTGAAATCAACACATAAATCCCTGAGATAGAGTGGATTGTGAAATGGACGACCTCGACCAGATAGACCGCAGCTTGCTCCGGCTGCTGCAGGAGGACGGGCGCCGAACGACGCTTGATCTGGCCGGGCGTATCGGGCTGTCGCCGACCGGAACCAGCCAGCGGGTGAAGCGCCTGTTCCGCGACGGGTTCATCACCGCGGTCAGAGCCGTGCTCGATCCGCGCAAGGTCGGCCGGGGAACGCTGGTGTTCATAGAGGTCCGGCTTGACCACACGGCGCCGCATGTCTTTGACCGTTTTGCCGAAGCCGTGGCGAAAGCCCCGGAGGTTCTGGAGTGCCATATGGTGGTTGGCGGCTTCGACTATCTGGTCAAGGCGCGGATCGCCGATATGGCGGTGTTCCAGGACTTCCTGCAGCGGGTCATCCTGCCGCTGCCGGGTGTGCGCGAAACGCACACTTTCGCCTCCATCGCCGATGTCAAGCAGAACGCCCTCTTGCCCGTGTGATCAGGTAGAGGAGGAACACTTGTTCAGGGCGGCTTGCATCGCATCCTCGCCATCTTATCGGTCCCCCTTGGCCGCTCTCCCTTTGCCCGCCTTCCGGTGCAGGATGTCGGAGACCGGCGCTAGCCTTGCGCAGTCAGCAGGTTCGCGTCGCGCGCGAGCCGCCACTCACCGTCTGCCTCCTTGCGCAGCAGCGTCAGTGCATATCCCGATCGATGGACCGGCTCGCCATTCGGCGGAGTCGCCGTCATGTCGATGCGGCTGCGGATGAAGGCCCAATTGCCGAGAAGCTGTAATTCCACGATATCGCTGGTGCCGTCGATACGAACGCCGGCCGTCTCCCGCGCGGCTGCCGCGAAGATCTCCTTGTCGAAGGGTTCCCGGCCGGGAACCATGAAGATCGCGTCGTCCGTCATCAAGCTGAGCACGGTCGCAATGTCACCACGCTTGCTCGCATCCATCCACGTCTCGACCAGCCTTCGGATTGCTTTTTCGTCGCCCGTCATCCGTTACCTCCTTGGCATCTAGCGGTCATCGATAGCGCACGGCGCTCCTCCCTTGCTGAGAAACATAGGGCTTGGATCCCCGTCGTCATCGATTGCGGTGTTCCTCGATGTCACGCTGCGGGGGCATGGTCCGTAAAACGGCAGGTCCGCGCCCTGCATATCTATCGCCAGCCGCCCGAGGCGGTGATGCGCTCGCCGGTCAGCCATGACGCTTCGTCGGAGGCGAGGAACACCGCGACGCGAGCGACGTCGTCGGGCCGACCGAAACGGCCGAGCGGGGTCATGGTGACGATCTGTTTTTCGAAGTCGCTGCCGACGATGCCGATACGCTCGAGGCCTTCGGTGTCGACGCCGCCGGGCGCAATGGCGTTGACGCGGATATTGCGGGCGCCGAGTTCCCGCGACATCGACAGCGTGATCGTGTCCACCGCGCCCTTGGTGGCGGCATAGACGAGCGAGTTCGGCTGCGGATTGCGGCTGGCGACCGAGCTTATGTTGATGATGCTGCCGCCGCTCGGGCCAAAATGGCTCACTGCTGCTTGCGTGGTCAGAATGATGCCCAGCACATTGGTGTCGAACTCACGGTGGAACTCGGCCTCCGTCACCGCTTCCAGCGGCTCGAATGCGAAGACGCCGGCATTGTTGACCAATATGTCGAGCCCGCCGAACTCCGACTTCGCCGCCTCAAACAGGCGGCGCACGTCGGCCGATTGCGATACGTCGCCCTGGACGGCGACGGCGCGGCCGCCACGGTCCTCGACCTCCGCGACGACACGGTCGGCGCCTTCCCGTGACGAGGCGTAGTTGACGACCACCGCGGCACCGGCCGTGGCAAGACCCTTGGCAATGGCGGCGCCGATACCCTTGGACGCGCCGGTGACGATGGCGACCTTGCCGTTCAGCTTGCTCATCAATCTCTCCTTTGTCGACGATGAGCGGTATTTAATGATGATCAAAAAGCGTATTAGGATCATAATGATCCATTCTTTCGTGCCTAGAATTCTGGAAGACCACCATTCTCGAAAAGACCGCCGGTCTCGTCGCCTTCGTCCGAACCGTCGATGCCGGCTCATTCCATGCCGCCAGCCGGTTGGTTGGCTCGAGCCCATCGGCGGTGTCGAAAAGCGTGGCACGGCTCGAGCGGCGGCTCGGGGTCAGGCTGATCCAGCGCTCGACGCGTCGGCTCGGGCTCACCAGCGAAGGCCTCGCCTACTACGAGCGGGTGGCGCCGCTGCTCAGGGCGCTGGACGATGCCGAAGACATCGTCCAGGTGGCCGATACGGCGCGCGGCCTGCTGCGCGTCACAGCGCCGGTCGAGCTCGGGCGCGGCCTGATCGCGACATGGGCGCAGGCGTTCCTTGCGCAGCATGGCGAAGTGAAAGTCGAGCTCAGCGTCACCGATCGGCACGCCGATCTGATCCGCGAAGGCTATGACGTTGCCGTGCGCATTGGGGCGCTGTCGGACACGGGGCTGGTTGCCCGCAAGATCGCCAATCTGCCGATCGTGCTGGTGGCCTCGCCGGCGTATGTCGAGCGGCGCGGCCGTCCGGCATCAGTCGAGGATCTGGCGAACCATGACTTCATCCGCTACCAGATGGCCGGCCGGCCTTATCCGGTCACCTTTGCCGACGGTACGATGATCGTGCCGGATGGGCGGCTCGATACCGATGATGGCGGCGCCATCCGCAATGCAGCACTTGCCGGTGCTGGAATAGCGCATCTGATGCGGTTTGCGGTGCAGGGCGATCTCGACGCGGGCCGCTTGGTCCGTATCCTGCCCGAGGTGGCAATGCCGACCATGCCGGTGCATATCGTCCATGCCTACGGGCGGCAGCTACCGGTCCGGGCACGGCTCTTCGTCGACTTCCTGGCGAGCCAGATGGCGGCGCTGACGCGATAGGGCAGACGCGGTCTGACGCAAGCACCCAGGTTTGGCAGAGACCAACCGTGCCGGCCGGTGCGAACCACCTTTACCGGAAGCTAGAAGGTGATCTTCACTGAATCGGCGCTGCGTTTGGCCGGGCCGTGGTGGACGGCCTCGATATTGTTGCCGTCGGGATCGAGCAGGAAGGCGGCGTAATAGCCGGGATGGTAGGATCGCTCGCCCGGCGCACCATTGTCGGTGCCGCCGGCCTCAAGCCCGGCCTTGTAGAAGGCTTCGACCATCGCACGGTCCTTTGCCTGGAAGGCAAGGTGATGGCGCCCGGTCAGCTTTCCCAGGGCCGCCGGGCTGTCGGGGCTGGAAATGAACAGTTCGTCGGCCCAAAAATAATCATCGCCGGCGCCACCGATCGGTATGTCGAGCACGTTGAGAACAGCCTCGTAGAAGCGGCGGCTGGCCTTGAGATCCCTGACCACCAGGTGGAGGTGGTCGATGAGACGGCCGCGATGAAGTTCCATACCCGATAGCTCCTGATGGCCAGGCTGGAAATCTAGCTCGGGACGATGCACGGTCAATGCATTGGAGCAGTTGAGCGGCGCAATTTTCTGACTGGATAAAAAATGCAACCGGATTGTCGGATTCAAAACATCTCCAACGTCCTTCGGACGCAAGCGGCTCGGCGAAGCTCGAAAAAGTCGTGCCGTATCAACGCTTCCGGCATGGGAGAAAATTGAAATGAGCCTTCCCTATCGTTGGGTTATCGTCGCGGCTGGCGCGCTGATGACCTGTGTCGCTCTCGGGGCGATGTTCTCACTGGCGATCTTCCTCGAACCGATGGCGCTCGACACACAATGGTCGCGCGCCGGCATATCGAGCGCGATGACGCTGAACTTCCTGGTAATGGGCCTCGGCGGCTTCGCCTGGGGCGCCATTTACGACCGCTTCGGCGCCCGCATCGTCGTCATGACCGGCGCCGTGCTGCTCGGCCTGGCGCTGGTGCTGGCCAGCCGCACCGGTTCGCTGCTCGTTTTCCAGTTGGCCTACGGCGTGCTCGTCGGCCTCGCGGCAAGCGCCTTCTTCGCGCCGATGATCGCGCTGACCTCCGCCTGGTTCGAAACGAACCGCAGCCTCGCCGTCTCGCTGGTCTCGGCCGGCATGGGCGTGGCGCCAATGACCATCTCGCCCTTCGCGCGCTGGCTGATTTCGGCCTACGACTGGCGCACCGCGATGTTCGACATCGGCATAACCGCGTGGGTGCTGCTACTGCCGGCCGCGCTTCTGGTGCGCCAGCCGCCCAAACCCGCGGCCGACGACGCTGCCCCAAGCGTTGCCGCCGAGGGTGCCGGCATGGCCGTTCCGCAGGCGCTGCGCTCGCCGCAATTCATCGTGTTGGGACTGACCTTCTTTGCCTGCTGCGCGGCCCATTCCGGGCCGATCTTCCATATGGTGAGCTATGCGATGCTGTGCGGCATCGCGCCGATGGCAGCGGTCAGCATCTACAGCATCGAGGGCCTGGCAGGGCTGGGTGGCCGGCTGCTTTACGGCGTGCTCGCCGACCGGCTTGGCGTTAAGCCGGTGCTGATCACCGGGCTGGCCATACAGGCCGTGGTTATCGCCGCCTATCTGGCGGTCAGCGAGCTTGGTCAATTCTACACGCTGGCCATCATCTTCGGCGCCACCTATGGCGGCGTCATGCCGCTCTATGCGGTGCTGGCGCGCGAATATTTTGGCCAGCGCATCCTCGGCACGGTGTTCGGTGCCGTAACCATGCTGTCCAGCCTCGGCATGGCTTTCGGCCCGCTCGCCGGCGGCATGGTGTTCGATGCCTATGCCAGCTATTCCTGGCTGTTCATCGGCTCGGCCCTTGTCGGGCTTGGCGCGATGGCGATTGCGATCGCCTTCCCGCCGCTGCCGCGCAGGGAGTTGCAACCGGCTTAAAGCAGGATCGGCGGAAAAGGGCGGCCGCTTGGATGGCAAGCGGCCGCGATCCAAAATAGCTGGTGCGTTTCCAAGGAAGCGGGCTGGCTCGTGCTCGGTTCGATATTCTGAAAGAGAATTGCTATGCTTGCAGGGCCACCACCTCGGCGCCATCAAGCGTGTAGCGCGCATAGCGGAAATCGCGAATTCTCGCCAATCTGTCGCCCGCCCATTCCAGCAGGATAAAGTATTTTGCCCCTCCGGCCGGGTCATCCGGATCGATCACAAGAATGGCTGGGTGCCGATCGACCAGGCCTGGAAGCAGTTGCCAATCGTGGATACCCGCGTAATTGTGGAAGTATCGGCCCACTTTCGCGCGGCCGCTCGCCCGGAGCCGGTTGACGAGGTCAAGCCGCACGTCCTCGGCCAGCATGTCGCGGATCGTATCGAAGTCGCGGGCGTTGAACCGCTCTACATAGGCTGCCAGACGCACTCGTTCGGGCTCGGCCAACACCGGCACAGGCCGGTCGTCAGGCTCGCCGGCGACCTCGCGCAGGCGCAGACGGCCGCGATGCAGTGCGGCTTTTACCGCTGGAACGCTGCTGTCGATAATGTTGCCGATCTCTTCGATCGTATAGCCGAGCACATCCATCAGGATGACGCTGCTACGCTGCGCCGCGGGCAGCCGCATGAAGGTCTGCAGGCTTGCGGCTGCAGTGTGTCGGCCCTCGGCCGACATGCCGGGGTCAGGTATCATATCGATATCCTCGACGGCATGCGCGGCATCCGCCCTGGCGCGACGGCGCAGGTGGTCGAGCGCTGCATTGTGCGCGATGCGGAACAGCCAGCCCTCGACATTGGCTATCGGCCCGCTCCCGGGGAACGCCTCGAGCGCCTTGACCGTAGCTTCCTGGACGACATCCTCGGCATCGATCACCGAACCGGTCATGCGGGCGCAATAACGGTGCAGTTTCGGCCGCAATTCGCCGAGCAGCCGGTCAAATGGCTCCCGTCCTTCTGGCGTGCCGATTGCGGATCCGGTCATCGCACAAGCGTCGATTTCATGCGTATCTCCCAGGCAGAGGCGCCCGCCATTGCGGGCAGCGTCCTATAGACGCTCGACGATGGCAAAAGGATTCGGTCGAAAAAACTTTCTTTAGCTGGAATCCTTTGGTGGTGCCTCCGCGTCACTGGATCACGGGCCCGCGAGACTGGCGGGCCATCTGTTCAAGCCGGAGGCGTCATAATCATGAGCAAGCAAAGTGCGGGATCAACGAAGATCTGGGTTCTCGCCCTCACGTCGATAGGCTCCTTGATGGTCGTTCTCGATGCGATGGTCGTGGCGACCGCATTAAGTACGATGCGGGTCGAACTCGATGCCTCGCTGGAGACGCTGCAATGGACGATGAACGCGTACAATTTGAGTTTTGCCGTCCTGCTCATGACCGGGGCGGCGCTCGGTGACAGGTTCGGCCGCCGCCGCATCTTCATCGCCGGATTGGCGCTGTTCGTCGCAGCGTCCGTTGCCTGCGCGCTCGCTGGAAATGCCGGATTGCTGATTGCGGCCCGCGCGGTTCAGGGCGCGGGTGCCGCAATGGTCATGCCGCTGGCCATGGCGCTGCTGAGCGTCGCTTTTCCTCCGGAGGAACGAGGCAAGGCGCTGGGTATCTTCAGCAGCATCACCGGCCTGGCCCTGATCATCGGCCCGATGGCGGGCGGTGCGATCTCCGAAGGCCTCTCCTGGCACTGGATCTTCTGGCTCAATGTTCCGGTCGGCATCGTTCTCATCCCGCTGGTGCTGCGTCGGATTCCGGAGAGTCACGGGCCGGGCACGGCAATCGATGTCCTCGGCGTCGTCCTGGTAACTGCGGCGGCATTTGGAGTGGTCTGGGGTCTGATGCGCGGCAACATCGTGGGCTGGAGCAGCTCTGAAGTGCTGTCGGCGCTGACGGCCGGGCTGGTTCTCGCCATCGCATTCGTCCTTTGGCAGTTGCGTACCCGTGAGCCCATGCTGCCTTTGCGGTTTTTTCGGGCGCGCGCATTCTCCTCGGGCGTAGGGGCGAACTTCCTGCTCTGCGCCGCCATGTACGGCCTCGTATTCCTGTTGCCGCAGTTTCTGCAGTTTTCCCAGAGCCGCGGGCCGCTCGGCGCCGGCATGGGATTGCTGCCCTGGACCGCCACGCTTTTTGTGGTCGCACCGATCGCCGGCAGCCTGATCAACCGCGTCGGCGAGCGGTGGCTTGTGGTGGCCGGATTGATCCTGCAAGCGGCTGGAATGGCCTGGCTGGCGCAGATCGCAGCACCTGATCTGCCCTACATCCAGCTCGTCGCGCCGCTGATCATTACCGGCGCAGGCGTATCGATGGCCATGCCTGCCGCGCAGAATGCGGTCCTCAATGCGGTCGCCCGGCCGGAGGTCGGCAAGGCTGCCGGCACGTTCAATACATTCCGCTTCCTCGGTGGCGTATCTGGGATCGCGATCGCCGGTGCAGTGTTCGCCGGGACCGGAAGCTTCGCGTCCACCGACGCGTTCAGTGATGGCTTCACCTCGGCAATCGACGTTTCCGCTCTGCTCTCACTCGCAGGTGCGCTCGTCGGAATGGGGCTGCCGGAGCGTCGCGCAGTGGTGGTCGCGAATGCCAGCAAGGAGGCGTAACTCGGAGGCGGGAAGCTTGCGCGTGAGTGGGTGCCGCGAAGCAGCCCCCTCCTTCAACACGCCCTCCTATTGCCCGGCGGATGCGAGGGTGCCGCTCGCCATGAGACCCCACAGATGGTCGGCGCTCAGGTGCCTGCGGATCCATCATAGGCCACGCGTCCGAGGCTGAGGACCACGATCCTGTCGGCCAGCGCCCGCACCGTGGAGAGATCATGCGTGACGAGGATGACGCCGGTGCTGCTGGCGGCGATCGAGCGGACGAGCTTCGCGGCGGCGGCGAGCATGTTGCATCGCAGCACCCCTGCCGCCGAAATTGGTCGGCCAAGGCAGCGTGTGAAAATCGTCAAAAATGGACAATTCGGGCTGGTTCCCGCTGTTTTTTGTGCTTTATTAGTCGCGTCTCACGTTCCTGTTTCAAATATGTCAACTTTTTGTGTTGCGTTGCACAATGGTGGCCCTATTCTCGGTGAGGGGGGCGCTACCGATTGGAAATGCGCCGTGAACGACGCCGCCATGTTGACCGATTGGCAGTTTCGCCGTCCCGCCGGCGTACGCCGCTAATGGGAAATGCGCGCGACACCCAATTGGACGCGCTGAGGGCCATCGCCGTGACGATGGTGCTGTACGCCCACTTCTTCGCGGCCGGCGGGGCCTCGTTCTGGGGTCATATTGGCGTGCGTCTGTTCTTCGTGCTGAGCGGCTTTCTGATCACGCGACTGCTGCTGGAAGCCAGAGTGGCCGCCGAATTCGAAACCGGACCGGCGCTGAAATCCTTCTATATCAGGCGGGCGCTGCGGATATTCCCGCCCTATTTTGCGGTGTTGGGTTTCGTCTGGCTGGTGGACCTGGAGCAGTCCAGGGGGTCGCTGGCCTGGCATGCGCTCTATCTGTCGAACTTCTGGTACGCATCGCAGAATGAATGGACGCCCTGGCTGCTCTGCCATTTCTGGAGCCTGAGCATCGAGGAGCAGTTCTACATCGCCTGGCCGCTGATAGTCCTGCTGGCGCCGCGCTGGCGCCTGGAAACGATCTGCATCGGCGTTATCGCGCTGTCGCTGGCCTATCGCTTTTATTGGCCGATCGCGGGAACGCCCAGCCTGGCGCGCGACCTGCTGCCGCCGGCGTCGATGGATGCACTGGCGTCAGGCGCGCTGCTCGCCGCCTACAGGTCAAGAGCTGCTGGCTTGCCGCAATGGCTTCGAGTTGGCTGGCCGGGGCTCGCTGCGGCGTTTTTCGTTCTGCAGTGGTTTGCGCCGGCGCCGGCAAATCCGGTGCAGGAATGGGGCCTCTGGCTGCTGTTGCAGATCCTGCCTGTCGCGCCGCTGGTGGTCATCGTTGCAAACTGTTCAACGGGCATTGGCGGTCGCGTCGGAAAACTTCTCGAACTGCCGCCGCTGCTCGGTTTTGGCCGCATCAGCTACGGCGTCTATCTCTACCATCCGATAGTGCTGGCGCTGGTCGTCAAATCGCAGCCGTGGATTCCGCTCAACGTCTCGGAGCAAGGGCCTGGGCGGTTCCTGGTGGCGGGAACGGCAACGCTCATGCTGGCCTCGGCTTCGTGGCTGCTTTTCGAAAAGCCGCTCAACAGCCTCAAGCGCCACTTCCCCTATGTTGCTCGAAGAGTCCCAGGCGCCGCCCCGGCAGGCATCGACGTGGGCAATGCCGGATGGCTTACGGCCGGAGCATATCTGGGTGGACCGCCTGATGGCCCCTCACGCTTGCCACGCAAGCTGCAACGAACCGATCGGGGCTGATCATGGCTGCTCCCTTAGTCTCCGTTCTGCTGCCGATCTACAATGCGGGACCTTATCTGGCAGCTGCGCTGGGCAGCATGCTGCGCCAGGATTACAAGCATCTTGAGGTCATCGCCATCGATGACGGCTCGACCGACAACTCGCTGCAGATCCTGCGGAAATACCGCCAGGCCGACAGCCGCATCTCGATCGTCTCACGCGAAAACCGCGGCCTGATCGCAACGCTGAACGAAGGCTTGGCCATGGCCCGCGGCGATCTGGTCGCCAGGATGGATGCCGACGACATCGCCTATCCCCAACGCCTGTCGCGGCAGGTAGCACTGTTCGACCAGCAGCCTGACCTCGCTCTGTGCGGCGCAAGCTTCGATACCTTGCTCGGCAACCGCATCGTTAGGGGGTCGCCCGATCCGATATTCCACGACAATAGCCTGCGCATATTGTCGATGTTCTTCACGATCTTCATGCATTCAACGGTCGTTTATAACCGGAAGGTCATCGAAGACGGCGTTCTACATTATGACGAGAGCTATAAGCACGCCGAGGATTTCGACCTGTTCAGGCGACTGACCGACCGCTACCCGGCGGCCATGATCCCCGAAAGCCTGATCGCTTATCGAATCCATAACGACAGCGTGACCAACCGGCACAAGCGCGAAATGCGCAGGACGCATTTGAAGATCGTCGCCGAGAACCTCGAGCGCGAAGGACTCGCACAAGAGACGCAAGACCTCCGCGCCATCGGTGAGGTCCTGTCGATGGAGACGATTCGCCGTGCCGCCGAATGGATCCTCGCGCTGGAAGAAAGGATAGCCGCGCTTCCGGCCGAGACGAGGCCGAGCTACCAGGCCGGCACGCTGAACCTGTTCTATTTCCTCTATCAGCTGATAGCGGGAGAAAGGCAGCCGCTGCTGATGCATGAATTCCTGACACGGACGGCGAAATGGAAGCTCATCCGGCGCCGCGAGCAGTACGTGTTTCGCACCGGTGCTTTCGCGCCGCGCTTCAGTCTCGCCTCGATGTCGGTCACCAGGCAGGTGGATGCCCTGTCGCGGTATCTGCAGTCCGTGCCGGCCGCGGCGGTGTTGCCTTCGAACCAGTTGAGCTAGCAACCCATGTTCGTCAAATCGCACCAGCTCCAGCAACGCGGCCGCTCGATGATGCCGGCGGCCATGTCGCCGCGGCCGCAGCAAGGACCGGTCCCGGCGGTCAGCTTCATTGTCTGCACCCGCGACCGTGTCGCCGTACTCGAGCCCTGCATCAGCTCGATCCAGGCCGCGTGTCGTGCCCATGCCGACTTTGCCGCCGAGCTGGTGGTTGTCGACAACGGCTCGACCGACAGCACGGCCAAACGCCTGGCCAGCATCGCCGAACTGTCGGACATCCCGTTCACTGCCATTTGCGAGCCGCGACCCGGATTGGCGGCCGCGCGCAACGCCGGGCTGGAGCGGGCGCGGGGCCGCGTCCTGGTCTTCGTCGATGATGATTGCGCGGTCCACAAGGATTATCTGCGCGATCTGCAGCGGCACTATGCGGCCGGCGAACGGGTCATCCGCGGTGGCCGCGTCGAGCTTGGCGATCCCCGCGACCTGCCGTTCACCATCAAGCGGTCACCGGTGCGCGCGCGGCTCACGCCGGATGTCCATCCTGGTGGCTTCGTGCTCGGCTGCAATATGACGATGCACCGCGATGTTGCCGCCCGAATCGGGCGTTTCGACGAACGCTTCGGCGCCGGCGGCCCGCTGCGCTCCGCGGAAGATACGGACTATCTCGTCCGGGCCGTGCTGCTCGGCATTCCGGTCGAATACGTGCCCGACATGACCATCTATCACCATCACGGCCGGCGCGACCGCAAGGCCATCGAAAAGCTGCATCGCGATTACAGCATGGGCAATGGCGGGCTTTGCCTGAAGCATATCCGCCACGCGCCGTGGCTGCTTCGGCATTTCTACTGGTCGATGAGGGCAGCCTTGCGCGAACTAAGGAAAGGCCCGCTGTTCGATCGTGAACTCAAGCTGTCGCACTGGCCGATCATCGGCATGAATCTGCTCGGCGCGGCCAAGTTCGCGGTGCTTTTGCTGGCGAGATCGCCAAAGACAACGGAAATGCGACAGGAGCAGCAGGCAAATGCCGAAGCGAGGTGATCCGTCATCATGCGACTGATGCCGCCCTGCCTGCCGATGCTGCGCCGCGCGCTCGGGCAAAAGCAGTTGCGCCTGCTTCCGGCCGTCGTGGTGCTCGGGCTGCTCAGCGCCGCGCTCGAAGGCTTCGGCATCGGCCTGATCATCCCGTTGCTGAACATAATCATGGGGCAACAGGGGCAGACCGGCATGGCTGGTTTTTCCGCCGTCTTCCAGCATGTCGGAGCGAGCCTGAGCGAGCGCGACCGGCTGATCGCCATATCGGTCGCCATCCTCGGCTCGATCGTTCTGAAAAATCTGTTCGCCTACGCCAACACGCTGCTGACCACCTTCATCTACGGCAAGGCCAGCCATTCGATCCGCAGCGCGCTGTCGGAGCAGCTGCTTAGGGTAGGCTACCCGTTCTTCCTGCAGCAAAGCCCTGGACGGCTGCTCAACATCATCTCCAACGAATCCTGGCGGGCCTCGGATGCCATCCAGATCACGCTGGGTGCAATCGTCAACGCATCGGCCGCGATCATCCTCCTCACCTTCCTGCTGCTCCTGTCGTGGCAGATGACGTTGCTGGTCACGCTGGGCCTGGCGCTGGTGCAGGTCGCGCACGCCATGCTGTCCGCCAATCTGAAGGCGCCGAGCCGCAGCGTCGCCTCCCGCAACAGTCAGCTCGCCTCACAGATGCTGCATCTGGTGCATGCCGGGCGGCTGATCCGCATCTTCGGCCAGGAGCAACGCGAGAAGGCGGCATTCGACCAGGCATCGGATGCGGTGCGCCGGGCGGCGTTCGTGCTTTTGACGCGTCAGGGAGCGTTGCCGCCGCTGACCGAGGTTCTGCACGCCATGCTGTTCCTGGCGGTGGTGATCGGCGCCTGGTTCGCCAATGTTTCCTTCCCGCTGATCGTCGCCTTCGTCATCCTGCTCTACAGGCTGCAGCCCTATATGCGGTCTTTGCAAATGGCCTGGACACAGCTGCAGGGCCTGAGCGGATCGCTGGAAGAGGTGACGTGGATGCTGGACCCATCCGACAAGCCCGCGCCGCCGCAAGGCAGCGCAGCGTTCCCCGGGCTCAGCCAAGGCATCAAGTTCGAGGACGTCACCTTTACCTATTCCGGCTCGGAGCAGCGCGCGGTGGTGCTGCATGCGGCGAGTTTCGATATCCGCAGCGGCCGCTCGACCGCGCTGATCGGCCGGTCGGGCGCCGGCAAGACGACGATCGTCAACCTTTTGTGCCGCTTCGTCGAACCGGATAGCGGTAGGATCCTCGTCGATGGATCGCCGCTGGACCGCATCGACCCCAGCCAGTGGCGAAAGCACATTGCGCTTGCCAGCCAGGAACTGGAACTGGTCGACGGCACGATTTTCGAAAACATTGTCTACGGCCAGGACGCGGCCTCATCCGACGATGCCGAGCGCGCGGCAAAACTGGCCGAGGCGCATGGCTTCATCGAGCAACTGCCGCAAGGCTACAGGACCGTCGTCGGCTACCGCGGCGTCAATCTCTCGGCGGGACAGCGGCAGCGGATCGCACTGGCCAGGGCCCTGGTGCGCGATCCCGATATCCTGATCCTCGACGAAGCCACCAATGCGGTAGACGGACTGTCGGAGGCGGCGATCGTCGAGACGCTGAAGTCGCGCGCCGGCCGCCGCACCACCATCGTCATCAGCCATCATCGCAGCACCATCTCGTTCTGCGACGACGTGGTGATCCTGAGCCACGGCCGCGTGAAAAAGCAGGCGCCGTTCGCCGCGCTGGCGACGCTCAGTATGGACGAGCTTTACCAGCACGAGGCGCTGGAGGGCTGAGGCCTCGATCCTGCTGCGCGCATTCTGGCCGTCGTGCCGGGTGCAAAGCCAAGCATCTCAGGGGCGAGGAGCCCTCCGCCATGCCTCTCTGCAGGATTTCTGGGATGATGAGTGATCCCGAGCTTACCCCGCTTTCGATCTGGACCATACAGAACCAAGGGTCCGCCTGCCAAATCCAGCAATGGCGAGCGGACCCCAATCAGCGCATGAAGGGACTGATTCTGCGCCGATGTCTCCTCGAGGAGGTGACGCCATCAACTGAAGACGGGCGCAGTTGTTCCCGAAGTTGCCTGTGCACGGGACCATTGCGCAGGCAGGTCAGACTTAGGTCCCTGCGAACGGGCATCGCTGGCTGTGAGTGAAGATCGGATCGGCTCGGTGGTAGCGAAACTTCGTCCGGAGATAGATGCAGCCATCGGGTTCCGGGGCATGCGGCTCGGCGCTGATCATGGGCGTCGATCGATCCCCGCACGGCTGATGCGGAGGGCGCTTGCATTCCTGCGGAATGCGCATCCAATCCGGCGCCAACTGAACTTGTCCAGGCGGTACAGGGCTCAGCGGTCGTCAAGCTGTTGCTAATATGCAGCACAGGCAGTGCTCTATGAACAGCGTCGCTTGGAACCGCTACCTCCGGCCAACCGTTGGTGTCACAATGACAAAATAAAAAAGTGAGGCTGACGATGGACCCGCGGCAAAACAACACGTTGGAGATCTGGTGTCTTGCAGCCGTTCCGCTGTCACTGCTCCTTACGGTGTTATTAGCCGGATTTATTCTTTAGTCGAACCCAACGAGGCCGGCTTGGCCTTCGTGCGAGCGTCGCTTGGCAATCAGCGGCAAGATGGCGTCCGGCTATTTTTTGGGAGCCGTTACCAACTGGATTTGTCGCTCGCCGGGGGCGCTGTTGCGCGCAACCACGACCCGATCGCGACCCTCACCCTTGGCCTCGTAGAGCGCATGATCCGCGGCATTTGTGAGTTCGGCCCAGCCCGCTCCGTGGTCGGGGTAAGCGGCCACCCCGAACGAAACGGTAACAGTGCCCAGCGTCCTGCCTCGATGCGCCAGGTGAAGCTGTCTGATTGCCTGGCGCAGCGCCTCCGCCCGCTCAGCACCCTCTTCAAGCGAGCACCCCGGCATCACAAGGGCGAATTCCTCGCCGCCATAGCGCGATACGACATCGCTATCCCTGGCATGCTCGATCAAGGTGGCGGCAACTTGCTTCAACACCAGGTCACCGGCCTCGTGGCCGAACGTATCGTTGAACTGTTTGAAATGATCGACGTCAAGCATCATGACGACCAATGGCTGACCCGAGCGCTCCATTCGGCGCAGTTCACGGCTGCTGGTCTCCTCGAGATACCGTCTGTTGAACAGACCGGTATTCGGATCGCGGATCGATTGCTGCCGCAGCGTCTCGCGCAGGCGCAGATTGGCCAGCGCCAATGCCAGCGTGTCGACGACGCCGCGCAGGATCTGCTGCCTTTCAGCCAGCCATTGCGGTTTGTCCGCCGCATTCGGTTCACACAAATGCAAGATGCCCAGTGTTTCGCCTTGCGCCGCCAGCGGCATGCAGACGTAACCCTTGCCGCCATTCTCGGTGATATGGGCGCAACGCGGCGACAACATGCCCGGGCCGGCGACATGCTCCTGGCCGCGCCGCAACGCCCAGCAGTCTTCCGGCGCAAATTGGCCAGCGCTCGACCGGACGGCGCCCCAATGCGCTACCTCTTCCACCAGGTTACGCGAGGCGCTGGTCAGGTGGACGGTTCCGCTTAAGCCGCCGAGGAACTCGGCCATGGCGGTGCCGACCACTGAAAACGCTTCAGGAAACGTAACGCAGGCCTGCAGCAGCTCCCCCAGCTTCACCAGACGGGACGTTGTTTCCGACTTCTCGTGCAATTCGCGGTTCAGCCCCGCCAGCTGATCGGCACGCTCGTTCACAACGCTCTCCGCGCGGCGCAGTTCGCTGATGTCGTTGAGCGTGAGGACGAGGCTTCCGTCCGACTTGCTGAGCGGACTGCAGCTCGCGATCACCGGCAAATGCGAGCCGTCCAATTTGGTCAAGCGCACTTCGCCCTGGTGTTGGCGGCCCGAGGTCAAGGCCAGCTCGATGGGAGACGTCCCGGCGGCGAATTCGTCGCCTTTCGGATCACGTATCGTCATGACCGAGCGCCACTCCTGGCCGACGATCTTGTTGGCGCGCCGCCCGATCATCGAGACCGCCGCGGGATTGACGCTGGCAATCCGGCCATCACCGTCGAGGACGGCAATGCCTTCAGCCGCCGTCTCGACGATATCCTCGATGTGGGCCCGCGCCGATTCCAATTCGGCGGCCATCATGTTGAAGCCGTGCGCCAGCTGCCCGAACTCATCTTTGCCGGTGTAGCTTACACGCGTCATGGCATTGCCTTTGGCCAGCGATTCCATGCCTCCCATCATGCCAGAAAGGCCGGTACCGAAACGACGCAGCAGTACAGCGGCGAATCCCGCCGCAACCAGCATGGCGGCTGTCGCGCTGAGGCCAACCAACCAAAGCATGTTGCTGGTGCGCCGTTCGGCATCGCCTAGCAACGGGTCGTATTCCAGGAGCACGGCACCGATGATCGTGTCCTCGGGATGTTCGATCGGAACGACCAACATGTCGTTGGCCTCATGAGCATCCTCAAACCTGCGGGAGATGCCATCTTTCAGAGTCTGGCCGACTTCATCGCCGGCGTCGTGATCGAACTTGTCGCCGACCTTGTGGTCCTCGTCGGAAGCGTGGGCCAGAAGGACCTTGTTGCGATCGACGACCAGGAAATCCCTGCGCGAACCATGGTGCTGATGCTCCAAAAACTCCCGGAGCGCGTCGGGTCGGTCGAACAGCGACGGCGCCCCATCGGATGACCTGAACACGATCGTGTTGGCCAGTTCGCGCGCGACATTGGTCGCTTCGGTCAACCCCAACGCCCTGATCGCCGCCATCTGCGTGAAAATCGCAACGCCGCCGACCACCCCGATCAAAGCCGCGGCGGCCATCATACTGAGAAGGATCTGGCTTTTGATGCGCACGTCACAGGCCCACTGAGAACGACAGCATCATAGATGCCCGATCAAGCCAGCATTTCATTTCCCGCCTTTTATTACCAAATGCTTATCAACGTCCTAACAATTAGCCTGCCCGAAGGCCGGGTTTCGATCGGGTCGGTACGCGGCGCTTGCCCACCGGACCCGGTGCGAGGCTGCACATCTGACCTCGCACAGCCCCGGTACGTTTCTTACACAATCTCTGATTGGTGGACTCGCCCGACGCCATCGACGTTAATTTTGCGTTAGCGACAGGAGGGGGGAGATCGCTAAAGGGAGGAAGAAAATGAAAGAAAACTACGATCTGACGATCGACTACGACGACGAGCCTTACGACAACAAACCCTACGATCTGGTCACATTCGCGAGAAAGCACGGGCTCAACATGCGAGCCGCCGAGCTTCTCCTTTTCGCCAAGGGTCCATCCCGAGCGGCCTGCGATGCCGCGGCCAGGGCTTTTCTCGCGGCAGTCGCCGCACAAGCTATGAGACAATCGGCGCGGTAGGTCTCACAAAACCATTGCTGACACGGCCTGCCGTGTCAGCAACCCGACGGACAGCGCTGGAAATTCCGGGCCGTTTCCAACAAGATGCCTGAGCATCCGGGAACGGCCTGAAATGTGCAATCTTTACAATATCACGACCAGCCAGGAGGCCATTCGCCAGTGGACCCGCGCCTTGCGCGATATCCTCGGCAATCTCGAACCCTCCATCGACATCTATCCCAACCAGCCAGGCCCGGTGGTGCGCAATGCGCCGGACGGCGAACGCGAATTAGCCAATCTGCTGTGGGGCATGCCGGCGCCACTGGAGCGGGTCAAGGGCAAGGCCGACTACGGCACCACCAACATCCGCAATCCGCAATACGGCCACTGGCAGCAATATCTCGGCATCGAGAACCGCTGCGTGGTGCCCGTCACCAGCTTCGCCGAGCCCAGCCCGACGCTCGGCGACAAGGACCCCGAGACCGGCATTCAGCGCAACTTCTGGTTTGCACTCGGCGAGGACCGCCCGCTGTTCTTCTTTGCCGGCCTGTGGACGCGCTGGCAGGGCATTCGCAAGGTCAAGGACGGCCCCGCCGAGCACCAGGTCTATGGCTTCATGACGACCAGGCCCAACGCGCTGGTCGCGCCGATCCACGACAAGGCAATGCCGGTGATCCTGACCACGCCGGAAGAATCCGAGGCTTGGCTCAGCGCGCCATGGTCGGAGGCAAGACACCTGCAGCGCACGGCGCCCGATGACGCGCTGGCGATCGTCGACAAGCCGGCGACGCAGATCAAGTTTCCGCAGCAGGCGCCGGCGCAAGGCTCATTGTTTTAGCGCTTGAATTTCTGCAGCACCCAGATGTAGCCCTTGGGCGGATGATCCTGGTCGATGAACTGCGTCTTCACCGTCGTGTCCTTGCGGCTGCATCGCTTGCACCTGAACCTGATCGCTTCCAGCGGTTTGTTCCAGCCCACCACCTGGGCCACGTCATTCGCCCTGAAGCGCCCGACGTGGTAGCAGTGGCCGCACTCCACGATAAGCAGCATGTTGGCCTTGGCGGCACGCCCAACGCTGTCCATCGGCCCGGCCATGGCTCATTTCCGGGTCGAGTAATCCTCGGGGAGGGGAAGCAGGCCAAGCTCCGCCATCCGATAATCGGGCTCCTTCTCCGCTACGCTGGCCAGCACCTCGTGCAATTTCTCGACAAGCCCGCAAAGCTGCCAGAACAGCTCGCCATGCGCCTTCAGATGCAGCTGCGACGACAGCACCGTCCGGCGCAGGCTCAAAGCGTCCCTGATGATCGCCTCCGCATCCCTCGCCGACAACCTGTCGAACCGGCTTTTTCGTCTGCCCATCGCGGCTCTCCTCGATTTGTGAGCAACCGCCCCACCTACTGACAAATAGGAAGGCATTCCTCGCGGAGTCAATTCGCCCTTGACATTTTTGTTCCCGTTTTGTTCAATTTCAACAGGAATGCTGGAGGCACCGCCATGGACCACATCGTGACACTAGACAGCCGCCAGGAGGCTGCGCTGCAGGCCATCGCCGACAGGTTCATCGCCCGGCATAAGGGCGATGCGGTGAAGGCGCTCAAGGAGATGATTGTTTTGAATGGGCATCTGCAGGAGCGACTTGACGCGGTGGAGAGCCGGCGGGCAGCGCGGTAGGGGTGCAGAGGTGGCGAGACCCGGACATCCAGTTGGGCGATGCGGTTGACGCGCCGTCATCCTTCATGTTGTTCATCTCGCGTCTCTTCCGGCGACTGGCCCTTTAGCAGTTGCTCGGACCCGCGCACAATCTCTGTCAGCAGATTTCGCTGGTCCTTACTCAGGTCGGACTTTAGGTGCTTCTTCCCTGCTTCGACGAGCAACGACAAATCGTAGAACTGCGGCTCAGGAGCGTCTCGCATTGTATATCGGCGCTCTTTCGTTCCAACGCTATAACTGACCAAGCCTCTGCCGGCTTTCGCCATGAACTCGGCGCTCTCGGATATACCAGCAGCAAGCCACGCCTTAGGAGCCGCCGCACCAGCGATATGCGCCCACGCCCTAGTGAGGTCAAAATAGAATGGTGCGGCTTCCAAAGTGCCGTCGTGAGCCGCGGCTTGGATTTTCGTGATGAGAATGGCACCGAGCTTCTCGAAATGCTCCTGACTGACTACTGGCCGTTCGCCGGAGTCGGAGCGAAATACGCCTAGTTCACGGCCACGATCGACATATATGTCGGCTGCAAATGCTGGTGAGGCAGCTTTTTCGAATGCTGCAATCAGGTGGCTACCTGCCTCCTCCACCCCCCACTGCTCCAGCATATTCCAAATAAGAAACCCGAGCTGTGCCCGCGGCGATAGCCCAAACATATTACCGTCCCAATCAATACCGATGACGTCTTCACCGATCCGAAACAAGGCATCCAGAAGGGCTTGGGTCGGCTGCGCAGGACGGCTTGCACGGTACTGCACGCGCAATTCGTCAAGGAGCTTGGCGATCATCAGTTCGCCACGGCTATTTCTCTTTCCGCTGTAGCTTCGAATGATGGTCTCGATCGCGTCGGCATCTTCCAGATTCGACATAAGATCGTTGATGACCGCCTTAGGAATTGCATCGGAAGACGGGTGAAGACCAAAGTAAGCGTCATAGCCGGCTTCGCTCCCAATACCACGTCGTTTGGTCACGTCTATGAAGGCTTCATCACCAGAGGCTTGCTGACCTTCTAACCATTTGGCCGCCTGCGGGAACAGCACTGATAGCACCCGAAGGACCTGCGGCTGGACTTCGTCGGGGATTCGCCGTTTGAGGCCCTCCACTGCGGTCTTCCTCACGTCGTCTTGCGCCATAACAAAGCGCCCTTCCGTGAAGAGAAAATCTCTGCTGTCTCGAATCCAGTTGAACGAGCCTTGGTCAAACAGTCTCACCCCTTCAATAGCGAGGAGGTCTTGAGCGTCAATTTCTCCCTCCAACGCTTGCCAAGAGAATTTCACAGCGTTGGAGAGTTTCACCACATCGCGTGGCGACCGTATCCACCGCCGAATCCCGTCGCGGACGATGTAGTGCCAGCGCGAGGTGTCCTCAGTCGTGCCGGTTAGAAAGGAGATCTCCTGATCAAGGATGGTAAGAAGTGCGTTCTTGGCGGGCCGCGGAAGTTCAATTTCTTGCTGAACGATTTTCTCCGCGAAGCGCGGTCTTCCACGATCCGTCCCGTGATCCAAAGCTTCCCAGACTATATCGCGATCGTAGGCCAAAAGATAAACGACGTTGGGCAGTTGGCCGATGCTTTTTACCATCTGCATGATCGATTTCACGTCTTTGTTTTCTAGCCGATCCATATCGTCGATCGTGACTACAAAGCGTCTGCCGCTACGGCCAAGTTGACTTTTCAAGTCCTCATATGCCGTTTGCAAAGACGGATTTTCGAGGTACCGACCTAATAGTGCGTTGACCGACTTCTTTGCCAAGTTGCCTGCAAATCCGGAAGCTGCACCGCCGCTCGGGTCGACAGTCAAGGCCACAGTCGCCGCAGCGTCCACCAGATTATCCGTTGTTCCGCTAATCAACCCGGCAATCCAATTCTGAAACCGCGTCCAACGGGTGCCTTTCGGTCCTAGTCTCTCCGACAGTATCTTGAAGAAAGCGAGAATCAGATCCTGATGACCGGACACAATCCAAGGCCGAAAATCGATATGGGTTATCTGGTCATTTTCGTGCTCGGCGTTGTGTTTCTTCAAATATTCTAAGATGAAGTTGAGCGCGGTCGACTTCCCACTCCCCCACTGGCCGTGAACGCCGATCACGTAGCCGTTTGGTGCTGTCATTTTGATGATGACTGTCGCTATCCGCTTTGCAAACGGAGCATACCCTAGACGGTCATCCCGCCAAGGGTTGGATTTCGGCAGATCGTCGCCCAGCTTATAGCCTTTTTCCTCAGCCACTGCGAACACCCCCCAATATTGCAGACCATCTATCTGCAACCAGCCGGTACAAGCAATTCTTCACTGGGAGACTATCGCCCGTCGCGCGATATTCCGACGACACATGTAACAGATCGCCTACTTCCGGAAGGTGCAGCACATAGATGCCGACCGACGCGCGCCAGGCGCCCTCAGCGCCCACCTATTGGCACTGCCTGCGCGGGCCGCCGGAATAGGGCTGGTAGCTGTTGTCTTCCGGCCGATAGGAACGATAGTGGCTGAAGCAATATTGCACGTGGTAGGGCGGAAGCCAGGCGGCGCCGGTTTCATCCGGCGGGACCTCCATCGAAGCGTCGTTCGCCTCGACGTAGTCGCTGCCATCGGCGGGGAGTTGCGCGGTCGGCAGCACCGCATCGAGATAGGGCGAGATGCAGGGGCGCCGCTCCGCTGTAGGACCGTCCCTTGCCCTGTAGGAGCGGTAGCGGCTTCGCGACGCCTTGTTACGGGCTGGAATTCAGGTTCCGCCAGGCATTCCGGCGCGGCTGCCTGGCAAGCGACGGCACGCCGCCCTCAATGGCGCTTGAAGTACTGCACCTCCCGTTCGTGCTTCTCGGCGGCCTCGCGGGTATCGAACGTGCCGAGATTGCGGCGCTTGCCGGTCTTTTCGTCCTTCTTGCGCGAATAGAGGCGGTATTTTCCGTCTTTGAGTTTTCTGATCATCTGTCTCTCCCTGGCTAGGGCCGGCGCTTCCCCTTGAGGTTGCGCGCGGCTTGCTCGATCGCCGCCCGGTCGTTGCCCAGCCTGTCGATCAGCTCCTGCGCCTGTTCGCCCGATATGCCGGTGCGCACCGCCAGGGCCTCCACCGTCAAGACGTCGGAGCTCGCGACCTCGCGGGTTTCCGGCAGGGCATCGCCTGCCGTCAGCGGCAGGGCTGCCTCCCTGTCGATCTGGGCCTCGGCCCGGTGCCAATGCCGCTCGGGATCGCCATGGATCCCGCCTTCACGTTCCCAGATCTGGTATGCGCGCTCACGAATCTTGTCTTCCCGGTCGTCGCCCATGTTGATTTCTCCTTTGGGTATCGGATGAACGCCGTGCCAACCCGAGAAATCTGCGTGATCGTTGGTCGCACAAGGCGCCATGCACTGCGGCCGCCAGCCACCGCGGCCCGCGCTACTCGCACTGCCGGCGCGGCCCCCCGGAATATGGCTGGTAGGTGTTGTCTTCCGGTCGATATGACCGGTAGCGGCTGAAGCAGTATTGCACGTGATCGGATGAGAGCTCGGCGTCGCCGGGTTCATCCGATGGGGCGTAGCCCTCCACCGACGATGTATCGCTCGCCTCGACGTAGCTGCCGTCATCGGTGATGTCGAGATAGGGCGAGATGCAGGGGCGCTGTTGGCCGCTGTAGGAGGTGTAGCGGTTGTCGTCCGGCCGGTAGGAGCGGTAGCGGCTGGCGCACCATTCGACATGAGCGGCGGGTAGCGTCTGCTGCTCTTCCACCGCCGGCTTGATGGAGCCGGTGGTGTCGGGTGTCGAAGCTGCGGCGGTGTCGGCGGGTTTGGAGGTGCGATCAACTTCCGAGGTGCGAACGGGAACCGGGCGGGCCGGGAGGCGCTCGAGGCGCTGCGAGGCCGGGTTTACCGGGCGCGGATCCTTGGCCCACAGTTCGGCGACGCTGGAGACCGGGGCGGCCGGCGGTACCGGCTTGGCTATCAATAACCAGGTGGCGAAGGCGAGACCGCTGGCGAATACGGCGAGCGTCAGGACGAAGCCGCCAAAGATTGCGAACAAAGCTTTCATGCCGCGCTCCTTTGCCTCCCGGTTAAGGAAATGCCGAGGCGGGGAATCCGGTTCCAGGAAAGAGCGTAGTGCAGGGCACTCGAAGGAAGGCCCATCTCCGTCTCGGCTTCGCCGAGACACCTCTCCCCGCTTCGCTCCCGCTTCGCGGGACGCGGGATCCAAGCCTCTTAGGCGGCTTTCAGTGCAGCCCGAATTCGCGCAGCAGTTCTTCGCGGTAGCGTACGAAGCGGCTTTCGCTGCGCTCGCGCGGGCGGGGCAGGTCGATGTCGATCAGCCGCGCCGCGCCGCCTTTCTCCTTGGGCAGGATCAGCACCCTGTCGGCGAGGTAGATCGCTTCCTCGAGGTCGTGCGTCACCATCACCATGGTGACGTTCTCCTCGCTCCAGATGCGCGCCAGTTCCTCCTGCATGCCGATCTTGGTCATCGCGTCGAGCGCGCCTAGCGGCTCGTCAAGCAGCAGGATTTCGGGCTGCACGGTCAGCGCGCGGGCAATGCCGACGCGCTGCGCCATGCCGCCCGACAGCTGCCTTGGAAACGCATCGCTGAATTCGGCGAGGCCGACGAGTGCGATGTAGAAGCGCGCCCGTTCCTCGGCCTCAGCCTTCGGCACGCCGCGCACTTCGAGGCCGAAGGCGACGTTGCCGAGCACCGTCAGCCAGGGCAGCAGGCGCGGCTCCTGGAAAATCACCGCGCGCTCGGCGCCGACGCCGTGCACCGGCTTGCCGTCGATGGCAACGCCGCCGCTGTCGGCCGCCTCCAGTCCGGCCAGGATGCGCAGCAGCGTGGTCTTGCCCGATCCGCTGGCGCCGACGATGACCAGGCATTCACCCGAGCGGATGTCGAGATTGAGGGTCCTCAGCACGGCAAGCGAACGCCCGCCGATGCTGAACGATTTGGACAGGTCGCGTATGCTGACCTCACCGCCGCTTGTGCCGCTCATCGCGCTCATCTCCCAGCTGATTGTCTTGCCGGTTGGCCTTCTCAGTTGGTCTTGGTTTCGCCGGGCCGGTAGAGGATATCTGCTGCCTTCAGCTTACCCTTTGGCAGGCGGCCGTCGCGCTCGAGCACGCTGACCCAGAAGTCGATGTCGCGGTCCGTCGCCTTGGCCCCCTGGCGCAGCCCGAAGCCGGTCCAGTAGCGCGCCAGCTCGCCGTTCTCGCCGCGCTTATCGAGGATGTTTGCCAGCACCTTGCGCGCCTCGTCGGGGTTCTGCAGCGACCAGTCGGAGGCGCGCGCCGATTGCTCGACGAAATTGCGGGCGGCGTCGGGATGCGCGGCGATGAAGTCGCGCCTGAGCACGACGAAGCCGCCGGCCAGCTCGCCCAGCACGTCGGTGTCGTTGAACACGCCGCGCACGCCGCCATTGTCGACCAGCGCCCCGGCAAACGTCGCCTGCCAGTAGCCGAGCGCCGCGATGTCGACCTGGCGGGAGCGCAAGGTCTGCTCGAGCTGCGGTCCGGGTACGACAACGAGATTGGCGGCGTCCGGAGACAGGCCGACGCTGTGCAGCGCCTCGCGCACGGTGTAGTCGAGATGGGCGCCGAGCGTGTTGACGGCGATGGTCTTGCCGGCAATGTCGGCGATCGATTTGATCGGGCTGTCGTCGAGCACGTAGAAGACGCTGCGCACCTTGCTGTTGATGCCGTTGCTCGGATAGACGGCGACGAAGTCGTTGCCGCCGGAGATCGAATTGATCACGGCGGCGGTTGCGGCCGAGCCGATATCGACGCTGCCGGAGGCGAGCGCAAACAATGATTCCGGGCCGCCGCCGGAATAGCCGACATTCTCGATCTCGATACCGAGGCCTTTGAAATAGCCGAGCTCGCCGGCCAGCTCATGCGGAGAGATGCTGCCGCGGCTGGCGAGGGAGCGGAACTTGACGGGTGCGGCTTCGGCAAAGGCGAAGCGCGGCAGGCCGGCGGCGAGAAGGCCGGCGGCGAAGGGCGCGCCGGCAAGCAGGGAACGACGGGTGATTTTCATGGTCCGGGTCTTTCCTGATTTGAGTTCTGGCCTGGTTGAGACTGGTAAAGGCGGGTGGTCAGTCGACGGCATTGCTCCAGCGGCAGAGCCGCCGCTGCAGGCTGACCAACGCCTGGTTGGCGATCAGGCCGAGGCTGGCGAGGATGATGATTGCCGCAAACATCAGCGGGATCTGGAAGTTGTACTGCGCGTTCATCACCTGGAAGCCGATGCCCTTGTTGGCGCCGATCATTTCGGACGCGATCAACAGCAGCAGCGCCGTGGTGGCGCTGAGCCTCAGCCCAACGAAGATCGAGGGCACGGCGCCGGGCAGCACGACGCGACGGAAGACGGTGAGCTGCCTGGCACCATAGACGCGCGCCATCTCCAGCAGTTTCGGATCGACTTGCTTGACGCCGCCGATGGTGTTGAGCAGCAGCGGAAACAGCGTCGCCCAGAAGATGACGAACACCTTGGAGGCTTCGCCGAGCCCAAGCAGCAGGATGAACACCGGATAGAGCGCCAGCGCCGAGGTCTGGCGGAAGACCTGCAGGATGGGATCGAGCGCGGTCTCGACCGCGCGCACCTGGCCCATGAACAGGCCAAGCGGGATGGCGACCAGCACGGCGGCCGCGAAGGCGAGACCGGCGCGCTGCAGGCTGATGGCGATGTCGCCGAGCAGAGTGCCGCCGGCCAGTCCCTTCCAAAGTGCCGCGACAATCATGTCGATCGGCGGCAGCACGGCCGCGTTGACCCAGCCGGCGCTGCTCGACACTTGCCACATTGCGAGGAAAGCGATGAGGACGCCGTAGCGCGACAGGAAGCGAATTCCCGCCCGGCCGCCGAGGCGCAGGAAATCCGAGCCGAGTCTTGTCGTGCTGTCACGCGTGCCGAAGCTGACGGCCTGTTCGATGTGCTGCAAAGTCATCGTCTTGCCTCTTGCCTGGAAAGTATTGGGCTTCTCGGGATTATTCGGCGGCCAGCACGGCCGAGCGGGCGGCGGTCCACGGGTTTTCCGGCCGCCTGAGGCCGAGGTTGTCGCGCAGGGTCCTGCCTTCATAGGCGGTGCGGAACAGGCCGCGGCGCTGCAGTTCGGGGATCACCAGCTCGACGAAGTCGTCGAGCCCGCCGGGCAGCCAGGGCGGCAGGATGTTGAAGCCGTCGGCGGCTTCGTTGCCGAACCATTCCTCCAGCTGATCGGCGACCTGCGTGGCGCTGCCGATGACGGTATAATGGCCGCGGGCCGTCGCCACCCATTGATAGAGCTGGCGGATGGTGAAGTTGTGCTCGTCGGCAATCTGGCGGATCAGCGCCTGGCGGCTCTTCATGCCTTCGGTTTCCTTGCTTGGCGGCAGCGGGCCGTCGAGCGGATAGCCCCTGATGTCGAGCGTCTGGCCGGCCAGCCCGTTGAGCAGGGCGACGCCGTCTTCGGGCAGGATGAGATCGTTCAGCTGCTGGTATTTGGCGCGCGCTTCTTCTTCTGTGCGGCCGACGAAGGGCGCTACACCCGGCATGATCAGCACCTGGTCGGGATCGCGGCCGACCGCTGCCACGCGCGCCTTGATATCGCGATAGAATTCCTGCGCCGACGCCAGGTTCTGATGGGCGGTGAAGATGACTTCCGCCGAGTGGGCGGCGAGCTTGCGGCCGTCTTCCGATTGCCCCGCCTGCACCACCACCGGGTGTCCCTGCACGGGGCGTGGGACGTTGAGCGGCCCCTTGACGCTGAAATGCGCGCCCTTGTGGTCGATGTCGTGGAGCTTGTCCTTGTCGTAGAAGCGCCCCGATTTCTTGTCCCGGATGAAGGCATCGTCCTCCCAGCTGTCCCACAGCGCCTTGACCGTCTCGACATGCTCATGGGCGCGGGCATAGCGCTCGGCGTGGGCAGGCTGCGTCTCACGATTGAAATTGCGCGCGGTTTCGTCGCCGGCCGAAGTGACGACGTTCCAGCCGGCGCGGCCATTCGACAGATGATCGAGCGAGGCGAATTTGCGGGCGAGCGTGTAGGGCTCCTCATAGGTGGTCGAGGCGGTGGCGATGAAGCCGAGATGCGTGGTGAGCGGCGCCAGCGCTGCAAACAGCGTCACCGGCTCGAAGCCGGCGATCTTGGCGTTGCCGCCTTCGCGGGCGCCGAGGCCGACCGTCAGATTGTCGGCGAGGAAATAGGCATCGAACAGGCCGCGCTCGGCGGTCAGGGCGAGCTGCTTGTGGAACTCGAAACTGGTGGCGCCATCGGCCGGCGCCTCGGGGTGACGCCAGGCGGCGATATGCTGTCCGCCGCCGGGAAGGAAAGCGCCGAGTTTGATTTGCCTGGATTTGGTGGATCTGGTCATCGCCGCGTGCTCCTGGGTGGATGGGGAGTGGATCTCGGGTCAGTGGTGCGCTCAGGCGGCAAGGCCGACGCCGTAGGGCACCCCGGTCACCCGGCATGCCTCGGCGACCGCTTGCCGGGCGCGGGCGTGGATGGCTTCCGACACCAGCACGCCATTGGCAAAATCCTTCTCGGAGGCGTAGATCGCGGTCGGCACGGTCAGCGCCTCGAAGAAGCCGAACAATGGCCGCAGCTGGTGCTCGACGATCAGCGAATGGCGTTCGCCGCCGCCGGTCGCGGCAAGGATGACCGGCTTGCCCCTCAGCGATGACGGGTCGAGCAGGTCGAAGAAGTGCTTGAAAAGCCCGGTATAGCTGCCTTTGAAGGTCGGCGAGCCGGCCACCAGGATGTCGGCGCCCAGCAGCCGTTCGACTATGTTGCGCGCCGCTGGGTCGAGGTCGCCGAGGCGCCTTGCCTGCGGCAGGGACGCGCCGAGATCCTCGATGTCGAAGACGGCGGAGGCCGCACTGATGCTTTCTGCGGCCTGCCCGACAATGTGGCTGATGAACGCCTTGGTCTTCGATGGCCGGGTCAAATTGCCCGACAGCCCCACCACGAGCTTTTTCGACATTCCTGGCTCCCTGTCCAAATGATCTATGTTAAGTCTAGAGAGTTTGTAGAATTAAAAGAGCGAGAAAATTTCAAAGGTAGCGCATTGAGCGAACGGAGTTTGCGGAACACCAGCCGTAGTTGGTTCATTCAATGCGGCGTACTGCGCCGGCGCAGCGCATCGAGCAGCGACGCAAAGGCCTGCCAGCGCCTTGTCCTCGGGCTGCGGTGAATCAAGCCAATTTGATTCAAATCCGGCTGTGGATATTTGCTTTTGGGTAAATCGAGGCGGCCATCCTGCCGGCCGGCGGGCAACAGGGAGAAGCCGATGACAAGCGACTTTGCCGCCGCACACCTCCATCTTGAACGAGCCAGCCATTATTTGAGCGGCGAGGACGAGACGAGCCGCACGGCTCGTGCGGCTGTGGATCTTCTGATCGATGCAATTGTCGCAGTGCAATACAGACGGCCGATGGGCGACGTAGTGGAATTTCCAGGACCGGCAAAGCTGGGACAATCCGTAAGCGGGACGGGTTAACTCAACTGGCGGCGTCCTTTTGTCCTGCCTGATCACATGAACCAGGTTGCCACCAGGCCGATCGTCGCCGAGAAGATGGCGGCGGTCGTTGCCCAACCGAGTATGTTGGTGCTGCGGCTGTTCACCTGGTCGCCCATGATCCTGCGGCTGTTCGTCATCAGCATGATGAGCAGCAGCAAGGGCGGCGTCGAGAAGCCCTGAACTATGCCGGACCAGACCAGCGCCTTCATCGGATTGAAGCCGAGGAAGTTGAGGCCGGCGGCGATCACCGTAAAAAATCCGATGGCGAGATAAAATTTGGGCGCCTCTCGAGCCCGGGCGTGCAGGCTGTTTTTCCAGCCGATGGCTTGTGCCACGTCATAGGCAGCGCCGGTAGTCATGACAGGAACCGCTAGGAAACCGACGCCGATCACGCCTGCGGCGAACAGGACGCTTGCGGCCTGGCCGGCTAGCGGGCGCAGCGCCTCCGCCGCTTGCGCTGCCGTGTCGATATCGTGGTGGCCCGCCTTGTAGAGCGTAGCACCCGTCGACAGGATGATGAAATACATGATGAGATTTGAAAACATCATGCCGATGAGGATGTCCCGGCGAGAGCGACGGAGTTCGCTGTCGGTAGCGCCCTTCCTTTGCCTGAGCGTCGTTCGCCCCTGTGCAATCTCCTCCTCGACCTCCTCATTGGACTGCCACGTGTAGAGATAGGCGGACAGCGTCGTCCCGATGATGGCGACCAGGATCGACAGGAACTCACGGTTGAATTCGATGCGCGGAAGCAGCGTTCCGCGCAGTACGGCCGCGGCGTCCGGCTTGGCCAGAATGGCGGCACCGACATAGGCGAGCAGCGCCAACGCCAGCCACCGAAAGATGTTGCGGATCAAAGTATAGGAGCCGAAGACCTGGAGGGCGAAGATGATGGCGGCGACGAACAGCACGATCAGCGGGATGGGAAATGGCACGAACATGTTGATCGCGGCCGCCATTCCACCAAGATCCGCCGCTGCCTCGATGGTGTTGCCGACGAGCACACCCAACAGCACCGACCAGAGCAGCCACCGCGGATAGAAGTCCTTGATGACGTGGAACAATCCGCGCCCGGATACCTGACCAAGCTTCGACGACAGGTAGACGACCGCATACATCATCGGCAACGTCACCGGAGCCGTCCAAAGCAGGTCGGGTCCGAAGCGGGCGCCGGCGCTGGCATAGGTGCCTATCGCAGAACAATCGTCGTCGGCTGCCCCGGTTATCAGGCCGAGGCCGAGCGCTCGGCCTATGCCGCCATTCCTCTCCTCCGGTGAGTTGGAACGGTCAGAACCGGCCTGCCTCATTGCGATCGGACCGGGTTGGGATGGAAGGGCGTGGGCACGGCCTTCCATGCCACGATCGTAAGGATCGGTCGCGCCGCTGATCTCATTTTGCTTCCTCAACAACTTTGCCCAAACCCGGCGCGCCATGACTTGTTCCGTGGCCTGGCGGAGCAGAGGCTTGCCCCAGATCCTTCCCTCCGGGGGGTAAGCCTGAAAGTTCGGGTTGACCGCTTCTGAAGGCGAAGCGACTATCCGTGCGAGGTGAATTCCGCAGGAGGAAATACGATGGACGAGCCCGATCGGTGGCGCCACATGTCGAGTGCGCCAAGGGACGGCAGCAGAATCCTTGTCACGGTTCGGCCATCCGAACAGGGGCCGGCCGAAGTCGACATGGCTTTCTGGGCCCGGGCCGATCAGTTCGGCAGCGAAGGCTGGAGGGCTTCCGACTCTTCTCCGGGACGCATCGTCGAATATGCCGAACCGGAGCTGAAGTGCTGGATGCCGCTGCCGTCGGCCAATCTGAGCAAGGGTTCGATGCCGAGCCCCTGGGAGGAGGATGATGTCCCGCTGCTGGATGGCTCGGGGATCTGAGGTGAGCTGTCGCGGTCGCTACAGGACCGCGTTGGGGCCGAAGCTGCCGATCTCCCCCCTCGTGGGGGAGATGTCCGGCAGGACAGAGGGGGGCGCCGTAGAACGCCGACCTCGATCGCCAAAGAGCGTTGACAATGCCTCACACGCCATTGCCTCCACGACACCGCGCAAATGCCAAATCGATGCCCAAGGCCAGCACATTGGCATTGTGACTGGGCTCGCCGCTGCATCCTGAATGGGTGGCCAAAGCGCGAGTTCCGTGAGCGACGGATGGGCAGCAGAACCCTGGCAAGACCGGCGGGACAGCGCCCCCCTTGTAACTTGGAAACGACCACTTCTCTGTCCTGCCGGACATCTCCCCCACGAGGGGGGAGATTGGCTCTCATCTCGGCTTTTCGCTAGTCTCCAACGTTGCAAGAACGGCGCTCCCGTTGAAGCTGCCAATCTCCCCCGGGGGGAGATGCCAAGTGGTGCCAAAGAGGGCAGGACACAGGGGTCGCAAAGGAATGCCAACGCCGCGGTGATGCCCGCCTTCGTCAGAACAGGAACGCGGCGGTGGCGGGGTTCGGGCCGGTGCGGCCGTCGGGCGAATCCATGCCCCGGATGAGCTCGAGGTCCTTCGCTTCCAGCTCGAAATCGAAGACATCGAAATTGGCGGCGATCCGGTCCTGGTGGATCGATTTCGGGATGACGATCAGCCCTTCCTGAAGGTGCCACCTGATAATCACCTGCGCCACCGACTTGCCGTGTTTCCTGGCGATGCTTTCGAGCGTCGGATCGCTCAACAGCCGGCCGCTGCCCAGCGGGCTCCAGCTCTCGATGCGGATGTTGTGCCTGTCGTGGAATTCACGTTTGTCACGCTGCTGGAAGCGGGGGTGGAGCTCGATCTGGTTGACGGTCGGCGTGACGCCGGTCTCGCCGATGATCCGTTCGAGATGGTCCTGGTTGAAGTTCGAAACGCCGATCGACTTGATGCGGCCTGATTGCCTGAGTTCGATCAGCGTCTTCCAGGCCTCGACATATCTGTCCTGGCTGGGTACCGGCCAATGGATCAGGAACAGGTCGATCTGTTCGATGCCGAGCTTGCTCATCGTCCCGTCGAAGGCGCGCAAGGCGGCGTCGCGCTGATGGGCGCCGTTGCGCAGTTTCGAGGTGATGAACAACTCGCTTCTCGGCACGCCGGCCGAGCGGATCGCCTGCCCGACACCTTCTTCGTTCTGATAGCCTTCGGCGGTGTCGATCAGCCTGTAGCCGGCCTCGATTCCCCAGCGCACTACCTTGGCGGTGATGGCTGGATCGACCTGCCACACGCCGAGGCCGATTTGCGGAATGGCGGAGCCGTCGTTCAATCTGATTTGTTCAGGTCTTTTCAGGGTAATCTGTTCAGGCATGTTCAGGTCCTTCTGCATCGTTCCGCCCGGCGCAGGCTCTATCTAGTCTGAATGGCCGCCAAAGCCAGTCGATATCAGGAGAATGTGAGGAGACGGACGTGAAGCGCTGATCTTCCGCTTCGGGCCGACAGCTCTCTGTGACCCACGGACTCCAGGGAACTCCATTCAGGACGATCCCGCTGTCGCGGATTTCTGTGGTATTCTGTGGATTATTCGAGGAGGCGACTGCGTTGACCAACAGCTTGGAAGCCGAAGGAGCAAGAGACTGGTCGCCCCTGCTGGTCGCGGCAGAACAAGGCGATGCGGATGCGGTTCGATCGGAATTGGCGGCTGGCGCCGACATCAATCAGTCGGACGACGGCGGCTGGTCTGCACTTCACCTTTCAGCCCTCAATGACCGCACAGCGGTGGTCGAGGTGCTGATCGAAGACCCGGAAATCGATGTGAATGCCAGAAACAAGTGGAAGAGCACGCCCTTGAGCCTTGCGTCGGCCAAGGGACATTACTCGTGTATCTCAGGCCTCGTGAGACACCCCCAAATAGAGATCAACGCGCGAGCTGACTACTACGGCAGAACGGCTCTTATCGAGGCGGCGAAGAACGGGCATCTCGAAGTCGTCAAGTTGCTCGTGGAGAATGGCGCGGAAGTAAATCTGACCGACAAGACGGGGAGAAACAACGCGCTCATCGAGGCTATCAAAGGGCGGCACTACGAGATCGCGGAATACCTGCTGGATTCCGGGAAAGTGAGCTTTATCAACAAAGAAATAAGGCTAAACGCCCTGATCTGGGCTGGCAGCTGCCACAACCCTCAGCTTATCGAAAAGCTGGAAGCCGCGATCCACAGTTTCTTCAACGGCAAATAAGGGCCTCGCCCTTACTGTCGCGGGCCGTCCGTATCTCCCGTCACGTCGATGCGCTCGATGGCGCAAACCGCCCTGCGGCGCTTCACATAATTTATTCAACCAAACGGTTGACTATCTCAAAGCGTGCATCTATATTCAACTACATGGTTGAATTACAAACACCTCAGATGGATGCGGTCTTTCACGCCCTTGGCGACGCCACGCGCCGGCACATGCTTCGCGATCTCGCCGATGGCGAGAAAACGGTAAGCCAGCTGGCGGAACCCTTCGCGATGTCGCTCGCGGCGGCCTCCAAGCACATCAAGACGCTGGAGAACGCAGGGCTTATTCGTCGAGAGGTGAGGGGCCGCACGCATCTGTGCCGACTAGCCCCCGGACCGCTGGCCAGCGCCCATCAGTGGCTCAGCTTCTACGAGCGCTTCTGGACAGGTCGTCTCGATGTCCTCGAACGCCTTCTTCGCGAAGAGGACGCACGCAAAGCCCAGGATGAGCCCAGGAAATCGCCCAATCCGAAAGAAGGAGACGAGCAATGAACCAGATGAGAAGCATCGACGCCTATGGCGCGCTAAGCGAGCCCGCCACGTTCACTATCCAGCGCCTTTTGCCCGGACCCATCGAGCGCGTCTGGGCCTATCTCACTGAGAGTGACCTGCGCCGACAGTGGATGGCAGCGGGCCAGATGGAAATGAAGGCGGGCAGCTCGTTCGAATTGGTCTGGCGTAACGACGAGCTGACGGACCCGCCTGGCCAGCGCCCCGCGGGCTTTCCCGAAGAGCATCGGATGGAGGGCCGGATCACCGAACTCGATCCGCCGCGCCAGCTTTCCATCACCTGGGGAAATACCGGCGGCGTCTCCTTCTTGCTGGAGGCGAAGGGTAGCGATGTGCTGCTCACCGTCGTCCATCGCCGCCTGCCGGAACGTGCAATCCAGCTCAACATCACGGCCGGCTGGCACATGCACCTCGACCTGCTGGCCGCCCGCCTGGCTGGCAAGCCGCCGACCTCGTTCTGGGACGGCTGGAGCCGCCTGCGGGAAGAATACGATCGCCGCCTGCCGGCCTGATGTAACTCGCGGCGTCCATCCCTGAGGTCGCCGCCAGCAACACGAAGCAACGATGAAACGTGCTTGCATCCCGCAAGCCTGATGGAGGAAGTCATGCGCAAATTGATCGCTGGGATGAAAATCTCCGTCGACGGCAAGATGGAGGGGCCCGAGGGTTACGCCGATTGGGTCGACGCGTGGTCGGACGAATATGGCCTGACGCCGCAAATCGACGCCTGCCTGCTTGGCAGCGTCATGTATGCCGGCTACGAGCGCTACTGGAGCGCCATCCAGAACGAGCCCGACAAGCCGCTGCCGATGACCGGCAAATTGCCGAAGCCGGCCGAGCTCGAATGGGCCCGATTCGCCGCGCAGACCCCGCATTATGTGCTGTCGAACACAATGACTTCGGCCGCCTGGCCAAAGACGCGCTTCGTGCGGAATTTCGAGGATATCGCTGCGCTTAAACAGAAGCCCGGCAAAGACATCTACCTTATGGGCGGCGCCCGAATTACCGCGAGCCTTATCGATGCCGGGCTGGTCGATGAGCTCAGGCTGATCGTCTATCCGCTGCTCGCCGGTGAAGGAAAGGCGCTGTTTGGGACGGCGAAAAATCGTCGTGGGCTCGAACTGCGCAAAGTGGAGCAGCTTTCGGACGGCCGCGTCAGGCTGGTCTACGGGATCGGCTAATGCAGCCACCCTTGGCGGATCTAGCGGGGCCGAAGCGGAGGCCGTCCCGTCAACAGCGGGACAAGCCGGCGCGAGGAGAGCGATGCTTCCTATGCGAAGAATGCATCCCGGCTGCCGGCCGGTCAGGCAACGATACCGCGGCAGGCCCAGGCGACATTCGCAAAGGATCTCGGGCCGTCGGGCCGGCCGGCCTCATAGGCGTCGCGCATGGCGGCGTCGACGCGCGCCCGCTCTTCTGGATCGAGCGTGGCCACATACTTGCCGAGCGGCCCTTCGCCGGCGGCTATCGGCGCCCAGTAATCGTCGAAGTTTTGATAGTCCATGCGGATCATCAGCTCGGTCTCCGTAACGTCGCGGAGACCCTGCTCGACAAAGGTCCGTTTCATTTCACCCGGCTGCATCATCGGCTGCGTGCAATAGCGGGCGCGCAGCTGGCGTCCGCCTTCGCTGAGCACCGCCACCGTGTCGATCATCATGCGCATCCCCGGCATGCCGCCGAGATGGTCCCATACCGTCGCCGCGACCACGCCGCCCGGCCGCACGACGCGGCGCATCTCGGCGACTGCCTTGCCGGCTTCGGGCACGAAATGGAGCACGAGCAGGGCCAGGGCACGGTCGAACGCGCCGTCCTCAAAGGGCAGGGCGCAGGCATCCGCCTGACGGATTTTTATCCGCGGATCGGAGTTGCGCCGGATTGCCTCCTCGACAAAAACGCCTGAAAAGTCGATCGCGGCGACCTCACGGAGGTCAGCGGCCTTGACGAGCGCGAAGGTCAGGCTGCCGGTGCCGCAACCGACGTCGAGGATCTTTTCGCCGTCTTTAAGGCCCGCAAAGTCGATGAACAGCGGCGCGAGCCTTTGGCTCCAGCGGCCCATGAGCTGCTCATAGCCGGCAGCATGGTGAACATTGAAACTTGAAGTCATCGAAGCCTCCTCCCAAAGCCGTATGCTAGACTTCGGCGGCCACTGACGAAAGCCATTTTTGGCGCGTGTTGGTTCGGTCACCCGGGCCGCGCGAAGACATCGCCAGCCGGATTTGATGGCGCCGGACAGCCAGCCTCCGTGGCCTTGACCACCTAATTGGCGGGCAACCCGCGGCGCTTCCATTCACTGCGCGGCACCGGATTTCCAACACGGAAGGCGAACGACACGACTTTCGTTGCGTCCGGATCGACCTCACAACGAAAGCTCAGATCGTACCACTGCCCGTTTGCGGGGAACGGCGCACTGGCGACGTTCATGACCGTGCCGGCCTTCAGCCGATACTCAAGCAAGCTGTCTGGGAAATAGGGGGGCGACGCGTGCACCAATTGCTGTGCGAGCTCCGTGTTGCAGAGCTGACCGATTCGTACGGCGCGCGGCACGTTTTTCATGGCGGTTGTCGCGATCGGATCATCGGTTGCTGCTTGCGAGAACAATCTTTTCGCTTCTTCAAGCTTCAACGGCTTTTGCACGTTAGCGACATCCGCTGGCTTGGGCTTCGGCGGCTGTGATGCGCCAGGCGGCGGAGCCTGGTCGTTCCCGTCGACCGCAGTCACGGCAGGTGGCTGTGCAAGATCCTGGTTATTGGGATCTTGCGGCGCTGGCGGTTGTTCCGAACCATCCTCCGCACTGTTGCCGTCCAGAGACTTGCGCGGACCGGCGTCCTTCTCACCGAATTGGAAGACAGGTCTCTGCGCGGCGACCTCACGGCTCGCCGTCGGCTCGACCTTTGCTTCCGGCGGCTTTTCCGTCTTGGGCGGTTCAGCGGGGGACGGAGGTTTGGTTTTTTCCGGCGGTTTGGGCGGCGGCACGATATCCACCGCAATGGCCTGCTCCTTCCCTGGCTGCGAGAGCGTTGCCGGCAGTCCGAACAACAAAAACGCGACGATCAGCAGATGCAGGGCAATCGAAGTGGGCAAGGCCCACCCGAATACCCGGCGCTGATCCCGTATGTCGTTTCTCATCGTGGCCGGTGTGTGGAATGAAATATTGGCGGCATCAAGCATCGATGCCGCCAGACGTCGAAATAACCCGCTGCGAATCGAAAGTCGGCGGCTGCAATACGGCGCGTCATCCAATCGTGTGGCGTCTGCGTCCGCGCAGGGGGACCGGGCTAGCAGCGTATGCAGCAAGTCGTCATTTCAGGCGGCTAGCAGGCACGCCCTGTCGGCACGGTGTCGCCGGTTGAAATCACAGGGAAACCGATAGCCCGCCGTCAATGGCCAGCACGTGCCCGTTGACGTAAGCGGCAGCGTCGGAGGCGAGAAACACTACGGCTCCGCCGAGTTCCTCAGGCTGGGCCCAGCGGCCCGCGGGGGTTCGTGCCTCGACCCATTTGGTGAAGGCCTCGTCGTGCATAAGTGCGGTGTTGAGCTCGGTGGCGAAATAGCCTGGGGCGATCGCGTTGACGGTGATGCCGTGGCGGCCCAGCTCAGCGGCAGTTGAGCGTGTCAGCCCATGTAGCCCCGCCTTTGCCGCCACATAGGCGTGAATGGTGGGACGGCCAAGGATCGCTGCGACCGATCCGGTGTTTATTATGCGCCCGAACTTGTTTGGCAGCATCAGGCGCACCGCGTCGCGCATCATGCGGAAGCAAGCCGAAAGATTGACGGCAACCACGTGGTTGAAATCCTCGTCCTGCCATTCGACCAGCGGTTTACGATGCTGGATGCCGGCGTTGTTGACCAGAATGTCGAGGCGGCCGTGGCGTTCGACGATTCCTTCGAGCGACACCCTTGAGATCGCCGCATCGGTGACATCGAACGGCAGGGCTTCTGCACCTATCCTGTCCGCCGCGGCGGAAAGGGCGGCCACGTCGCGGGCATTGACGACCACCGTCGCGCCGTTTTCCGCAAGTGCCTTGGCCATGGCGAAACCAAGACCACGCGAGGCACCCGTGACCAATGCGACACGGCCCTTGAGCGAGAACAATTCCGGCATTGAGATCCCCTATGGAAAAGGGCGGGAGTTTCCTCCCGCCCAAAAGCACTATTTGGCGACGCAGGTGTCGGCTGTCTCCGGAGTGCAGACATCGAGGCCCGTGTAGGTCGGGTCGGCCGGCGGAGCCTTGCCGTCCTTCATGTCCTTCAGCGCCATCATCGTCTTGTAGCCCATCTCGAACGGCCGCTGGCCGACCTGGCCAAGCGAGAAACCTTCCTTCATCTGGTCGATCTGTACCGGAAGCGTGTCGGCGACGACAAGGGCCAGGGCCTTCGAGGCGATCTTGTCCTTGTACGGTGCGACGGCGGCGCGGTTGGCATCAGGGATGAACTGCGGGAAGCCACCGGTTGGGACAAACGCGTCGAGGTTCGGGTTTTTCGCCATGATATCCTCGAACTGTTGCACCGAAAGCGGGAAATCATCGTTGGTGTAGAGCGGACAGCCTTCGATTTCGGTCCAGCCGTTCTGGCCTGTCAGCCGATCTCCGGGCGAGGCCGCCGATTTGGTGCCCGAAAGCGTATCGCGAATGCCCTGCATGCGCTCGTTGTGGTTGGCCGCCGCGGCGCCGCCGGACTGGATGCAGATCGTGCCGCCTTTGGGCTTGATCTGCATGACAAGCTTGGCGAGGTTCACGCCGATCTCGTAATTGTGGGTGCCTATGTAGGCAACGCGCAGATCCTTGTTTTCGGGCAGGAGATCGGAGTCCCAGGTGAGAACCGGGATACCGGCCTCCTTGGCGGCCTGCAGCGCAACCGCCATCGCCGCGGCGTTCGATGGCGACACGGCGATGCCGTCCACCTTCTTGGCCACGAGATCCTGCACGATCTGCACCTGCTCGTCGCCGCCGCCATGTTCGCCGGGACCGATATACATGCACTCCACAGCGCCATTGGATTCGGCCTCGGCCTTCTTGTAGCCGTCGCGTGCCTGGTCGAAGAAAGGATTGTTCATGTTCTTCGGCACCAGGGCGAAGGTGTATTTCGCCTGGGCGCCGGAAACGGCGAGCACCATTGCGCCAAGCGCGACGGCGGCCGTGAGCAGATGTTTTTTCATGTGACGTTCTCCTCCTTGGTGTGATGTCCCGCAAGCCTCCCGCCGGCGGGTTTCTAGCGGCGTTTTTTGGGCATCAAGACTGCCAGCGACGCGGCGAGAATCGATTTGCCGCCGGTTTGCATGCCCAAGAGAACCGCAAGAACGATGAAGGCGCCGACGAAGGCACCCTGCCAGTTTGAATCGATGCCGGCCATCAGCAGCGCGTTCCTGATCACCTCGAGGAAGGCGGAACCGATGATCGCACCGAAGGCCGTGCCGGCGCCGCCCATGAGGCTGGCGCCGCCAATGACTGTCGCGGCGATAACGCGCAGCTCATAGCCTTGGCCCATGGCATTGATGGCCGAGCCGTTATAGCCGAGGAGCAGGAGCGAGGCGAGCGCGGCGGTGAAAGCCGAGAAGACATAGGCCTGGAATTTGATCCAGTTGACCGGAACGCCGGTGAGCCGTGCCGCCTCCTCATTGCCGCCGATGGCGAAGAGATGCCGGGCCCAGGCAGTGAAGTTGAACACGAAGCCGACAATCAGGGCCAGGATCACCATGGTCCAGAATTGTGACGACAGTTCTGGTATCCAATGCGGTGCCCAGTCCTCCAGACCATGCCGCGGCCATTTCCACTGACCGATTGCCTTTACGATCGGGGCATCGGGCCCGAACTGGTAGAGCATCTGGTTGGCCGAGAATACGACCGCCAGCGAGCGCGCGACGGACAGCATGCCGAGGGTGACCACAAAGGACGGCATCCCGACATAGGCGACAAAGAATCCATTGACCGCGCCACAGGCCAGACCGGAGAAAAGGCCCATGGCGAAGGCGACGTACCAGGGATAGTGCCAGGTGAGGAACAGGCCGGCGACGATGACCACGAGACCCATGACGGAGCCGACCGACAGATCTATACCGCCGGTGATGATGACGATCGTCATGCCAAGTGCCATGATGCCGAAAGGTGCGAAATTGCGCGTCACATTGGCGACGTTTTCAGAGGTGCCGAAGCTCGGCTCCATCGCAGTCATCAACATGACGAGCGCGATGAGCGCGATCGTCACCCAGAAGGGCTGACTTGAAATCACACGTTGGAGAACTGTTTTTTCCTTGGTCGGAACGAAATCCGACATGACCGGCCGGCCATGTTCTTCGACTGAGCCCTGAACGCCAACTGACTCCTGAACACTATTCGCCACGGATGGCCCCCGTTATCAGTCCAGTGATTTCCTCGGGCGACGTTTTGTCGGCTGGCTTGTCGGCAACTTTCGAGCCCCGCCTGAGGACGATAATACGATCTGCCACGGCGAACACGTCAGGCATTCGGTGACTGATCAGCATGACGCCGACTCCTTGTGCTTTGAGGCGTCGGATCAGTTCGAGTACTTCCGCCACCTGGCGCACCGAGATGGCGGCCGTTGGTTCGTCCATCAGCACCAGCTTGGCATTTGAAAGCCGGGTCCGCGCGATGGCGACCGCCTGGCGCTGCCCACCCGACATCTTCCTGACGAGGTCGCGCGGCCGGGTTTCCGATTTGAGTTCCTTGAACAGCGCTGCCGAGCGATCGATCATCGCCTGCTTGTCAAGAATCCTGATCGGCCAGAAGCCTTTCTTGATCTCGCGCCCCAGAAAGACGTTCTGCGCGGCCGTCAAGTTATCGGCGAGCGCCAGGTCCTGATAAACAACTTCGATCCCTTTGGCGCGGGCCTGCACAGGCTGGTGGAAGTGGCACACCTCGCCCTCGACTACAATTTCGCCGTCGCTCGGAGGAAAATTCCCGGCCACCGTCTTGACTATCGTCGACTTGCCGGCGCCGTTATCCCCCATGAGACCAACGACTTCGCCTCGCTCCACCTGGAAGCTGACGTCGGTCAGGGCCTGGATAGCCCCGAAATTCTTGGAGACGTGGCGAACCTCAAGCACCGGCATCGCGGTCCTCCCGGGACAACATTTTGTCGGTCTTGTCCCTGGTCTATTCACAGCAGCTAATCAGCGAAACGTATTCAACACAATCATTTATTAGGTCAGGCCTCTCGGCAGTGACACGCGTCGTCTTAGGCCGTGACCTTGTAGCTGCTGCAGAACACCGAGGTGCTCGGCCGGTCCTTAAGACAATTACCAGGCGATTCTCAGGCTTGCGCCGCTTGATATTCGTTTCGGGTGAAATGAGTGGCATTTTGCGAGCGGTGCCAACGCTTCGGGTATGGAGCGCCGCAGAACACGGCTTTGCGTCATTCAAACACACGAGGACAGTGGCCAAGCCTGTCCCTAGCCTGCGTCGGCCAGAGCGCACGTCAGGAGATGAACCCCTATTCGGGGAGGCGAGGTCAAGTGTTGAAAGTCCGCTCCTTAACGGCGCTGCACGAGAGGGATATTCGGTCATGAATTTCAAAGGTTTGATCAAGCGTGCCGAGACTGTGGAGAGAGCGTTCAAGGAGCTCGAAACCGATTTGGCGGATGCGTTTAGCGAATGTCTCAACGTGGACGATCAGCCGCCGCTGAACGACGTCACCGTGCCGGATGAGACGGAATCGGATAAGAATCTCGCGGCAACGGATGACAGCTCGCAGATCGAGGCCAATGCGGACGCCTTCGAGACCGCACGAAGGCTGTCCCCCCATACGCAAACCCGGCTGGCTGCCTTAAGCGCGGTCGATGGGCTCTTTCACGACGCGCAGGAGTATCTGGGGGAGATCAATGCGAAACTGTCGGAGATCGCGACCTCGCATCATCTGACGGGCGAATTTCTAAAACTGCTCCACGGCGACATTCTTCGCGCCAACGAATTGGAGCTGGCAAATACCGGCCTGATGGCGCAGCAAAGGGTGCTGTCCGAACAGCTCCACGATGCAACCAGAAAGCAGCGCGAGCGCGACAGCGCTATCGAGGCCCTGCAGCAGCACGAGGCGAGCCTGGTCGAGGACAAGGAAGCACTTCGCGGCGCGCTGGCTGCGGCAAGGCTGGAACTCGTCGTGGCAGGCAATGCGAGCGCAAAACGCGAGGCCGAGTTCGGCGAGCTTGTCAAAACACTCTCGGCCAGAGCCGTCGAGGCCAACAGACGCTCGCGCGAGAACGAAATGCTGCGGGAGAAACATGTCAGCCTGTCGATCGACCTCGACAAGGCGCTGAAACGGGAGGCCGAGGCCCGGCACAGGCTGGACGAACTCTCGACTGTCCATGCCAATGATGCCGCGCAGCTTTCGGAACTGCTGGCCGCGCTTGGCAAGAGCGAGAAAGAGGAGATGCGGCTGCAGAAATCGCTCGATATGGCGCAGGCGAAGCTATCGGAAATAACGGAAGCAGCCCGCCTCAGGGACGGTGACAGGGAAGCCGAGCTTGCACGCAGTGTCGCGGAGATGACCGGCCTGCGTTCTGAAATCGAGGACCTTCGATCGCGGCTGGAGGCCGCCTCCAACCAGAACAGCGAAGCCGCCAGCGAGATCGCCATGCTCAAGGCCCAGGCGAGCGACGCGGTGGCCGAAAGGCAAATTGTCGAGCAAAAATTGTCTGCTCTCATGAAAGAGAGCGAAAACGACAAGATGAACCTTTCCGCAATCAGCGCAAATTTTTCGCAGCTTTCTCTGCAACAGGCATCTGAACAGATACAGTTCGACGTCCAGAGGCAGGAATGCGAGGATCTGCGAGCCGAAGTCGCGTCGCTTCAAGCCCGAGTCAAGGAACTGTTGCCCTATGAGCGGCTCCACAAGGTCACCAACGCCAGACCGCGTGAAGACGGCGTGGTCGAGATCACCGCCGCGGCGGCGGAGAAGGCCCGCGCCGGCAGGCGGCGCCTCCGCCTGCGCGCTGCATCCTAGCTCAGGCGCGGCTGTCTGAATTTCGACTGGTGTGAAGCGGACATCCGTCAATGGATGGCGGGTCGACCGTGAGGCTGGCCTTCCCTGCGTCGGCCTGCAATAATGCACGCCGGTGAAGCGGAGGGGCTGAGCATGCGGCGGTTCACAAACCGGAATCACCTCCGGTGGAGGATGTTGGCCTTCATCGCAATCATGGTGCTTTTGCCGAAGGCGGCGTCGGCCGATACCATCCCACCCGACAGGATCGCCGCAGCCATGTCGAAGCTCGAATTGCTTGCCGAAGGCGTCGTCGCGGATGGTAGCGTGCCCGGTCTGGCCATCGGCGTCGTGCACGGCGACGAGGTGATCTTCCTCAAGGGGTTCGGGCATCGCGAAGCCGGAAAACCGGAGATCGTCGATGCCGACACGGTCTTCCAGATTGCCTCGCTCTCCAAGCCGGTCTCCGCCACCGTCGTGGCGGCGCTGGTCAGCGACGGGATCGCTTCGTGGGATTCCAAGATCGCCGACCTCGATCCGGCTTTCCGGCTCGCTCAGCCCTATCCGACCAGCGAACTCACGGTCCGCGATCTGTTTGCACACCGCAGCGGGCTTCCCGGCACCGCCGGCGACGACCTCGAGGACATCGGCTATGACCGCGCGGAGATCCTGCGCCGCCTGCGGTTCGTGTCGCCGTCATCCAGCTTTCGCGCGGGCTATTCCTACAGCAATTTCGGACTGACCGAGGGTGCCGTCGCGGCCGCGAAGCCGACAGGCAAATCATGGGAAGAGGTCGCCGAAGAGAAGCTCTACCGTCCGCTTGGAATGGCCTCGACCAGTTCCCGTCATTCGGACTTCATCAAGCACGCCAACCGCGCCGAGCTCCACGCCAAAATCGATGGCGCGTGGACCGCCAAGGTCCAGCGCTATCCGGATGCGCAGGCGCCAGCAGGCGGCGTCAGTTCCACCGCACGCGACCTCTCGCAATGGATGCGCCTTGTGCTCGGCAACGGGGACTACGCCGGCAAGAGACTCATTGCCGCCGATGCGCTGGACCAGACACATATTCCCTTGATGGTTCGCGGCAAGAACCCCGTCTCCGGAGGCGAGGCCTTCTACGGCCTCGGCTGGAATGTCGAATTCGGCCGGCACGGACCGATCTGGGGTCATGCGGGCGCCTTCAGCGCCGGCGCCCGCAGTCTGGTGATGCTTTTTCCCGAGGAGAAGCTTGGCATCGTCGTCATCGCCAACGCCTTTCCGACAGGCGTGCCGGAGGGACTGTCCGACAGCTTCGCCGATCTCGTCTTCGACGGAACGCTGGGGAAGGACAAGGTAAAGGCTTGGAATGATATCTATGCAGGCATGTTCGGCCCGGTGATTGCGGCGGCCAAGGCTACCTATGCCGCGCCGCCCTCTCCAGCAAGTCCGGCGGCGCCGGCCAGCGCCTATGCGGGCCGTTACTTCAACGACTTCATCGGCGATGCTGTTGTGTCAGGCGAAGGAGACGCTCTTGTCCTCAGGGTCGGGCCTGCCGGTGCGCGGTCCTATCCACTGAAGCATTTCAACCGCGACCTCTTTGTGACCTTCCCCGATGCCGAGATGCCGGACAGGCCTTCGGCCGTCAGCTTTGCCCTCGGCCCCGACAGCAAGGCGTCGGCAATGACCGTCGAATTTCTCGACGACAATCGTCTCGGCACGCTGCAACGCGTGGGGGATTAGCCGCCGCGGGGCGGGCGATGCTTGCCGGTTCAGGATGCCGGACCGAACTGGAGCAATTTGAAGCAATCGCCGCTTCCCGACTTCAACTGCGTCAGGAAGCCTTTCGACCGATCGATCCATTCCTGGTGCGACTTGGCATCGGCTTCGATCTCATTGGCCGGTGCAAGTTTGACGAAGCTTTTGCCATTGCTGAAAAGCCAGCACGCACGGCCGAGAAACCGCCTGCTGCGCTGGCGCAGGAGGTCGGCATCATAAAACACGTCGAGCACCTCCTGCTTGATCTTCCGCTCCTTTTCGGGATTGGCGATCGCAACCTCGATAGGCTCGCCGCCGATCGCATCCTGCAGGTCCTTGTAATCAAGGGCGATCTGGGTGGTGGCATATTTGACGTCGCTCTCGTCCCGGACGATGTTGAACCATAGCGTTGGGTTGAGCTCGTTGACGACGAACGATGCTTCGAAATCGCGCGACAGATTCAGGATGTCGAACCCCTGAACATCGACGTCGCGCTCGACCAGAAGGATCTGGGAAACCTGCTTGGCGAGCGCCGTTCCGTGGGCGCTGACAGCGGCGTTGTCACCGCCGTGTTCCGGACTGACATAAGCACCACCATCATCCAGCAGCGCGTCGAATTCGCCGAGGGCCTCCACGACAGCGCTGCCGCGGGCAACACGCGCCGCCAGTTTGGCGAGAACCTGCTGGAGCTCCGCTTCGCGTTTGCGCTGGTCCTGATAATTCTGCTGGAAAAAGAAGATGAACAGGGACACGCCAATCCCGATCATGATCACGCCCAGCTGCGAAAAGATGTTTCGATAATATTCCAGCAGCTTTTCACGATGGCGTACGTCGTCGCGCACGCTGTGCGCAACGCGAAGATTGACGATCAGCGAAAGGACCAGGAGCCCGGCACCGACCAGGATCAGGCCGCCGATCAGGAGGTAGCCGTGCCGTGAGTTGAAGTCCATTCCTTTGCCGCGCTCCCGAAACCCCAGACAGCGCAGACTAATACCATTCCGCCTCAACACCTACGATCATCCCCACCATTCGGCCACTGTTCTTACAGCCAGGACTGCGCTCGCCGTCCGCCTCGTTTCGTAGCGGTCTTCTCGCAGCCGGATTCAGGCCGCGTGCTTGGAACCAATGACGGGCGAGACTGTTCAGCTATGACTTTGATACGGCGCCGACGTGCCCGGCCGGCTGGGCATGCGGCGATCTTGAGGAGTTCTCATCATGAAGATTTCGTCCAGATTTCGTTCAGTCGCGGTTGCCGTCATAACTGCGGCGGCAGTTAGCTTTACCAGTGTCGCACATGCCGACAGCGGTACGATCCGCTTCGCCATCTACAAGGCGGCCTTCTTCATCGGCGGCGCCGGAGGCGAGGGCACACTGACCTTCCATGGTCGCCGGTATCCCATCTCGGTCGGCGGCATCTCGGGCGGCCTCGCCTTCGGTGCTTCCAAGACCTATTTCAAAGGTACCGTGCGCCACATACGGCGCGCCCGGGATGTAACGGGGGTTTACGGCGCAGCGGGCGGTGGCGGCGCGCTCGGCAAAGGAGCTCAGGTGATCGTCATGACCAATGACAAGGGTGCCCAACTCGAACTCACAGGCAGGCAGGTAGGCCTGCAAGTCAATGCCGATCTCAGCGGTATGAGCATCTCGCTGAAATAAGGACAGTCACTGCATTCGCTATTCCTTGGATGGGCCGGATTTGGCCGCTCCAAACCGCAGCCCATCCATCAGCAGCGACACCAATCGGCGCGAGCGGTCGCGCCAGTCCTTGGTGTCCGGGGCCGAATAGATGCCGCCCAGCGCATGCAGCACGTCGGAGGCATCGACATCGCCGCGGATCGAGCCGTCGGCGACCGCGGCATCGATCAGCCGCCGCAAGGCGAGCGTCACCCTGCCCGAAACGTCGGAGAACAGGGTTGAGTTGGTCGTGAGCAGGATGCGCAGGCTTGTCGACAGCCCGCGCTTGGTGGCGATGTAGTCGACGAAGCGCTGCATCCATTGTTCGAGCGCCAAGTCGGGCGCATGATCGCGGGCGAGTTCGTCGGCCGCCTGGCACAGTCCTTCCACTTCGCGCCGATAAACCACCTCGACCAGGTGCTCGCGGGTTGGGAAATGCCGGTAGAGCGTGCCGATGCCGACGCCGGCTTGGCGCGCAATCTCCTCCAGCGAGGCATCGACGCCTTGCGCGGCAAAGGCTTTTGCCGCGACCTCGACCAGCGCATCGCGGTTGCGCTGCGCGTCGGCGCGCAGCGGTTTTGCAACGGCGGCTTCGGCTTTGTCTCCAGAAATGACGGGCGGCTCCGCGGCCAATTTTTTCTCCAGTGTTGATCCGAAGCATAACCGAACAGGCAGGCCCCGTTTCAAGAACGCAGACGCTTCCACCTTCGTTACGTCTCCGACAAATATAATCGCAAGTAAATATAATCACAGGATCGAGTCTGGGCCGGCGTTCCGGCAGGCGAGGCATCTTGCCCCCCTCCGGTGCACGGCCGGTGGATGACGTCCGGTGGATGACGACGGAGGATATTTCCTCGCGGCTGGCACTCCTCATCTGTTCGGCCGATGCCGTGGGGCAAAAATGAGCCCACGTTGAGCACGATCCCCTCAGGATCATTGGACTGTCCTGCCCCTACAGACAGTTCAGAGAGCACCACCGGCTTGGGCCGGTGGTGCTTTTTTTGTCTCCAGGCATGACGGCCGGCTGCCCTGCCAATTTTCTCCAGTTTCGATCAATTTCGATCCGGGGCTTGAACAGGGCAGGGCAGGCCCTTAGGTAATAAGCGGAGGCGCCTCCGATTGTGGAGCGCCTTTCTCATGTAATCACGGGATCGGGTATGTCACATCTTTCGACCTCCCAAGCCGCAGCCCTCCCGGAGCTCGCGCCAAGTCGAACCGACCCCCCCTGCCCTGCCGGGCATCTCCCCCGCAAGGGGGGAGATTAGCTCACCTAGCCATAAGCTGATCTTGCCGCTCGCCGGCCGGGCACCAGATCATCCCCTCCCGCGTCAAGCAACTGGAGCCAGACGCCCCATGACAAGCAAAACCCGAACTCCAATCCAACTTCGAATCAACGGACATCGACATGAGCTGGAGGTCGAACCGCGCGTTACCCTGCTCGACGCCTTGCGCGACCATCTCGGGCTGACCGGCACCAAGAAGGGCTGCGACCAGGGCCAGTGCGGCGCCTGCACCGTTCATATCGACGGCCAGCGCGTGCTGGCCTGCCTGACGCTTGCCACTCAGGCTGAAAGCAGGGACATCACCACCATCGAAGGGCTTGCCGGGGAGGATGGCACGCTGCATGCGGTGCAGGCCGCCTTCCTCGAACAGGATGCCTTCCAGTGCGGCTATTGCACGCCGGGCCAGATCATGTCGGCGGTCGCCTGCATTCGCGAAGGCCATGCCGGCTCGAATGAGGAGATCCGCGAATACATGGCCGGCAATCTCTGCCGCTGCGGCGCCTATCCGCATATCGTCGCCGCCGTGCGCCAGGCGGCCATGGAGGCCGCGTCATGAGAGACTTTTCGTATCTCCGCGCCGGCTCCGTCGATGCAGCCCGTGAGGCAGCAGCACTTCCCGGCGCCATGCTTTTGGCCGGCGGCACGACGCTTGTCGATCTCGCGAAATGCGGCGTTGCCGAACCCGAGACCGTGGTCGACATCACCCATCTCAAGGGACTGGACACGATTGCCGTTGATGACCGGGGCGCCACGATCGGCGCGCTGGCCAGGATGAGCCGCGTCGCCGACCATGCCGATATCAAGAGTCGGTTCCCCGCAGTCTCGGAAGCATTGTGGCAGGCGGCGTCGGCTCAGCTGCGCAACATGGCGACGATCGGCGGCAATCTGATGCAGCGTACGCGCTGCCCCTATTTCCGCGATCCGGCGAATTTCCCCGCTTGCAACAAGCGCTCGCCCGGCAGCGGCTGCTCGGCGATCGGCGGCGTCACCCGCGGCCATGCCGTGCTCGGCACCAGCGAGGCCTGCATCGCCACCTATCCCGGCGACCTGGCGGTTGCACTCGTCGCCTTCGACGCGATCGTCCATCTCGGCGACCGTCAGGTCGCCGTCGATGATTTTTTCCTGTTGCCGGGCAGCACGCCCGAAAGGGAACATGCGATCGAGCCCGGCGAGATGATCACCGCGATCAGCATTCGCGCTTCGGCCGCCGCCCGCCGCTCGACCTATCTCAAGGTCCGCGACCGCCAGTCCTATGAATTCGCCGCGGCAAGTGCTGCGGTCGGCATTGAATTCGAGGCCGACGGAAGGACAATTCGCGATCTGCGCGTCGCGCTTGGCGGCGTCGCCACCAAGCCATGGCGCGCCCTTGCCGTCGAAGAGGCGCTGAAAGGCAAAATGCTCGAGCCGGAGGTCGTCAGGCAAGCCAGCCTGCTCGCCGTCGAGGGCGCCGTCGACCATGGCGCCAACCACTACAAGATCGAACTGGCGCCGCGCGTCGTCGCCCGCGCCATCCTCAAGATGGGAGAAACGGCATGACCGTTCACGAGTTGAGAACAAGACCCGGCGATGCCAAACGCGGCGACGCTTCGGACGGTACCGTCCTCGCCGATCAGGTCGGCGGCCGGCTGTCGCGCGTCGACGGCCCGGCCAAGATCACCGGTGCCGCCAAATACGCCGTCGAGCAGCAGCTCGAGGGGCTTACCCATGCGGTGCTGGTCGAGAGCACCATTGCCGCCGGCCGGGTGCGTTCGATCGACACGGGCGCGGCCAAGGCGTCGCCCGGCGTGCTGGTGGTGCTGACGCCCGACAATATCCTGCCGCTGAGAACCGCAACGGACTGGCTGGGTACGCCGCCGCCGGACGTCGCCTATTGCCCGCTGGCGCGCGACATCACCTTCAGCGGCCAGCATGTCGCGGCGGTGGTGGCCGAGAGTTTCGAGCAGGCGGTCGCGGCCGCAGCGCTGGTCAAGATTGCCTATGACGAGGCGCCGGCGATCGTCGACCTCAGCGATCCAAAGGCCGGCGACGGCATCCCGGTCGATGCGATGACCAAGGAATGGGGCGAGGCGGAGACAGCGTTCGCCTCGGCTCCGGTCAGGATCTGCAACGCCTACAACACGCCGCGCGAATACCAGGCGCCGATGGAGCCGCATGGCCTGATCGCAAAGTGGCAGGGCGACCAGCTGACGGTCTGGGAGCCGAGCCAATGGCTCGACGGCATGGCGCGGACCTATGCCGAATGGTTCGGCGTGCCGTTCGAGAATGTACGACTGATCTCGCCCTATATTGGTGGCGGCTTCGGCTCCAAGGCGTTTGCCTATGGCTACGGCGCTGTAGCGGCAGTCGCCGCGAAAATGCTGGGACGGCCGGTGAAGCTGGCGGTCACCAGGCCGCAGACCTTCACCGCCTATGGCGGACGGGCGGCAACGCGCCAGACCGTGGCGCTCGGCGCCAACGCGGAGGGCCAGATCCAGTCGATCGTGCATCGCGGCGTCAACGAGACCTCGGTCGACGGCATGTGGGTCGAGCCGCTCGGCTCGGTCACCTCGGTCATGTACGCGACGCCGAATTTCTCGTCGCGGCAGAACGTCGTGCGGGTCAACACGGTGGTGCCGGGGGCATTGCGCGCGCCGGGCGAGAACCCGAGCGCCTTCGGCATCGAAAGCGCCATCGACGAACTCGCCTATGAGGTCGGTATCGATCCGCTGGAAATCCGGCTCAGGAACTATGCCGAGCAGGATCCGCATGCGAAGAAGCCGTGGTCGACACGGCAGCTGCGTGAGGCCTTCGCGGCCGGCGCCGAAGCCTTTGGCTGGTCGAAGCGGAACCCCCGGCCGCGTTCGATGCGCGACGGCAACCAGCTGATCGGCTGGGGTGTCGCGGCAGGCACCTACCCGGTGCGGCGCGCCTATGGCGAGGCGGTCGTGCGCATTCTCGCCGACGGCTCGGTCGAGGTCGAAAGCTCATCGATCGACATGGGGCAGGGCACCTACACGATCCTGGCGCAGACCGCCGCCGAGGTGGTGGGCGTGCCGGCGGAAAACGTCGTCGTCAAGCTTGGCGATTCCCGCTATGCCCGTGCCGGCGTCACCGGCGGTTCGCGGCTGGCCGGGGTGATGACCGGCGCCGTCCACAAGGCGGCGAGTGCCGCGCTCGACCAACTGATCGGGCTCGCCATCAGCGATCCGGCTTCGCCGTTCCATGCGCTGCAGGCCAACACGCTCGTCGTCGCCAATGGCCGCATCGCTTCACCGCGCGGCAACGGCCCTGAAGTTTCCATCGCCGAACTGCTCAGCAGCGTCGGGCGCGAGCATATCGAGGCGAAGGGCGACACCATGCCGGCCAATTCAACGGTCGAGGACCGCTACAAGAACTACACCACCATAGCCATGGCGCTGCCGCACACCGAGGGCGACTATTCCCGCCACAGCTGGTGCGCGCATTTCATCGAAGTCCGCGTCGACGAGGACTTTGGCACGGTTCGCGTCTCCCGCGTGGTGTCGGCGCTGGATTCGGGCCGGCTCTACAACCCCAAGCTCGCCGAAAGCCAGTGGAAGGGCGGTATCATCATGGGCATCGGCCAGGCGCTGCTCGAGGAAGGCATCGTCGACCGCCGGCATGGGCGCATCGTCAACAACAATCTCGCCGACTATCTCATCGCCACGAATGCCGACATTCCCGATATCGAGGTGATCTCGGTCGGTATTCCCGATCCGCACTCCTCGGTGCTTGGCGGCAAGGGGGTCGGCGAACTGGGCATTGTTGGCGTGGCGCCGGCGATCGCCAACGCGGTGTTCCACGCCACCGGGAAAAGGGTGCGGGACCTGCCGATCACGCTGGAGAAGCTGATTTAAGAGCAGACAGCGAAGCTGCCAATCTCCCCCCTTGTGGGGGAGAT